>JAFEGB010000076.1 GCA_018240295.1 Pseudomonadota bacterium
AACTCGACCGGCTCGGCGCGCGCGTCGATCCGGTCAGCCAGTCGATCAAGATCTACGGCCGCCTGCTCGCCGCCGCGCCCGAGCTGCTGGCCGGCATGAGCGGCAAGGTCGTGCTGCAGCCGTGAGCATCGGACCCGGTGCGCAGGCATCCGCCGCGCCACCCGGACGGCCTGCGGGCTCCCGGCCCTGATCCCCCCTCGTCACCGCCACCGCCGATGTCCGCCGCCCCGCCCCCGTCCCCGCAACTGCTGCGCCTCGCCGCGCTCGTGCAGCTCGAACAGCGCGCGCGACTCGCGACGCCGGCCGAGCTGGCGTTCGTGATCGTCAACGAGACGCACGGCCTGCTGGCGTACCGTCAGGCGGTGCTGTTCGACGCCGGTGGTCGCGTCGAGGCCGTGTCCGGCGTCGCGCTGCCGGATGCCGACGGGCCTTACCTGCAGTGGCTGGCGCGGGCGTTCGCGGCGCTGCCTGCCGCGGCCGGCGACGAGGTACCGGCGCGGCGCTTCGGTGCCGCGGCGCTGCCCGAGGCGCTCGCCGCCGACTGGGCGCAGTGGCTGCCGGCGCACGGGCTGGCGCTCGCGCTCGCGAGCGCGCCCGGCCAGCCCGGCGAGGGCACGCTGCTGCTGTTCCGGGCCGCGCCCTGGGGTGATGCCGACCGCCAGCTGCTGGCCCTGCTCGCCGGCAGCTACGCGCAGGCGCGGCGGCTTGCGCGACTGACGGCCCGCAAGTCGCTGCTCGCGCGGCTGCCGCGCGGCCGGCGCGCGTGGTATTGGGCATCGGCGCTGCTGGTGCTGGCGCTGCTCGCGGCGTGGCCGATCCGCCAGAGCGTGCTGGCACCGGCCGAGCTGGTGCCGCGGCTGCCGGCGCTGGTGCGCGCGCCGGTCGACGGCGTCATCGAATCCTTCCAGATCGAACCGAACCAGCGCGTCAGCGCCGGCCAGCCGCTGCTGCGGCTCGATGCCACCGAGGTGCGCAGCAAGCTCGAAGTCGCAACGCGCGCGCGCGAGGTCGCGCTCGCCGAATTCCAGACCGCCTCGCAGCAGGCCTTCAGCGACGTGCGCGCCAAGGCGACGCTGGCGACGCTGGCCGGGCGCGTCGAGCAGCAGGCCGCCGAGCGCGATTACTACGCGACGCTGCTCGAACGCCTGCAGCTGCGCGCGCCGCAGGACGGCATCGCGATCTTCGACGACCCGAACGACTGGCTCGGCCGGCCGGTCGCGGTCGGGCAGAAGATCCTCGTGGTCGCGCGCCCCGAAGATATCGAACTCGAAGTCCACCTGCCGGCCAGCGATCCGCTGCTGCTCGCAGCCGGCGACGCGCTGCTGTTCTTCCCGAACGTCGCCCCGGACCGGCCGCTCGGCGCGCGGCTGCGCGTGATCGGCTACACGGCCGTGCCCGGCGCCGATGGCGTCGCCGCCTACCGGCTGAAGGCCAGCCTCGATGCCGGCCGCACCGGCAATGCCGCCGACCTGCGCCCCGGCCTGCGCGGCACCGCCCGCGTCTACGGTGCCGACACCACGCTCGGCGCCTGGCTGCTGCGCCGGCCGCTGGCGGTGCTGGCGCGCTGGCTGAACCTGTGAGCCTTGTGAGCCCGGCCACGACGGGCAGCGCGAGCCTGCCGCCGCTGCGCGAGGAGCTGAAGCTGTATCCGGGGCCACCGGCGCGCGACGGCGCGCCGGGCTGGACGCTGCACGACCCGGCCACCAACCGCTACGTGCGCCTCGGCTGGCTGGAGATCGAGTTCCTGCGCCGCTGGGCGCTCGGTTCGCCCGAGGCCGTGCTCGCCGCGGTGCGGGCCGAGACGACGCTGACGGCCGCCGCCGCTGATCTCGATGCGTTCGTGCGCTTCCTCGCCGATCAGCAGCTGCTCGCCATCGGCCATGCCGACACCAGCCGCCTGCACGCCGAGCGGCGCGCACGGCTGCAGCGCGGCTGGGCGAGCTGGCTGCTGCATCACTACCTGTTCCTGCGCGTGACGCTGCTGCGGCCCGATGCCTTGCTGCGCGCGATGCAGCCGTGGCTGGCCTGGGTGTGGACGCGCGCCTGCGCGCTGACGGTCGCGGTGCTGGCGCTCGGCGGGCTGCTGGCGATCCTCGGCCGCTGGGAGCGCTTCACGCACGAATTCCCGTTCGACTTCGATCTGCGCGGCGCGCTGGCGGTCGGCGCCTGCCTCGCGGTCTCCAAGGTGCTGCACGAGTTCGGCCACGCCTGCACGCTGCACCATTACGGCTGCCGCGTGCCGGCGATGGGCGTGGCCTTCATCGTGTTCTGGCCGGTGTGCTGGACCGACGCCAGCGCCGCCTGGCAGCTGGTCGAACGCCGCAAGCGTCTGGCGATCGGGGCCGCCGGCGTGCTGGTCGAGCTGGCGCTCGCGGCCATCGCCTCATGGCTCTGGCTGCTGCTGCCGGACGGCGCGCTCCGCAACGGCATGCACGTGCTCGCCGGCACCGCCTGGCTGCTGACGCTGGCCGTGAACCTGAATCCGCTGATGCGCTTCGACGGCTATCACCTGCTCGCCGATGCGCTCGACGAGCCGAACCTGCAGGCGCGTTCCTTCGCGCTCGGGCGCTGGCGGCTGCGCGAGGCGCTGTTCGGCCTCGGCGAAGCACCGCCCGAGCGGCTGCCGGCGGCGCGCCGCCGGCTGCTGGTGGCGTATGCGTGGGCGACCTGGGTGTACCGCTTCGGGCTGTTCGTCGGCATCGCGCTCGCGGTCTACCACTACTTCTTCAAGGCGCTGGGGATTGCGCTGATGCTGGTCGAACTCGGCTGGTTCATCGCGCTGCCGCTGTACTCGGAGCTGCGCGCCTGGCACGAACGCCGCGCAAGACTGCGCCACTGGCGGGCCTGGCGCGTGCCGATGCTGCTGCTCGCGGCCCTCGCGGCGCTGCTGCTGCTGCCGTGGCACGGCTCGGTGTCGGCGCCGGCCGTGCTGCTGGCGGCGCGCGAGGTGCAGGTGTTCGCCGGCCAGCCGGGGCGCGTGCAGAAGCTGGCGGTCGCCGAAGGCTCGACGGTCGCGGCCGGCGAGCGGCTGCTCGTGCTCGACAATCCCGATCTCGAACACCGCATCGCGACGCTGACGCAGCAGCTCGCGGTGCTCGAAGCCGTGACCGCGACGCACACGCTCGATGCGCGCCTGAATGACCGCAATCCGATCGAGCGTCAGGAGCTGCTGCGCGTCGCCACCGAACTCGAAGGCGCGCGCGCGCAGGCCGCGCGGCTGACGGTGCGCGCGCCGTGGCCGGGCCGCGTCGCCGACCTCGCGCCCGACCTGCGCGAAGGCGCGTGGCTCGGAGCCGCCGAGCCGCTGCTGACGCTGGTCGGCACCGGCGCACCGAAAGCCGTCGGCTACGTCGCCGAGGCCGACCTGCGCCGCATCGCCGTCGGCGCGCGTGCGAGCTTCCACGCCAGCGACCGCCTGCGCGGCCTGCGGCTGCGCGTCACGCGCATCGAACCGTCGACCGCCCAGCGCCTGCCGGAACTGGCACTGGCCTCGCCACTCGGCGGCGACCTCGCCGCCCGCCTCGACGAGCAGCAGAGCGCCATCCCGATCGAGGCCCGCTACCGGATCGAACTGCAGCCCGAGGATGCCTCCCTGCCCCCGCCCTCACCGCCGCTGCCCGGCGAACTGTC
>JAFEGB010000077.1 GCA_018240295.1 Pseudomonadota bacterium
GCCGGCAGCAGAGGGGTGGAAAGCTTCATCATCGGGTCGCCTCGTGCGCACCGGGGGCGGCGCTCGCGACGCGGGGGATCGCGGCGGCCGGCGGGTTCATCAGCGGGTGGCTGTCGCGCACGCCCTGCGGACGCAGCACCGGGAACTGGCGCTGCACCCAGCGCAGCGTCTCGACCGCGGGGCTCGCGAGCAGCACGCGCGCCGCCGGGTACTGCCAGAGCAGGCGGTCGACGCCGTCGACGGGCTCGTACGGCGTGTCGCCGAGGCCGTCGTCGTTCCTGTCCCAGCCGAGGTAGTCGCTCCACCAGTTGCCGCGGCCGTCGACCGACCATTCCTGGGTCTTCACCGCGACGTACCTGACCTGCGTGCGGTTGGCGACGAAGGCGTTGCCGTGGATGCGGTTGTCCTCGGAGCCGGCGGTCAGGTGAATGCCGATTTCGGCACCGGCGAAGACGTTGCCGCGGATGTCGTTGTAGAGCGAGTTGTAGACGAACAGCGCCTTGCCCTCGGCCCCGCCCGGACCGCTGCTGGCGCCGGCCGGCAGGTGCGCATCGCGCGCGCCGCTCGGGTTGGCACGACCGCGCTGCACGTCGATGACGACGTTGTCGCGGATCTCGGAGCTGTTCAGCGCGTTCAGCGCGATGCCGTAGTTCTCGTCGCGCTCGGAGCGGTTGCCGATGACCTTCAGGTTCTTCGACGACATCAGCGCGTAGCCGGTGCGCGTGCGCGTCGTGCGGTTGCCGAGCAGCGCGTTGCGGTTGGCGTACATGTAATGAATGCCGTAGCGCAGGTCGTGCAGGAAGTTGTCGCGCAGCTCGTTGTCGTCGCTGGTGTCGATGTAGATGCCGTCGCGCGCCTCGCCGACCTCGTTGCCGGCGGCGAGCGAGTGGCGGGTGCTGAAGAAGTGGATGCCGTTGCCGCGATCCTGCGAGCGCAGCGCGGCATCGCCGGTGATGCGGTTGTTCAGGATCTGCGCGCCGTCGAGCGCATCGAGCCAGATGCCGAAGGCGACCGCCTCGATCGTGCAGCCCTCGACGCGCGCCCGGTCGGCGCCCTTCTGCAGGAACACGCCCGAGTTCATGTCGCCGAGTTCGCGCCCGGAGTTGCGCAGCCCGAGGCCGCTCAGCGTCACGTCGGGCGCCGTGACCCGCACGACATCGCCCTGCCCGCCGCCGTCGATGACGGCGCCGGGCTCGCCGGCGAGCGTCAGCGGCCGGTCGATCTTCACGCCGCCGGCATAGACGCCGGGCGCAAGCCGCAGCACCTCACCGGGCGCCGCCGCGTCGATCACCGCCTGCAGCGGCCCGTCGGCCGGAGACACGCGTCGTCCGGCGGCCGTGGCGGTGGCGGCGGCCGTGGCAGTGGCGGCGAGTGCATCGCCGATCGCCAGCAGCACGCCGGCACAGACCAGCACGGCCAGCAGCCACAGAGGGTCCGCAGATCGCTTCATGTCCATCCCTCCCGCCGGCTGCCGCAGCCGCACGGCGTGCGGCTGCGGGCCGGCTGCGGCGCGCCTGCCTCAGGCCTTCTCGACCAGCATCCGCCCGACCATCTCCATGTGCATCGCGTGGCAGAACCAGTTGCAGTAGTACCAGTGCACGCCGGGCTTGTCGGCGACGAAGCTGATCGACGCGGTCTGCTGCGGACCGATCTCCATCGACACGCCGTGGTTGACGACGCAGAAGCCGTGCGTGAGATCCGAGACGGTGTCGAGGTTGGTGATCGTCACCGTCACCTCGTCGCCCTGCTTGACCGTGAACTCCTGGATGCCGTAGGTCGGCGCCGCCGAGGTCATGTAGACGCGCACCTGCCGGCCGTCGCGGATGACCTTGTTGTCGGTTTCGAGCGTGATGCCGTCCTTCTTCGCACGCTCGCGCGTGATGGCGAAGAACGGATCGTCGCGCTTCCAGACATCGACGGGCCGGAGCTGGTCGCGGCGCACCATGATGCAGTCGTGCGGCTCGGCGAAGGTCGGGCCGTCGTGCACGAGCTTCATCTCCTCGCCGGAGATGTCGATCAGCTGGTCGTTCTCGGGCTTCAGCGGCCCGGTGTTCAGGAAGCGATCCTTCGAGAACTTGCAGAGCACCGCCAGCCACTTGCCATCGGCCTCGCGCGATTCGGTCAGGCTGGCGTGGTTGTGGCCGGGCTGGTAGCTCACGTCGAGCTTCTGGCGGATGTAGTCGACCTTCTCGCCGTTGTACGCGCGGATCGCGTCGGCGATGTTCCACTTGCAGACCTGGCTGTCGAGGAACAGCGTCGTGTAGGCGTTGCCGCGGCCGTCGAAGGTCGTGTGCAGCGGGCCGAGTCCGAGTTCGACCTCGGCGGCGATGGCCTTGCGCGGCTCGATCTTGCCGGCGAACAGATCATCGAGCTTGCCGATGTCGATGATCGACACGGTCGGCGACAGCTTGCCGTTGGCGATGAAGTACCGGCCGTCCGGCGAGGTGTTGAGGCCGTGCGGGTTCTTCGGCACCGGGATGTAAACCGTGATGCCGAGGTTCGCGGCCTTGCGCCCGTCGAGCACCGGCACCTTCGAATCGCCGATCGTCGTCGCCTTGCCGGCCTGGATCGCCGCCTCGATCGCCGGGATGTTGTAGACGACCACCCAGTCGCGCTCGTTGCGCATCATGTCGCCGAGGTGCACGCCGCGCTCGGAGTTGTAACAGGTCGAGGCTGCGTACCTGCCGGTGTAGTCGGCATCGGTGTTGTCGAGGTTGCCATCGACGATGACCTGCCAGGCGACCTCCATGCTCTCGGCGTCGATGGCGTTGAACATGGTCCAGTAGTTCTGCGCGTTGTCGAGATCACGCCCGTCGTTCGGCTGCGGGATCGGCATCTCGGCGTTCGCGAACACGTACTTCGTGTGCGGCACCTTCTGCAGGCGCAGGCCGTGGATCGCCGAGACGTTCGGGATCGACGTGATCCTGTCGCACTTGAAGATGTCGAGGCGGATGCGCGCGACGCGGGTGTTGGCCTTGTCGTTGATGAACAGGTACTTGCCGTCGTAGCGGCCGTCGGTCATCGACACGTGCGGATGGTGCGCGTCGCCGTTGTGGAAGCGCGCGCCGTCGCCGAGCACGAGTTTGCTCTCGTTGGTCAGGCCCCAGCCCGTGGCCGAGCAGGTGTTGAACACCGGGATGCGCATCAGCTCGCGCATCGACGGGATGCCGAGCACGCGCACCTCGCCGGAATGCCCGCCGGACCAGAAGCCGTAGTACTCGTCGAGCTCGCCCGGCGCGACGTGCGCCTTCAGCGACGGGTCCTCGGCGGCGGTCGCCGCCCCGGCCGGGCGCGACTGCGCCGTCAGCAGCGCCCCGGCAACGCCGGTCGCGCCGGCAGCGCCGACCGCCGCCGCGGCGCCGAGAAAGCCGCGGCGCGTCAGACCGTGCGCAGCACTGCTGCCGGCCGGCGTTTCCCCGTGGCCCTGCGGGTCGTGTTGCTCGCTCATGGTGATCCGTCCTCAGAAGATTGCACTGTGAATGCCGCCGGCGACCCGCGGGCGCAGACCGCCCCCGGGTTCGTTCCGAACGGCGGATTCGGCGCCGCGTCCGCCGGGACTCCGGCAGCGATGCGACGGCGAGGGGAAAAAGCGCGGGTGCTGACCCGCCGGCGAAGGGCGTGAAGCAGGCATGGCGGCAGGCCCGGCGGCTCAGGGCGCCGGCGGGCGCACGAAGCGGCGCGGCCCGTCGAAGGCCGCGGCCGGGGCGCCGGCCTCGCGGCCGACTTCGCGGCCGGCGGCGAGTGCCGCGGCCTTGTCGCGCTTCCTGCGCTTGTCGACGAGCGGCGGACACTTGCCGTCGTCGAAGTACGTGACCTGGCAGTCGAGGCAGTAATGGCACTCGTTGGCGTTGATCTGCCCGGTCGGGTGGATCGCCTGCACCTCGCATTCCTCGGCGCAGATCTGGCACGGCTTGCCGCACTCGCGCCGGCGCTTCAGCCAGTCGAACAGCCGCAGCCGCGCCGGGATCGCCAGCGCCGCGCCGAGCGGGCACAGGTAGCGGCAGTAGAACTTGCGGTTGACGGCCGAGACGAGGACCAGACCCAGCGCCCAGGCGACGAAGCCCCACTCGCGCACGAAGCGCAGCGTGATCGCGGTCTTGAACGGCTCGATCTCGGCGAGCTGCTCGGCCTCGCCGAGCGACTGCAGCGACACCGCGAACAGCCCGAGCAGGATCAGGTACTTCACCGCCCACAGCCGCTCGTGCACCGCAAACGGCAGCCGCCACTGGCGGATGCCGAGCTTCAGCGCCAGCTCGTTGACGAGTTCCTGCAGCGCGCCGAAGGGGCAGAGCCAGCCGCAGTAGACGCCGCGTCCCCACAGCAGCAGCGTCGCGGCGACGAAGCCCCAGAGGATGAACATCATCGGATCGATGAGAAACGTATCCCACCGGAAGCCGGCGATCAGCGCGTTCGTGAAGGTCAGCACGTTGACGACCGACAGCTGCGCGAGCCCGTACCAGCCGATGAACAGCAGCGTCCAGAGCAGGAAGCCGTTGCGAAGCCACGGCAGCAGCCGCGGCCGCGTCACCAGCACGTCCTGGAACAGCAGGATCAGCGTCAGCAGCGTCAGGCCCGCGCCGAGCACCGCGATCCGGAAACCGCGCTCGCGCCACACCGCCTTCCAGATCGGCTCCATCGGCGCCAGCGCGGTCGCATCCGCCGCGGCCGTCACCGCGGCCTGCGGCGCACCTGTGGTGCTGCTGCCGGGGGCGGCCGGCGCCGGCAGCGGCGCGGCGGGCAGCTCCAGATAACGCGCCGGCGTCTCGTAGCCGCCGCTGAAGCTCGTGAACACCGAATCGAGCGGCCCGGTCTGGCGGCGCACCAGCAGTTCGAGCTGCCACGGCGTGCCCGGATCGAAGTGGTAATGCTCGCGGATGAAGAAGATCACCATCTCGCGAAAGCGCGGCATGCCGGGCGTGTAGACATCGCTCAGGCGCTGGAAGTCGCTGTCGCGGAAGCTGATCGCCTGGTCGTTCTGGCGCAGCTGCACGCGATCGAAGATGCCGCCGCGCACGTAGCCCGAGCCCTTGAACGAATAGCCGTTGCCCAGCACCGCGATCGCGTGCTCGCCGGGCGCAAGCCCCGCCATCAGCCGTGCATACGCGGCATCGCCGAGCAGGCTGCGCCCGATGGTCGGCGGGTTCAGGTAGGCCCAGGCCAGTTCGACGAAGGGCTCGTCGAGCTGCTCCGGCGTCGGGCGCTCGACGCCGGCGGCGGCGGTGTTGTCGAAGGCGCGCTGCACGTCGGCGCGCGTCAGCCGGAGCGTGCGCACCGAGCCGTCGCCGCTGAGCTGCTGCCAGTCGGCCGGCGCGTAGACATCGGCCTTCACGCGCGCCGGTGCGCGCTGCACGGCCGCCGCCTCGCCGATCAGGCCGCGCGCGACCGCGACCCGGTGCGCCGAGCGCATGATGCCCTCGTTGATGACCATGACGGTCACGGTCGCGCCGGTGATCGCATCGACGCCGACGTAGCCCTCGCGGTTGGCGGCGCCGACCTTGACGCGATCGGTCACGCGCTTGCCGACGTACTGCGCGATGAACTCGCCGAGCCGGGTCTCGGGGATGCCGACCAGCAGGATCGGCTCGTGATGTTCGAGCACCTGCGCACCACTGATGCGGCCGCTGCGGTCGATGCCGACCAGCGTGTTGA
>JAFEGB010000078.1 GCA_018240295.1 Pseudomonadota bacterium
CCGGAAGGGCTGGCCGGCGAGGCCATCCCGCTGTCGGCCCGGCTGATGGCGCTCGCCGATGTCTACGACGCGCTGATCAGCCGCCGCGTCTACAAGCCGCCCCTGCCGCACGCCACCGCCGTCGACATGATCCTCGCCGACCGCGGCCGGCGCTTCGACCCGCTGGTCACCGATGCCTTCGCGGCCGAGGCCGCGACGTTTGCCGGGATCGCGGGGCGGTATCGGGATGAGTGAGCGGGATGCGGCATCCGCAGTGCCATTCGGGTACTGCCGGCCAGGCCGCATGCCCCTGTCGTCGTGAACGCACCACCACGAAAGATTGCTTACCCGTCATTCGCCAGACGCACGCATTCCTGTCCGGCCATGCCACATGAATGGCATCGCCATTTCAAATGAAATTCGAATGAAACCCGCATGAAATCCGGCTTCCGGTTACGGATCACCAGCAATGCTTGACGGATGCACCCCGAAACCCCTGCTTGCCGGAGGCTTTCACACGAACTCCGCCAACATTAACTTTCCCTCACCCGACTGCGGTTTCTGCCCGCGATTGCTTGGCCATCCGATGACCTGCTGCTAGCCTCAACCCCGCATTCCACATGCATGCGGGGGCTGACCGCGGCATTGCAGCGATTGCGGCAAGCACCCGCAGGTCATGCCCGTCTGCAACCGCAACAAATCCCACACCTTCAGGGAGGCAAAGACATGGCCAGTGAAGATGCAATTGAAGTGGTCGCCAAATTCGGCGAAGAAAAAGACGGCAGCGCGTGGGCGACTCTCGAATACTACATGGAAAACAATCCGCGCCAGACCGAATGGCGCCGCATCCCCGGGGTCGTCACGGGTGCAGACAAGGACGATGCCATGGCGAAAGCCGAGGCGATTGCCGTTGAACTCAGCGATCTCGAAATCCAGCAACTGCAGGCGGCCGTGCGCAGGCTTTATGAAAAAGGAAGGATGATCAAGCGACTCGAATTCCCGACGACCTGATCCGCCATCCTCTGATTTTCGCAAGGAATTTCAAGGAGTCCGAACATGACGCACATCATTGCCGAACCCTGCATCGGCTGCAAGGACACCGCCTGCGCGGACGTCTGCCCGGTGGACTGCATTTACGAGCATCGCAACGACTCGGCCGCACAGTCTTTCATCCAGCCGGAGGAATGCATCGACTGTGGCCTTTGCGTCGATGCCTGTCCGGTCGAAGCCATCTTTCCAATAGAGGAAGTGCCGGACAAATGGCACAGGTTCATTGCCATGAACTACGAACAATTCAGGCTGGAAGCACCGGGCATCTGATACCGATCACATCGGAACGCTTCGTTTTTCAGCCCCTCGCCCCTTGCGGGAGAGGGGCTGGAAAGAGGGAAGGCAATAAAAATCATGCCCTGACCTGTGATCGGCATCGACCGGCTGCGGTGCGCTCATGGATGCGTACCACGCCATTGCCGATTGCCGTCACCCATGCGCATGAATGCGTCCCCTGCCCGACTTCTGCTCAAAGGAAGCCGGGCTGCAGCCGTCAGGCCGGCTGAATGCAGGCGCCCTCAGGCCGGCAACGCCACATCCAGCATTCCCTTCTCCTCGATGAACGCGATCACGGCCTCCAGCCCCTCGCCGGTCTTCATGTTCGTGAACACGAACGGCCGCTCGCCGCGCATCTTCTTCGCATCGCGATCCATGACTTCCAGCGAGGCGCCGACGTGCGGGGCGAGGTCGATCTTGTTGATGATCAGCAGATCCGAGCGCGTGATGCCCGGACCGCCCTTGCGCGGAATCTTGTCGCCGGCGGCGACATCGATCACGTACAGCGTCAGGTCGGAAAGCTCGGGGCTGAAGGTGGCCGAGAGGTTGTCGCCACCCGATTCCACCAGCACCAGATCGAGGCCGGGGAAGCGCGTGCAGAGCTGGTCGACCGCGGCGAGGTTGGCCGAGGCGTCCTCGCGGATCGCCGTGTGCGGGCAGCCGCCGGTCTCGACGCCGAGGATGCGCTCGGGGTCGAGCGCGCCGGCACGGGTCAGGAACTGCGCATCCTCGTACGTGTAGATGTCGTTGGTGACCACGGCCATGTTGTAGCGGCTGCGCATGCGCTTGCAGAGCGCCTCGGTCAGCGCCGTCTTGCCGGAGCCGACCGGACCGCCGATGCCGACGCGCAGGGTGGGTTTCGTGCTCATGAGGCGGGAGTCCTCGCAGGGGAACGGGGAAGGATGCGGGGCAGCTTAGCCGGGCCGTTGCGACCCGTGAGCGCCACCGCCGGGAGACAGGCTCAGGAGCGGAACAGCCGCGTGTACTGGGTTTCGTGCCGGCAGCTCGCGAGCGCGAGGCCGGCGGCCGAGCAGCCGAGTTCGTCGTCTTCGAGCGCGAGCGCAAGCGCGACGGCCGCCTCGATGTCGGGCATCAGCGCCGCCAGCCGGCGCTGGGCGGCGCTCTGGCCGAGCGGCATCAGCCGGGTCGCGGCCACCACCTGATTCTCGATCCAGGCCCAGGCGAGCGCCTGCAGCGTCGCCTCGACCGGCACGCCCCAGCGGGCGGCGGCGAGGGCGAACATCGTGGCGTAGCCGGTGTGCGCCTCGGCACCGGCCCAGGCGGCGGCCTCGGGCAGGTCGAGCGTGGCCAGCAGCCGCGCCAGCGCGCGACCGAGCGCGCGGTCCTCGGCGCGCAGTTCGGCGGTTTCGCGGGTCGCGGACAGCCAGTCGTTCCAGTGCGCGACCGCGACCGCATCACCGAGCGTCCAGGCCGCGTGCAGGCGCGCAAGCGCCGGCAGGTCCTGATGCGCCCAGGGGCCGCCGAGCAGACCGGCGAGCCAGTCGCCGAGTCCGGCATCGTCCTGAACCCAGCCGGCCTCGACCGCGCCCTCCAGCCCGCTCGACCACGCGAACGCCCCGACCGGCAATTGCGGGCTCGCGAGCTGCAGCAGGCGCAGCAGCGGCAGGCCGCCCGCCCCGCCGGCGGGCGGGCGGGGCGGCACGAGCGGCGCAGGGGCGCCGGACACGGCCGTCACACCGCCGCGATCAGCGACAGCGGTGCGGCAATGGCATCGTCCGCAGCGGCCCCGGCGGTGCCGTGGTGGTGATGGCCGCCGCCGTAGGCACCGCTTTCGGGCTCGAACGGCACCTCCTCGTGACCGACCTCGAGGCCGAGGCTCTCGACCAGCGCATCGAGCACGTGGTCGCGCTGGTAGCGCAGCCAGCCGATGCCGATCTGCAGCGGCACGTGACGGTTGCCGAGGTGGTAGGCGGCGCGCACCAGCAGCAGGCTGCCGGGCGTCCCGACCGTCGAAACCTGCTCGCGCGCCGCACGCACCCGCACGACGCGACCGTCGGCAGCACGCAGGCGGTCACCGCCGCGCAGCACGGTGCCGCGCGGCAGGAACAGGCCGACCGGCTCGCCGCTGTCGAGGCGGGTCAGCAGCCGGGATTTCTGCCGGGCATCGAAGGGCAGGGTCAGCGTCGCGTCGTGCGGGCCGTCATCGGCGAGCACTTCGGTCAGGGCGAGGGTCATGGGGCAGCCTCCTGAAACAAGGCTTCGGGTACGCACGCATGCGGATACCCGCGGGGGGGACGGGGGGGAAGGCCGCGCAACCGCCGGGGGAACGGCAGCACAGCAGGATCGCGAACACGCACATCGCACAGCGGCCCTCCCTGGACCGCGAGCGGCGCGATGGCACGGGCTCACGGTACTTGGACAAGAGGACTGCCACTTGGTGCGCCGCGGCAAATCCGGCTTCACCAGCGGCAATCGATTCCGCGATGCTCAAGCGGCGGACCACG
>JAFEGB010000079.1 GCA_018240295.1 Pseudomonadota bacterium
CGACGGCAAGAGGTTGATGAACAAGCCCCTCCCCCCTCGCGGGGGAGGGGTTGGGGAGAGGGGGACAAGGTCCGGGCGCAGTGCCGGCGTCTCCCCCTCTCCCCCGGCCCCTCTCCCGCAAGGGGCGAGGGGAGATCGACGCGCGGCCGGCGGTGTTCGATTCATCCTGCCCGCGGAACCGCTGACTTGTGTAGATACCAATGCTCGCGGGGGAGGGGCTTGGGGAGAGGGGGGGCAGCGTCCGGGCGCAGTGCCGGCGTCTACCCCTCTCCCCCGGCCCCTCTCCCGCAAGGGGTGAGGGGAGATTGACGCCCGGGCGTTGATCGGTCGATCCATCCGGCCCGCGGAAGCGCTGACTTGTGTAGATACCAATGCTGCACGACGGCGGGATTCGGCGTCATTCGGCGTTGAGGCGTCCGAGGAAGCGCGCCATCTCGCTGCGCAGCATCGTCGCCTGCTCCCCGAGCCGGCCGGCGGCACCGAGCACCTGGGCGGCAGCCGTGCCGGTATCGGCCGCGGCGAGGTTCACCGCCCCGATGTCGGCCCCGACCGCCTGCGTGCCGGCCATGGCCTGCTGCACCTGCTCGTCGATGGTCTGCATCGCGTGCTGCTGGGCCTCGATGGCCGAGGTGATGCTGTCGGCGATGCGCGACAGGCCGCCGATGGTGTCGGCGATGCGCGTGATCGCCAGCACCGACTCGCCGGCGATCTGCTGCACGGTACCGATCTGCTCGGAGATCTCGTCGGTGGCCTCGGCGGTCTGGTGGGCGAGCGCCTTGACCTCGTTGGCGACCACTGCAAAGCCCTTGCCGGCCTCGCCGGCGCGGGCCGACTCGATCGTCGCGTTCAGCGCCAGCAGATTGGTCTGGTCGGCGATCGTGTTGATCAGATCGACGATGCGGCCGATCGTGCGCGCCGCGTCACTGAGCCCGGAAACCGTACGCTGGGTTGCGGCGGCCTCGTCGACGGCGAGGCGTGTGGTCTGGGCGGACTGTCCGGCCTGCGCGGCGATCTGGCTGACGGCGACCGCCATCTGCGCACTGGCCTCGGCCATGCGCCGGACGCTGTCGGCCGCCCCCGAGGAAGCCTTGCCGACCGCTTCGGCGCGCTGCTGCGTGCGTTCGGCGCCACCGGCCAGCCCCTGCGCGGTGCGGGTCAGGTCCTGGGCCGCGTTCGTGACCGCCTGCAGGCTGCTGTTCGACTGGCGCTCGAAGTCCGCGGCCAGCTGCGCGACGCGCTCGGCCCGCCGCTCGCGCTCGCGCTGGCGCTGTTCGCGGGCTTCGGCCTCGACCTGGCGGCGCTGCTCGCGCTCGGCTTCGGCAGTCAGGCGCGCCTGTTCATCGGCGAGGCGCACGCGCTCGCGCTCGGCCTCGACCGCCGCATGCTCGGCCGCCCGGGCATTGGCCAGCGCCTCGGCGCGCACCGCGGTTTCCTCGAACACCAGCAGCGCCCGCGCCATCTCGCCGATTTCATCGGGGCGCGCGCAGTCCGCGCGATCGAGTCCGCGCTCGCCGGCAGCGAGCCGGCGCATGCCGTCGGCCAGGCGCAGCAGCGGCATGCTCACGTCACGCGCCAGCCGCCGCCCGCCGAGCAGGGCGGCACTGAGCGTGCCGATCCCGACCAGCAGCAGCAGGCCGGCCGCGAGCAGGGCCGCCCGGTTGCCGGCGGCTTCGGTGTCGGCGGCATTGGCGCTGACCGCCTCGCTGACGCGCTCCATCGCATCTTCAAGGTGGTTGAACTGCGTGATGAATCCCGGCAGATCGCCGGACTGGCCGCCGAGCACGGCGGCGACCTCCTGCTCGGCGCTGGCGATGTAGCGCTCGGCCTGCGGCGCGACGGCAGCGAACGCGTCAGCCAGTACCTTCGGCACATCGAGGCTGCGGTTGGCGGCCAGCAGGTCCCGGAAACGCGTGGCGTGATCGCGCAGTTCCTCCTGCACCTCGGCCGGCGTGAACCCCGGCGTGCGCGCCATCAGCACGTCGCCGCGCAGCGCGTCGTGCATCATGTCGGCTTCGAGGTGGTTGCGCAGCGCCTGCGCGGCGGTGCGCGCCGCCTGCAGCTGCAGCGCAAGGAAGGTGACCGCGGACAACGCGACGGCCATCAGCACGAGCGCCTGCAGCACGGCATAGACGCCGGTCCTGCGCAGGCGATCGCCGAGCAAGTGGGTGGGCTGCATCGGAGTCTCCGCAATTCCGTGGACGAGCCTCGTATGCCCGACAGGCATCGGCAGGAATCGGCAAGACTGAAGCCGGCAGACGCGACGGCGCTGCACGGTGCGCAGCCGCCGCCGAGCCGGTCACGCGGCGCCGGCAGCGGCCTGCGGCTAGAGCAGGTTCAGCTCCAGCCGTGCCCGCGCCGAGATCATCTCCTGCGTCCACGGCGGGTCCCAGACCAGCTCGACGGTCACGTCGTCGATGCCGTCGACGCCGCGCACGGCGTTCTCGACCCACTCGGGCATCGAGCCGGCCACCGGGCAGGCCGGGGCGGTCAGCGTCATGTAGATGTGCGCGCTGCGATCGCCGAGGTTGACATTGACGCCGTAGACGAGGCCGAGCTCCCAGATGTCGACCGGGATCTCGGGGTCGTAGACGGTCTTCAGCGCCCTGACGATCTGCTGTTCGACCTCGACCTGTTCGGGGGTCACGTCTGCGGATGGCTGGGCGGCATCGTTCATCGCGGACTCTCCGGGCTTCATTCGGTCGCCACCGGCGCGCTGCGGTGATCGAGCGCGGCCTTCAATGCGTGCCAGGCGAGCGTCGCGCACTTGACGCGGCTCGGGAACTCGCGCACGCCGGCGAGCACGCCGAGCTTGCCGAGGCCGGGTGGCGTCGGGCCGTCGGTGGTGACGAGATCATGAAACTTCGCGAACAGCGGCTCGACCTCGGCGACCGGCCTGCCCTTCAGGGCCTCGGTCATCAGCGAGGCCGACGCGGTCGAGATCGCGCAGCCCTGGCCCTGGAAGGCGAGGTCGCGGATCACGCCGTCGGCCACGTCGATGAACACGGTCAGCCGGTCGCCGCAGAGCGGGTTGAAGCCCTCGGCGTGATGCGAGGCCGGGTCGATCACGCGGAAGTTCCGGGGGCGCTTGTTGTGATCGAGGATCACTTCCTGGTACAGCTCGCGCAGGTCACTCATCGCAACACCTTGAAGGAATTCGGTTTCTGAGGTCCGAGGTGTTTCAGCCGAACCAGTGGCGGACCTTGTCGAGCGCGGCGGCGAGCGCATCGACATCGGCGGACGTGTTGTAGACGCCGAACGAGGCGCGGGCGGTCGCCGGCACCGCGAAGCGCTCCATCAGCGGCTGCGCGCAGTGGTGACCGACGCGCACGGCGACGCCTTCGCCGTCGAGGATCGTGCCGATGTCGTGCGGATGCACGCCGTCCATCACGAAGGACACGACCCCGGCCTTGTCCGCTGCGGTGCCGATCAGGCGCAGGCCCGGGATGTCGGCAAGACGCGCCATCGCGTACTGCGTCAGTTCGTGCTCGTGCGCGGCGATGGCATCGAGCCCGAGCGCGCGCGTCCACTCGACCGCGGCGCCGAAGCCGATGACGCCGGCGACATCCGGCGTGCCGGCCTCGAAGCGCTCCGGCGGATCGGCGAAGGTCGTGCCCGAGAAGCTCACGCGCCGGATCATGCCGCCGCCGCCCTGATACGGTGGCATCGCCGCCAGCAGCTCGGCACGCGCCCACAGCGCGCCGACGCCGCTCGGCCCGTAGACCTTGTGCGCCGAGAACGCATAGAAGTCGCAGCCGAGGGCCTGCACGTCGACGGCCAGATGCGGCACGCCCTGCGCGCCGTCGACCAGCACCGGCACGCCCTGCGCGTGCGCCAGACGCACGATGTCGGCGATCGGGTTGATCGTGCCGAGCACGTTCGAGACGTGCGTGACCGCAACGAGCTTCGTGCGGCCGCTGATCAGCCGCGTCAGTCCGTCGAGGTCGAGCTCGCCGCGGTCGGTGACCGGAGCGGCGACGACCTTCGCGCCATAGCGGTCGGCCACCAGCTGCCAGGGCACGATGTTGGAGTGGTGCTCCATCTCGGTGACGAGGATCTCGTCATCGGGCCCGAGCTGCGGCTCCAGAAAACTGTTCGCGACCAGGTTGATCGCCTCGGTCGTGCTGCGCAGGAACACGATCTCGCGCGGCGACGGCGCGTTGACGAAGCGTGCAACCTGCTCGCGCGCGCGCTCGAAGGCGGTGGTCGAGCGCTCGGACAGCGCATGCACGCCGCGGTGGATGTTCGAGTAGTAGCCGCGGTAGCAGTCGGCGACCGCCTGCACGACGACCTCGGGCTTCTGCGCCGAGGCGCCGCTGTCGAGGTATACGAGATGCTTGCCGCGGATCTGCTGTGCGAGCACCGGGAACTGCGCGCGCACGGCCTCGACATCGAAGGCCGCTGCGGGTACTGGGGTCACGATCGGGGCGCTCATGCGGCCACCTCCATCCAGGCATCGAGTCGGGTTTCGAGCGCGGCGCGCATGGCCTCGTCGGTCAGCGCGTCGAGGAATTCACCGGCGAAGGCGCGCACCAGCAGCGTGCTCGCCTCGGCCAGACCGATGCCGCGCGCGCGCAGGTAGAACAGCGCATCCTCATCGAGCGCGCCGACCGTCGCGCCGTGCGCGCACTTCACGTCGTCGGCGAGGATTTCGAGGCGCGGGATCGCAACCGTCAGCGCCTGCTTCGACAGCAGCAGGTTGCGGCACTGCTGCTGCGCGTCGGTCTGCTGCGCATCCGGATCGACGCGGATCAGGCCGTCGAACACGTGCTTCGCCTTGCCGGCGAGCACGCCGCGGAAGGTCTGGCGACTCGTGCAGCGCGCCACGGCATGACGCAGTTCGAGGTGGTGATCGAGCAGCTGCGTGCCGCCGGCCAGCACCAGACCGTCGAGTTCGGCCGCGGCGCCCTCGCCTTCGAGCGTGAGCGCGAGATCCATCCGCCCGATGCGCCCGCCGCCGACCCAGCGGCGCAGCGAAAACTTCGCGTCGGCGGCGAGCTGCGCGCGCAGGCCGCCGAGCTGGAAGGCCTCGGCGGATTCGTCCTGCACCGTGCTCAGCGCCAGCTGCGCGCCGCGTCCGAGCCGGACCTCGGTCAGCGCCGTCGACAGATAGGTCCCCTGCCCGCCCTGCCACTCCAGCAGCCCGGCCCCGGCTCCGTCTTCGAGCACCAGCAGCAGGCGCGGATGCACGGCCGTGCCGTCACCGCTGCTCCAGTGCGCGAGCGTCAGCGCGTCGAGCCGCGCACCGGCGGCGACGTGCACGAGCACGCCGTCCTCGAACAGCGCCGAGTTGAGCGCGGCGAAGGCATGCGCATCGAGGCCCGGCAGCGTGTCGAGTGCGGCCAGCACCTGCGGCAGCCGGCGAGCGGCCTCGGCGAAGCCGAGCACGCTGACGCCTGCCGGCAGTTCACCGGTTTCGATCGCGTGCACCCGGCCATCGACCAGCACGACGCGCGGCCCGGCCGGCAGCCCGGCCAGCCAGCCGGCGTCGGGCGCACGCCCGGTGCCGGCACGCCGCGGTTCGAGCCCGCGCAGCGGCGCGATGTCGGTCGTGCGCCAGGCCTCCAGCGTGCGCGACGGCAGGCCGAGACGCTCGAAACGCGTGCGCGCCGCGGCGCGCAGTTCGGGCAGCGCCAGCTCCGGCGGCAGGCCGGCGGCGGTCTCGGTCGCCGCGGCCAGCCAGTGCGCGCGCGGATCGGTCACGGCAGTGACGGCTACGGGATTCACGGTACTCACGCCGCCCACCCCGCTCAGGCCTGCGCCCGGCGACTGGCGCCGGCTTCGCGGCCGTACAGCGTGTAGCCCTGGGCTTCGAGTTCGTGCGCAAGCTCCGGCCCGCCGGAGCGCACGATGCGGCCATCGACCAGCACGTGCACGACATCGGGCACGATGTAGTCGAGCAGGCGCTGGTAGTGCGTGATCACCAGGAAGCCGCGTTCGGGGCTGCGCAGCGCGTTGACGCCATCGGCGACGACCTTCAGCGCGTCGATGTCGAGGCCGGAGTCGGTCTCGTCGAGCACCGCGAACTTCGGCTCCAGCACCGCCATCTGCAGGATTTCGTTGCGCTTCTTCTCGCCGCCCGAGAAGCCTTCGTTGACCGGGCGCTTCAGGAAGGCCTCGTCCATCTTCACGAGCCCGGCCTTCTCCTGCACGCGTTCGAGGAATTCGAGCGCGTCGAGCTCCTCCTGGCCGCGGTGCTTGCGGATGGCGTTGATCGAAGCCTTCAGGAAGTACAGGTTGTTGACGCCCGGAATCTCGACCGGGTACTGGAAGGCGAGGAACAGCCCCTCGCGTGCGCGCTCCTCGGCGGCCAGCGCCAGCAGGTCCTGACCGTCGAACAGCACCTCGCCGGCACTGGCCTCGTAGCCGGGCCGTCCGGCCAGCACGTTGGCGAGCGTGCTCTTGCCCGAGCCGTTCGGGCCCATGATCGCGTGGACTTCGCCGGCGCGGATGCTCAGGTCGATGCCCTTGAGGATTTCGCGGCCTTCCAGCGCGGCGTGCAGATTGCGGATTTCCAGCATGGTTCGTTCCGGTTTCCGGGGAGCCGGCGCAGGGCCGGTCGATCGGGTCAGTAGAGGAGGAATCGGGTGCGGGCGCGCGACGGCGATCAGCCGACGCTGCCTTCGAGCTTCAGTTCGAGCAGCTTCTGCGCCTCGACGGCGAACTCCATCGGCAGCTCCTTGAACACTTCCTTGCAGAAGCCGTTGACGATCAGGCTGACCGCGTCCTCGGTGCCGATGCCGCGCTGGTTCAGGTAGAAGATCTGGTCGTCGGAGACGCGCGAGGTGGTCGCCTCGTGCTCGACCTGGGCCGTCGGGTTCTGCACCTCGACGTACGGGAAGGTGTGCGCACCGCACTGGTCGCCCATCAGCAGCGAGTCGCACTGCGAATGGTTGCGGGCGCCGTCGGCGGTCGGGAGGATCTTCACGAGGCCGCGGTAGGCGTTCTGCGCATGACCGGCCGAGATGCCCTTGGAGACGATGGTCGAGCGCGTGCGCTTGCCCATGTGGATCATCTTGGTGCCGGTGTCGGCCTGCATGCGGTCGCGCGTCAGCGCCACCGAGTAGAACTCGCCGACCGAATCGTCACCGCGCAGGATGCAGCTCGGGTACTTCCAGGTGATCGCCGAGCCGGTCTCGACCTGCGTCCAGGAAATCTTCGAGCGCGCGCCCCTGCACAGGCCGCGCTTGGTCACGAAGTTGTAGATGCCGCCGCGGCCTTCCTTGTCGCCCGGATACCAGTTCTGCACGGTCGAGTACTTGATCGTCGCGTCGTCCATCGCCACCAGCTCGACGACCGCCGCATGCAGCTGGTTCTCGTCGCGCATCGGCGCCGTGCAGCCTTCCAGGTAGCTCAC
This sequence comes from Pseudomonadota bacterium, assembly GCA_018240295.1. GTDB lineage: Bacteria > Pseudomonadota > Gammaproteobacteria > Competibacterales > Competibacteraceae > Plasticicumulans. The sequence goes on from JAFEGB010000079.1 coordinate 7,355, forward strand.
GTAGGCGCCGGCATCGGCGACGATCAGCGTGCGCTCGAACTGGCCGGTGTTCTTGGCGTTGATGCGGAAGTAGGTCGACAGCTCCATCGGGCAGCGCACGCCCTTCGGGATGTAGACGAAGGAGCCGTCCGAGAACACCGCCGAGTTCAGCGCCGCGTAGTAGTTGTCGCGCACCGGCACGACCGTGCCGAGGTACTGGCGCACGAGTTCCGGATGCTCGCGCACGGCCTCCGAGAACGAGCAGAAGATGATGCCCTGCTCGGCGAGCTTGCCGCGGTAGCTGGTCGCGACCGACACCGAATCGAACACGGCATCGACGGCGACGCCGGCCAGGAATTCCTGTTCGACCAGCGGGATGCCGAGCCGGTCGTAGGTCTTCTTGATCTCGGGGTCGATGTCATCGAGCGAGGCCGGGCCGTCGCCGATCGACTTCTTCGGTGCCGAGTAGTAGCTGATCGCCTGATAGTCGATCGGCGGATAATGCACGTGCGCCCACTCCGGCACCGGCATCTTCAGCCAGCTGCGGTAGGCCTCCAGCCGCCATTCCAGCAGCCACTCGGGCTCCTGCTTCTTGGCCGAGATCAGCCGGATCACGTCCTCGCTGAGGCCGGGCGGCACGGTTTCCTGTTCGACGTCGGTGGTGAAACCGTACGCGTAGCCGCGATCGGCCAGTTCTTCGAGATTTGCACTCATGCGGACGGACTCCCCGGCACGGCGTGATGGATGACGAAGGGCACGGTCACGACCGCGGGCGCCTGCGGGCGCAGCAGGTCGGCGAGCGTGACACCTTCGAGGGCGGTGCTGATCGCGCGGCTGATCGGCCCCCAGTGGCCGCTGACCTGACAGTGGCCCTGATAGCCGCAGTCACCGTGGCCGCCCGGGCTGCAGTCGGTCAGCGCGATCGGGCCGTCGATGACGGCGATGATCTCGGCAACCGTGATCTCGCGCGGCGGGCGCGCCAGAGCGTAGCCGCCACGTGCGCCGCGCTGCGAGACCAGCAGCCCGCCGCGTGCCAGCAGTTTCAGCACCTTGCTGACGGTCGGCAGCGGCAGCCGGCCGCGTTCGGCGAGCGCACTGGCACTGAGGGAAGCGTCCGCGGCCTGCGCGAGACAGGACAGCAGCACGATGCCGTAGTCGGTCTCCTTGCTGATGCGGATCATGGACGCCCCGTAATCAGCACCGGAAAGGTGCTATATGGGCGCAGCATACGACTGCAAGCAGGACTAGGGAAGTCCTCATTTCGGGGAAGACGCGGCAGACGCATGGAGCAGCCCGGAAAACGGGCCGCTGCGTCCGGCATCGATGCCCGCGGGCGCGGGCGAAGGAAGGCAGGAAGTGCGCGGGCTCAGGCCCGCGGCAGCGCGGTGTCGTTCAGTGGCGCAGCCAGCTCCAGCACTGGCGCAGCAGTCCCCACAGACTCTGGCGGGCATGGGCAGGACCACCGTGCCGGCGCAGCGAGGCAAGCTGGTTGCGGGTCGCGTAACTCATCTCTCGGCTCCGGCAGGCTGAACAGGGAGCCGATGATAATCATTATCGAATACGAATCACAGCCGGATCTTTGCCGCTGTCCGCAGCGCCGCGGACTGCGCACAATGCCTGCGACACCCGCTCCTCCGGAGGAAACCGGCCGATGCGCCCCGCCCTGCCGCGCCGCCTGGCCCTGCTCGCCGCCCTGGCCACGGCCCTCGTCGCCTGCACGCCGGAAGCCCCGCTGCGGCCGCGTCCGCCTTTCGAGCCCGCCGACCGCATCCTGGTCGAGAAGGCCGCACGGCGGCTGACGCTGTATTCGGGCGAACGGACGCTGCGCAGCTACCGCGTCTCGCTCGGCTTCGCGCCGGTCGGCCCGAAGCGCCAGGAAGGCGACGGCAAGACCCCCGAAGGCCATTACCGGATCGACTGGCGCAACCCCGACAGCCGCTTCCACCGCTCGCTGCACGTGTCGTATCCGGACGCCGGCGATGTCGCGCGAGCCGCGGCGCGCGGCGTGTCGCCGGGCGGGCTGATCATGATCCACGGTCTGCCGAACGGCTTCGGCGCGCTCGGTGACTGGCACCGGACACGCGACTGGACCGACGGCTGCATCGCCGTCACCAATGACGAGATGGACGAAATCTGGGCACTGGTCGCCGACGGCACGCCGATCGAGATCCGGCCGTGAAGCGCGGCCGCTTCAGCCGCGCAGCGCCTGCGTCAGCACGCGATCGAGGGCCGAGGCGAACTGCTGGCGGTCGCGCTCGCCGTACGGGGCGCTGCGCGACTGCGCGAGCCCGGCGCTGCGCATGCCGTCCATGAAGTCGCGCAGCGACAGCGCCTCGCCGATGTTGGCCGGCGTGTAGAGCGTGCCGCGCGGGTTGATCGCATGCACGGCCTTCGCGACCAGCCGCGCCGCGAGCGGAATGTCGGCGGTGACGACCACGTCGCCGGCCCCGGCCGCTTCCACCAGCCAGTCGTCGGCGGCATCGAAGCCGGCGGCGACCGTCACGACGCGCGCCCGCGCGAGCTTCGGGCGCGGCAGCGGCTGATTGGCGACCAGCAGCAGTTCGAGTTCGAGCCGCCGCGCGGCGCGCACGCAGATCTCGCGCACCGGCACCGGACAGGCATCGGCGTCGATCATCAGCTTCGGCAGCGGCTTCATGGTGCCGCCAGCAGCGCATGCAGGCGCGGCCAGTCGAAGGCCGGCCCCGGATCGGTCTTGCGGCCCGGCGCGATGTCGCAGTGACCGGCGAGCGCATCGGCGCCGATCTGCGGACAGGCGCGGCGCAGCGCCGGGATCAGCGCTGCCAGCGCCGTGTACTGGGCATCGGTGTACGGCGTCGTGTCGCTGCCTTCGAGCTCGATGCCGATCGAGAAATCATTGCAGCGCGTGCGCCCGCGCCACTGCGAGGCCCCGGCGTGCCAGGCGCGTTCGCCGCAGGGCACGTACTGCACGAGTGTGCCGTCGCGCCGGATCAGGAAATGCGCCGACACCCGCAGCGCCGCGATGTCGCGGAAATACGGGTGGGCATCGGCCGGCAGCGTGTTCGTGAACAGCGCATCGATCCACGGCCCGCCGAACTCGCCCGGCGGCAGCGAGATGCCGTGAATGACGATCAGCTCGACCGGCATTGCCTCCGGGCGCGCATCGTGATTCGGCGAAGGACAGCGGCGCGCGGCCGCACACCAGCCATCGGCCCCGATGCGCAGGCTTTCCGCCGTCATGCCCTCGCCACCGCCGCCGGCAGCGCATCGAGCCGCGCCGCAGTCCCCCGGAGCCGCGCCAGCACCGGTCCGAGCCGGGCCGGTTCGCCGCTGGTGAAGAAGGCTTCGCTACCCGGTCGCGGCCCCGGCGCCAGCCGGCCTTCGGCCGTCAGCACGGCACGCGTGTGCCGCGCGACCGCCGCGCCGGTATCGATCAGCGCCACGCCGGGACCGGCGACCTCGGCAATCAGCGGTTTCAGGAACGGGTAATGCGTGCAGCCGAGGATCAGCGTGTCGGCGCCCTGCGCGAGCAGCGGCTCGACGTGGCGGGCGACCGCCGCGCGCGCGGCCGGGCCGCTGCAGTCGCCGCGCTCGACCAGATCGACCCAGCCCGGGCAGGGCTCGGTCAGCACGCGCACGTCGCGCCCGAAGCGCGCCAGCAGTGCCGCGAACTTCGCGCTCGCCAGCGTGCCGGTGGTCGCGAGCACGCCGACCGTGCCGCTGCGCGTCGCCGCCGCCGCCGGCTTCACGGCCGGCTCCATGCCGACCACCGGCACCGGGCAGCCGGCGCGCAGCTCGCGCACGGCCGCGGCGGTCGCGGTGTTGCAGGCGACGACCAGCAGCTTCGCGCGCCGTTCGAGCAGGAAGCCGGCGATCGCGAGCGTGCGGGCGCGGATGAAGGCGTCGGACTTCTCGCCGTACGGGACGTGGCCGGAATCGGCGACGTACAGGAAATCCTCATGCGGCAGCTGCGCGCGCAGCTCGCGCAGCACCGACAGGCCGCCGAGGCCGGAATCGAACACGCCGACCGGCGCGGCTGCCTCGCCGGTGCCCGGCGGCGGCGGCGCCCCGGGCGCAAGTGTCGTGCCGTCCAGAATGCTCAGCCTTCGCGGTGATAGGCGACGATGCGCTCGACTTCGTGCTTCGAACCGACGATGACCGGCACGCGCTGGTGCAGGCCGACCGGCTGCAGGTCGAGCAGGCGCTCGCGACCGGTGCTCGCCGCACCGCCAGCCTGCTCGATCAGCATCGCCACCGGATTGGCCTCGTACATCAGCCGCAGCTTGCCGCCCTTCTTGGCGGTCTTGGCGTCGGCCGGGTACAGGAACACGCCGCCGCGGCAGAGCACGCGGTAGACATCGCCGACCATCGCCCCCATCCAGCGCATGTTGAAGTCGCGTCCGCGCGGGCCGTCGCTGCCGGCCAGACATTCGTCGATGTAGCGCTGCACCGGCGGCTCCCAGTGGCGCTGGTTCGAGGCGTTGATCGCGAACTCGGCGCTGTCCTCGGGCACGCGCATCTCGGGATGCGTCAGCACGAACTCGCCGATCGTGTCATCGAGCGTGAAGCCGTTGACGCCGTAGCCGGTGGTCAGCACGAGGATCGTCTGCGGACCATAGACCGCCATGCCGGCGGCGACCTGCTGCGAGCCGGGCTGCAGGAAGTGCTCGGCGCTCGGCTCGGTGACGCCGTCCGGGCAGCGCAGCACCGAGAAGATCGTGCCGATGATGCCGTTCACGTCGGTGTTCGAGGAGCCGTCGAGCGGATCGAACAGCAGCAGGTAGCGGCCGCGCGGATACACGGCCGGCAGGTTGTAGACGTCGTCCATTTCCTCCGACGCCATCGCCGCCACGCGCCCGCCCCATTCGTTGCAGCGCAGGAAGGCTTCGTTGGCGAGCACGTCGAGCTTCTTCTGGTCCTCGCCCTGCACGTTCTCGGTGCCGGCGTGGCCGAGCACGCCGGCGAGCGATCCGCGGCTGACGGCGTTCGCGATCGCCTTGCAGGCGATGACGATATCGTTGATCAGCGAGGTGAAATCGCCGGTCGCATGGGCGTGCCGGCGCTGCTCCTCGATGATGAACTGCGTGACGGTGGTTCCGACTTGCATGGGGGATTCCTTCGACACGGTGCCGCTGCCGGAAGAGTTCCGGTCCGGAAACCAGGAGCACGGTATGCGACACGGGCACCCTGCCCCCGGGCCGACGGCGGGACTGAAAACTTTACCACAAGGTCTGCGCCCCGCCGCCCGGGACCACCGGGATGCGGCACGGCCCGGAACCGGCGCCGGGACACGGACGGCCGGCATGGCCCGGATGCGCGATCGCCGGCCATCGTTGCGATTTTGTGCCGCTTCATTGCGCGAACGTCACGTTGTGCCGCAAACCGTGACTTCCCGCCGCCGGCGTTCTGTCCCACACTCGCCGCATGACCTCCGGCAGGGAGCCCGGAACTGCATCTGGCACGACCCCCCGTGCCCACCGCTGCCGCATCTGGTACCGCCGCCATGCCCCTCACTTCACGCAACCGACGCTCGATCCGCTCGCTCGGCATCCTGACCCTCGTGCTGTTCGTCGTCGCCCTGACCGTCTCGATCGGGCCGGCCTGGCTGATCAACCCGTACATCTACGACACGGCGCAGATCTCGTTCATGAGCATCCCGCTGTGGATCGCGACCGTCGGGCTGGCGCTGTGGGTCAACCAGATGACGCTGGACCGCCGCCGGCCGCTCGACCTGCTGACGCTGACGCTCGGGCGGGCGCCGCTGCTGGCGATTCCGATCGTGCTGGCGCTGCTGCTGGTGCTGACGATCGCCGGCGTGCGGCTCTGAGGAGCTTCAGACGTACTCGTCCGCCGCGTACACGTCGGGCATGAAGTTCTCGAAGCGCGTGTACTTGCCGAGGAAGGTCAGGCGCACCGAACCGATCGGACCGTTGCGCTGCTTGCCGATGATGATCTCGGCCGTGCCCTTGTCGGCACTGTCCGGGTGGTAGACCTCGTCGCGATAGATGAAGCAGATCAGGTCGGCATCCTGCTCGATCGCGCCCGATTCGCGCAGATCCGACATCACCGGCCGCTTGTTCGGCCGCTGCTCCAGCGAGCGGTTGAGCTGCGACAGCGCGATCACCGGCACGTGCAGCTCCTTGGCGAGCGCCTTCAGCGAGCGCGAGATTTCCGAGATCTCGGTCGCACGGTTCTCGGAGTTGCCCGGCACCTGCATCAGCTGCAGGTAATCGAGCATCACCAGCCCGAGCTGGCCGTGCTCGCGCGCCAGGCGCCGGCAGCGGGCGCGGACTTCGGTCGGGCTCAACGCCGCCGTGTCGTCGATGAACAGCTTGGCCTCGGCGAGCAGGCTGACGGCCGAGGTCAGCCGCGGCCAGTCCTCGTCCTCCAGCTTGCCGGTGCGGATGCGGTGCTGGTCGATGCGCCCGAGCGAGGACATCATGCGCAGCGCCAGGTGATCGGCCGGCATTTCCATCGAGAACACCGCGACCGGGCGGTTCTCCTTGATCGCCGCGTGCTCGACGATGTTCATCGCGAAGGTCGTCTTGCCCATCGACGGGCGGCCGGCCACGATGATCAGCTCGCCGGACTGCAGGCCGGCGGTCATCTCGTCGAATTCGCTCCAGCCGGTCGGCACGCCGGTGATCGGGTCGTCGCGCTCGAACAGCGTGTCGATGCGATCGACCGCCCTGGTCAGCAGATCCTTGATCGGCTGGAAACCCTGGTTCTGGCGGCTGCCCTGCTCGGCGATCGCGAACACCTCGCGCTCGGCCTCGTCGAGCAGTTCCTTGCTGCTGCGCCCCTCGGGCTGATAGGCGCGCCCGGCGATGTCGGTGCCGACGCGGATCAGCTGCCGGAGCACCGAACGCTCGCGCACGATGTCGGCATAGGCGCGGATGTTGGCCGCGCTCGGCGTGTCGCGCGCGAGCGTCGCGAGATACGGCAGGCCGCCGGCGTCGTCGAGCAGCGCACTGCGCTCCAGCCATTCGGCGAGCGTGACCACATCGAGCGGCGAGCCCTGCTCGGCGAGCGTGCGGATGGCGCGGAAGATCAGCCGGTGATCGCCGCGGTAGAAATCCTCCTCGACCACGCGATCGGCGACCGTGTCCCAGGCGGCGTTGTCGAGCATCAGGCCGCCGAGCACGGCCTGCTCGGCCTCCAGCGAATGCGGCGGCACGCGCAGGGCCTCGGTGCCGGCATCGGCAACGGCGGCAGCGTCGGACGGATACGGCAGGAACACTCGGCGCGACCTCGCAAGTCAGGCAGGCAGCGGATCGGCCCGGCGCGACCGGGCGGCTCGCGAATCTAGCACAGGCCTGCACCGGCGGTGCCGCAGACGACGAACGGCCCCGGCCACCGGCGTCGCAGGACACCGGCGGCCGGGGCCGCGTGCGGGAGGACTTCGGCGACGACTGCGTCGGAGCCGGTCCTGCCCGGTGATTACTCGGCGATGATGTTGACGTGCAGCTTGAAGTTCACGTCGGTGTGCAGGTGCACGTCGACCTCGACCTCGCCGACGTGGCGGATCGGGCCTTCCGGCATGCGCACTTCGGACTTCTTCAGCTCGTAGCCGGCGTGGGTGACGACATCGGCGATGTCGGCCGGGCCGATCGAGCCGAACAGCCGGCCTTCGGCGCCGGCCTTGGCGGCCATGGTCACCAGCAGGTCGGCGAGCTGGTCGCGGCGGGCCTGGGCCTTGGCGAGCATGTCGGCCGCAGCGGCCTCCAGCTCGGCCCGGCGGGCCTCGAAGCGGGCGACGTTGGTCGGCGTGGCCTCGGTGGCCTTGCCGCGCGGGATCAGGAAATTGCGGCCGTAACCGGACTTGACGGTGACACGGTCACCGAGGTTGCCGAGGTTTTCGACCTTCGAGAGCAGGATGACTTCCATCGTCGGAACTCCGAATGCGTGGACAGTGCGTGAATGTACGGTTGGGCGGATCAGGCGATTCGTTCGGTACGGGCATTCATCCCGGGGGCGCGGCACGGGCGCGCAGGTTCATCCAGGTATCGATCAGTCCGAGCAGGCAGAGCAGCGCGACGGCCTGCGGCAGCAACAGCAGCAGCAGCACGTACACGAGCACCAGCGCCCACGGCGACCAGCCGCGCAGCAGCGCCAGCCCATGCAGCACCGCGAGCCCCTGCAGCAGCCAGACCACCGCCAGCGGCAGTGCCAGGCACTGCAGCCAGAGCGCGCCGCTCGCGAAGGCCGCCGCGCCGGTGACGATCGTCAGCAGCGCCAGCCCGCGTCCGAGGCGCAGGCCGTGGAACTCGCTGCGGAAACCGCCCGGGTTGTACAGCCGCGCCTGCCACCAGCGCCCGATCAGCAGCGCCACCAGCGCCGAGAACACGACGTTGGCCGCGATCATCCCCGGCATCAGCGGTGCGACCCAGGCGATCAGCCGGTCGAGCGCCTGCACCGCATCACCGCCGGCACCGGCCTGTTCGAAGGCCGGCTTCAGCAGTTCGGCGAGCCAGCCCTGCCACCAGTCGGCCGGATCGTCGAGCAGCGCATAAAAGCCGGTGACCACCAGCCAGCCGAGGCCGGCCGCGACCGCGAACGCCGCCGCGAGCGACACCGTCGCACGCAGCACCGCCGCCAGTCCCCAGACCGGCAGCCAGAAGCCCGGCAGCACGCCGGCGAGCGGCCCCGGATGGCCGAACAGCAGCCAGCCGAGCACGAAGGCCGCGACGCTGGCCGCGCCGAGGATCAGCGCCCCCTCGTACGGCCCGCGCCTGAGCGTCACCAGCGCCAGCGCCGCGCCCGAGAGCAGCAGCACCGGCGGCAGCAGCAGCGATACGAACATCGTCGCGACGACGATCAGCACGGCCGGCAGCCGTCCTGCCATCACCCGCGACGCGATACCTGTCATGAATGAACCCGCCCGCAGGCCGCGACCGCCCGGAACCGGATCAACCCGGTACCGGCGTTCGCAGCGCCGCTCAGTGACGGTCGGTGTAGGGCAGCAGCGCGAGGAAACGCGCGCGCTTGATCGCCGTGGCGAGCTGGCGCTGGTAGCGCGCCTTCGTGCCGGTGATGCGGCTCGGCACGATCTTGCCCGTCTCGGTGATGTAGTTCTTCAGCGTGCCGAGATCCTTGTAATCGATCTCGGTGACGCCTTCGGCGGTGAAGCGGCAGTACTTGCGGCGACGGAAGAAGCGGGACATGGCGGATTCGATCCTGGTGCGTGGAAGGCGGACGGCTTATTCGTCGTCGGAGGCGTCGACTTCGGCGGCGACGTCGTCGTGACGCGACTCGCGCTCCTCGCGGCCCTCGCGGGACTTGGCGAGCGGCGAAGCCTCGGTGTCCGGACCCGGACGGCTGATGATCAGGTTGCGCAGCACCGCATCATTGAAGCGGAACGCGCTCTCGATCTCGTCGAGCACGGCCTGGCTGCACTCGACGTTCATCAGCACATAGTGCGCCTTGTGCACCTTGTTGATCGGATAGGCCAGCTGGCGGCGGCCCCAGTCCTCGAGACGGTGGATCGCACCGCCGTCGGTCTCGATCATCGACCGGTAACGATCGATCATCGCCGGCACCTGCTCGCTCTGGTCCGGGTGGACCAGGAAGACGATTTCGTAGTGACGCATCGAAGCTCCTTACGGATGAAAAACAGCCGCCCGGCGGTCCGGTGCGGCAAGGAGTCGGCCCTGTCGGACCGGAAAAGCCGCGCAGTGTATGGAGTTGTCCGCGCCCGGGCAAGCCGCGGCGCCGGCTTTCAGCGCCGCGCGCGGCGCTGGCGCAGCGCCTCGAACAGGAACACGCCGGTCGCGACCGAGACGTTCAGGCTCTCGACCGTGCCGGTCATCGGGATGTGCGCCAGGTAGTCACATTCCTCGCGCGTCAGCCGGCGCAGGCCTTTTTCCTCGGCCCCGAGCACCAGCGCCACCGGCCCGGCGAGATCCATCGCATACAGATCGGCCTCGGCCTCGCCGGCGGCGCCGACCAGCCAGATGCCGCGCTGCTTCAGCTCGCGCAGCGTGCGCGCGAGGTTGGTGACCGGGATGAACGGCACGTGCTCGGCCGCGCCGCAGGCCACCTTGCGCGCGGTCGGCGTCAGGCCGGCGGCGCGGTCGTTCGGGGCGAGTACCGCGTGCACGCCGGCGGCGTCGGCCGAGCGCAGGCAGGCGCCGAGGTTGTGCGGGTCCTGCACGCCGTCGAGCACCAGCAGCAGCGCCGGCCCCTCGATGGCATCGAGCAGCGCGTCGAGTTCGTCCTCGCGCCACTGGCGTTCGGCGACCTTCATGCGCGCGAACACGCCCTGGTGGCGCTCGCCACCGCACTGGCGATCGAGCGCTTCGGCGTCCTCGGCGTAGACCCGCACGCCGGCGGCTTCGGCCAGCGCCAGCAGTTCCCTGATGCGCGCATCGCGCCGGCGCCGGTCCACCCACAGACCGCGCAGCCGCTGCGGCTCGTGACGCAGCGCCGCACCGACCGCATGCAGGCCGTAGATCAGTTCCTCGCTCATGTCGGCAGGACTCCGGGCCGCGTGCCAACGGCACGCAGCGGTTCATCGTTCAGGGATCGGCTCCGGCTTCAGCGCCGGCGCTTGCGGTACGGCCCGCCCGCGCCCCCGCGCGCCGGCGGCTTGCCGCCGTCATCCCGGGCGGCACGCGACGGGCGCCCCGCCGGCTTGCGCGGCGTCGGCGGCAGGCCGATGCCGACGCCGGCGACATCGGCCGGCATGAAATCGATCTTGCGCTCGTCGAGATCGACGCGCGCCACCTGCACGCGCAGCGCATCGCCGAGCCGGTAGCAGCGTCCGAAGCGCTCGCCCTCCAGCCGGTGGGCCAGCGGATCGAAGTGGTAATAGTCGCCGGGCAGGTTGGAGATGTGCACGAGCCCCTCGACGAAGACCTCCTTCAGCAGCACGAACAGCCCGAAGGCCGTGACCGCCGACACCGTGCCGTCGAAGGTCTCGCCGACCTTGTCGCGCATGTATTCGCACTTCAGCCATTCGACGGCATCGCGGGTCGCGTCGTCGGCGCGCCGCTCGGTCATCGAGCAGTGCTCGCCGAGTTCGGTCATCTTCTCGTGCGAGTAGCCGTAGCCCCGGGCCTTGCCGCCGTGGTGGATCAGGTGCTTCAGCGCGCGATGCACGAGCAGGTCCGGATAGCGGCGGATCGGCGACGTGAAGTGCGCATAGGCCGCGAGCGCGAGGCCGAAGTGACCGGCGTTGTCGGGGCTGTACACGGCCTGCGCCAGCGAGCGCAGCATGACGGTCTGGATCAGCGCGAAGTCCGGCCGGTTCTGGATGGCCTCGAACAGCCGCGCGTAATCCTCCGAGCCCGGCGTGTCGCCGCCGCCGAGATACAGCCCGAGCCCCTTCAGGAAGCCGCGCAGCTTTTCGAGCTTCGCAAGCCGCGGACCTTCGTGGATGCGGAACAGCGCCGGGATCTTCTTCGCTTCGAGGTGCTGCGCGGTCGCGACATTGGCCGCGATCATGCATTCCTCGATCAGCTTGTGCGCATCGTTGCGCTGCGAGGGCACGATGCGCTCGATCTTGCGCTCCGGCCCGTATTCGATCTCGGTTTCCTGGGTTTCGAAGTCGATCGCCCCGCGGCGCTCGCGCGCCGCGCGCAGCACGCCGTACAGCGCGTACAGACGTTCGAGATGCGGCACGAGGGCGGCGAACTCCGCGCGCAAGGCCTCGTCGCGATCGACCAGCATCGCGGCCACCGCGTCGTAGGTCAGCCGCGCGTGCGAGCGGATCACGCCTTCGTGAAAGCGCGCGCGCCCGAACTCGCCGTCGGCGCCGATGTTCAGCTCGCAGACCATCACCAGCCGCTCGACCTGCGGGTTCAGCGAGCAGAGCCCGTTCGACAGCGCCTCGGGCAGCATCGGGATGCAGCGGTCCGGGAAGTACACCGAGGTGCCGCGCGCCTGCGCCTCGGCATCGAGCGGCGTGCCGGGGCGCACGTAATGCGCAACGTCGGCAATGGCAACGAACAGCCGGAAGCCGCCGCCGCGCTTCTTCTCGCAGTAGACGGCGTCGTCGAAGTCGCGGGCGGTGAGACCGTCGATGGTCACGAACGGCTGCTCGCGCAGGTCGAGCCGGCCTTCGAGCGCCGATGCGGGCACGCTCGGGCCGAAGGCTTCGGCCTCGGCGACGACCTCGGGCGGGAACTCGTGCGGAATGCCGTGATTGACGATGGCGATCTGCACTTCCATGCCCGGCGCCATGTGATCGCCGAGCACCTCGCGCACGCGCGCGATCGGCATCGCCTGCTTCGAGGGCTGCTGGATCAGCTCGGCGACGACGATCTGCCCGGGGCGCGCACCGCCCTTCTCGGCCGGCGGCACCAGGAAGTCATGCGCGCCGAGCCGGCGGTTGTCGGGCAGCACGAAACCGATGCCGTTGTCCTCGACGTAGCGCCCGACCAGCCGCGTCGTGCCGCGTTCGAGGACCTCGACCACCGAGCCCTCGCGCCGGCCGCGGCGGTCGATGCCGGTCACGCACATCAGCACGCGGTCGCCGTGCAGCAGCTGGCGCATCTCGTGCGGCGGCACGAACAGATCCTCGCCGCCCTCGTCCGGCACCAGGAAGCCGAAGCCCTCGGGGTGACCGATGATGCGCCCGCGCACCAGATCCATCTTCGCGACCGGCCCGTAGCCCCCGCGGCGGTTGCAGACGATCTGGCCGTCGCGCGTCATCGCCTGCAGGCGGCGCAGCAGCGGTTCGGTTTCGTCCTGGGCGTGGATGCCCCAGTCGGCGCACAGCCGTTCGAGCGTCAGCGGCTCGGGCGCGGCTTCGAGCGTCTGCAGGATGAATTCGCGGCTCGGTACGGCGCGGCCGTATTTTTCCTGCTCGCGCGCGAAGAACGGGTCGAGCCGGTGCCAGGGACGTCGGGAACGGGCAGTCATCGGGAATGCGGAAACCTCGCGAAAAATGAAGGAATGACACGATAACACCGCCCCGTCCGGAGCATGCACAAAACGTGCGGAGGGCGTTTGACAGCCCCCGGGGCCGTGCGTATAGTGCGCCCCACTTCGCGACCCCCTCCCCTGCGGACCGGGATCGTGGCGTGAAATGCAGCAGCCTTGCCGAAGTGGCGGAACTGGTAGACGCGCTAGTTTCAGGTACTAGTGGGGCGACCCGTGGAGGTTCGAGTCCTCTCTTCGGCACCACGCGCTGCAGCAAGATGCCCAGGTGGCGGAACTGGTAGACGCGCTAGTTTCAGGTACTAGTAGGGAGACCTGTGGAGGTTCGAGTCCTCTCCTGGGCACCACTCCATCATGATCATGATGATGAGTGTCTCTCCCGAGAAAACGGCCCCGAAAGGGGCTTTTTCTTTTCCGGCTTCCGGCGAACGCCCGCGTGCTGTTCCGGCACCGTCCGCTGGCCGCTGCAACGGCCAGCGGCGGGCGCGCATGGCTATTCCAGCACCTCCACGCGCATGCCGGCCTGCAATTCCCCCGGACCGGCATGGATGAGGTTCTGGCCGAAGTAGGTCTTCTGCCCTTCGCGGCGGTACTTCAGCAGCGTTGCCATCGGTTCGCGCCCGCGCGCGGCCGTTGCCGGATCGATGGTCGGAATCGGGCAGCGCGAGCACGGCTTGACCACGTGCAGCTCGATGCCGCCGATGCGCAGCCGCTTCCAGCCATCCTCGGCGAAGGGCGCGCAGCCGCTGACCACCAGATTCGGCCGGAAGCGGATCATCTCGACCGGGCGCTCCATGCGGCTGTTGAGGTCGGCCAGCGAAGCCTCCGAGATCAGCAGCAGCGGGAAGCCATCGGAAAAGCCGGTCTCGGCGCCGATGCGATCGTAGGCCGGATCGACCGGCCGCCGGTGCGCGGGGCCGCATTCGACCAGGCGCACGGCGAGCCCGAGGTACTCCGACAGCCAGGCCGCGGCCTCGTCGCCAGCATCGAGCGCCTGCACGACCTCGCCCCAGACCTCGACCGTGCGCGGCTCGCCGATGCCGCTGGTGACCTCGACGCCACCGGCACCGGCCACCGACAGGCCGAGCGTGTCGCCATGCCACTGCGTGTCGATCAGCGCCATGCGCGCGTGCTGGCGCTGCGTGACGAAGCGGCCGCTCGCGGCCTCGACCAGCATCCAGTGCCGGTCGCCGGCGATGCCGTAGCGATCGAGCATCGCGGCATCGAGGCGCGCGCCGCGGCAGGACTTCACGGGGTAGCGGTACAGCGCGCTCAGCAGCACGTCGGTCATCGGGCAGCCTGCCTGTGGGTGGTCCGGGAAAAACATCCGGCGCGACTGTAGCGAATGCCGCCGGCACGCGCCTCAGGGCGGGAGCGGTACGGGATGGGCGTGCGCGGCGGCCAGCGCCTCGCCAAGCCTTGCGGCATCGGTTTCGGTGCGCACGCGCGCAAACAGCGCCTGTGCTTCCGGATAGGCGTTGCGCAGATAGGACAGCCACTGCTTCAGCCGCCCCGGCGCGTGCCGCGGCAGCAGCTGCGCACGCACGCCGGCATAAAAGGTATCGAGCAGCGCCAGCAGTCGCTGCCAGGGCAGCGGCAGCGGTTCGTGGCCGGCGCGCTGGCTGCGGATGTTCAGCGCCAGCCCCGGACGCGTCACCAGCCCGCGCCCGAGCATCAGGTCGCGGCAGCCGGAAACGGCGAGGCACCGGGCGGCATCGGCCGGGCTCCAGACCTCGCCGTTGGCGATGACGTTGACGGCGACCGCCTCGCGGATGCGGGCGATCCAGTCCCAGTGCGCCGGCGGCCGGTAGCCGTCGAGCTTCGTGCGGGCATGCACGGTGATTTCGGCCGCCCCGCCGTCGGCGAGCGCCCGTGCGCAGTCGAGGGCGCGCGCGGCATCGCGGATGCCGAGGCGCATCTTGGCGGTCAGCGGCACCGCCGGCGGCAGCGCCGCGCGGCAGGCAGCGACGATGCGCGCGAGCAGTTCCGGCTCATCGAGCAGCGCCGCGCCGCCGCGGTGACGGTTCACGGTCGGGGCCGGGCAGCCGAAGTTCAGATCCACGCCCGGCGCGCCGAGCCCGGCGACGCGCGCGGCGTTGTCGGCGAGGCACTGCGGATCGGAGCCGAGCAGCTGCACGACCACCGGCACGCCCGCGGGCGTGCGCCCGCCGTGCGCGAGTTCCGGCACGCGCCGCAACCACACCGCGCGCGGCAGCAGCGTGTCGGTGACGCGCACGAACTCGGTCACGCAGCCGTCGATGCCGCCGACCGAAGTCAGCGCGGCGCGCAGCAGCGCATCGGCGAGCCCCTCCATCGGCGCCAGCAGCAGCCGGCCGCCGGCGGCGGCGGCCGTCAAGCGTCGGCGCGCTCGATCAGTTCGATCTGGTAGCCGTCCGGATCGACGATGAAGGCGATCGCGGTGCGGCCGTTCGGGGCCTTGCCCGGGCCCCAGCTGAAGTCGTGGCCGCGGGCACGCAGGTTTTCAGCGAAGGCGTCCATCGACTCGACCTTGAACGCGACGTGGCCGTAGCCCTTGCCAAGGTCGTAGGACGACACGCCCCAGTTGTAGGTCAGTTCCAGCATCGGGCCGTCGTTGCCGCTATCGCCCGGTGCCTGGAGGAAGGCGAGCGTGAATTCGCCGTCCGGGTAATCGCTGCGCGACACCAGCCGGAAGCCGAGCACGTCACGGTAGAAGGCGATCGAGCGGTCGAGATCGCCGGTGCGGATCATCGTGTGCAGGTAGCGCATGGCAGATGCCCTCGGGGGTACGCCGGTCAGGGGAAGGACCGGATTCAGATGCCGGTGAACAGCAGCTCGAGTGCGGCGAGCAGTTCCGCGCGCTGGCCAGCCAGCGCGGCGACGGCGGGACCGGGCGTGCGCGCCGGCCGGCCGGTGATCGATTGCGGCATCCGCACCAGTCGTCGATCGATGATCGTGAAGACCGGCAGCCGCCGCTGCACGAGCTTCTCGCGCACGAGCGCCGGATCGACCAGCGGCACGATGGCGCGCGACTCGAAGACAGCGATCAGATCGTGCTGCACGTCGAGGAGGTACGGCACCCGCGTGGCCGTGCCGGCATTCGGATTGCGGCAGACATCGAACTGCGCCATCGCCGTGACTCAGAAGCTCCGGTATTCCTCGCCGAAACAGCCATGCTCGGCAATCCAGGCGTTGTATGCCTCGATCCACGGACGGTTCTCTTCCTGCCACGCCCGCATGCGCGCCGCGCGCACGGCCTCGGCCAGTGCGCGTTCGCAGCTATCGTCGAGCGGGACGCCGAACTCGCGGACCTGGCGCAGCAGGCCGGTGCTGACGCCCAGTCCGGTCGCGGTACGCGGGACATCGGGGTCGAAGACGGCGGCCATCGGGGGATTCCTCGGCGCAGGCAGGAGATTCTGCCGGCGAGTATGACCCGAAAGCCGCCGGGCGCGACTCAGCGGCCCTTGTTGGCAGCGATGCGCATGCGCAGGGCGTTGAGCTTGATGAAGCCCTCGGCGTCCTTCTGATTGTAGGCGCCGCCGTCGTCCTCGAAGGTCGCGATGGTCGGGTCGAACAGCGAATCGTCCGACTTGCGACCGGCGACCATGACGTTGCCCTTGTAGAGCTTCAGGCGCACGACGCCGTTCACCGGGGCCTGCGAGGCATCGATCATGGCCTGCAGCATCCGCCGCTCCGGCGACCACCAGTAGCCGTTGTAGATGATGCTCGCGTAGCGCGGCATCAGCTCGTCCTTCAGGTGCGCGACCTCGCGATCGAGGCACAGCGATTCGATCGCACGGTGCGCCTTCAGCAGGATCGTGCCGCCGGGGGTTTCGTAGCAGCCGCGCGACTTCATGCCGACGTAGCGGTTCTCGACCAGATCCAGCCGGCCGATGCCGTTGTCGCCGCCGATGCGGTTCAGCGTCGCGAGCACGGTCGCCGGGCTCATCTCGACGCCATCGATCGCGGTCACGTCACCGGCGCGGAAGGTGAGTTCGAGATAGGTGGCCTTGTCCGGCGCGGCCTCGGGCGCGACCGTCCAGCGCCACATGTCCTCCTCGGCCTCGGCCCAGGGGTTTTCGAGCACCTGGCCTTCGTAGGAGATGTGCAGCAGGTTGGCGTCCATCGAGTACGGCGACTTCTTGCCGTAGCGATCGACCGGGATGCCGTGCTTTTCGGCGTAGTCGAGCAGGGTCTCGCGCGAGGTCAGGTCCCATTCGCGCCACGGCGCGATGACCTTGACGCCGGGCTTCAGCGCATAGGCGCCGAGCTCGAAGCGCACCTGGTCATTGCCCTTGCCGGTCGCGCCGTGCGAGATCGCATCGGCGCCGGTCTCGTTGGCGATCTCGATCAGGCGCTTGGCGATCAGCGGCCGGGCGATCGAGGTGCCGAGCAGGTACTCGCCTTCATAGAGGGTGTTGGCGCGGAACATCGGGAACACGAAGTCGCGCACGAACTCCTCGCGCAGATCGTCGATGTAGATCTGCTGCACGCCCATCGCCAGCGCCTTGGCGCGTGCCGGTTCGAGCTCCTCGCCCTGACCGATGTCGGCGGTGAAGGTCACCACCTCGCACTGATAGGTCTCCTGCAGCCACTTCAGGATCACCGAAGTGTCGAGACCGCCGGAATAGGCCAGCACGACCTTGTTGATTTCGGACATGAACTTCCCCAGCGCGCGTCGGCGGCGGATACGGATGGAACGGTCGGCCCTGCACGCCAGTCGCGATGCCGGCCGTGGAAACGCGCCAGCTTACGCGCCGGTCACGGCCGGTCAAGGCAGCCGGCAAGCCCGCTTCACAGCCAGCCGGTGCGCTTGAGCCGCAGGTACAGCCACACGCACACCAGAAAGGTCGCCACGACGATCGCCGGATAGCCGTAGTGCCAGTGCAGCTCCGGCATCTTGTCGAAGTTCATGCCGTACAGGCCGAACACCACGGTCGGCACCGCCAGGATCGCCGCCCAGCCGGCCAGCGCCTTCGTGACCTCGTTCTGGCGCACCGAGGCGAGCGCGAGGCTCACCTGCAGCACGGTCGCGAGCATTTCGCGCATCGTGTCGAGCGTGTCGTTGATGCGCTTGAGGTGATCGAGCACGTCGCGGAAGTACGGACGGATCGAGTCCGGCACCAGCGCCACGCGCAGCGACATCAGGTCCGAACAGACATCGACCAGCGGCAGCGACGCGCGCCGCAAGGTCACGAGTTCGCGCTTGAGGCGGTAGATCTCCTCGGTCGAGTCGCGGTCCGCCCCGCCCGAGAAGATGTCGGCCTCCAGCTCGTCGAGCCGGTCCTCGTAGGCCGAGAGCACCGGGAAGTAGTTGTCGACGACGAAATCCATCAGCGCGTACAGCGCGAAGCTCGGTCCGTGCGCGAGCAGCTGCGGCTGGCGCTCGCTCGCCAGCCGCGCCGGCCGGTAGGTCTGCGAGGCGCCGTGACGCACCGAGACCAGATAGTTGTGGCCGAGGAACACGTGCGTCTCGCCATAGGCGGCAGTCTCGGCCGAGTCATCCCAGCGCGCGGTGCGCAGCACGATGAACAGCGAATCCCCGTACGCCTCCATCTTCGGACGCTGGTGGGCCTTGTGCGCATCCTCGACCGCCAGATCATGCAGGTCGAAGCACTGCTGCACGCGCTGCATCAGGGCTTCGTCCGGCTCGTAGAGGCCGAGCCAGACGAAGGCACCGTCGCGGCGCAGCATCTGCGGGATGTCGTCGAGCTTGATGTCGCCGATGCGGCGGCCATCGGCATAGGCCGCGCAGATGACGATGCCGGCACATTCCTCTTTCGCTGGTGTCATGTTCGTCCCCCCGTCCGCCGGCCGGGCGTCGGCGCCCGTGCCTTGAGTGCTCGTTATACTGCCCTGCTGCTGATCGTTCCGTTCCCCGCCGGAGTGCTGCCGATGCGCCTGACCCTGACCCGCCCCGATGACTGGCATCTGCACGTGCGCGACGGCGCCGCACTCGCGACCGTCGTGCCGCACACGGCACGGCAGTTCGCGCGGGCGATCATCATGCCGAACCTGAAGCCGCCGGTGACGACGACCGGACAGGCGCTCGCCTACCGCGAGCGCATCCTCGCCGCGGTGCCGGCCGGACTCGATTTCGAGCCGCTGATGACGCTGTACCTGACCGATCGCCTCGATCCGGCCGAGATCGCCAGGGCGCGCGCCTCGGGTTGCATCGTCGCCTGCAAGCTGTATCCGGCCGGCGCGACGACGAATTCCGATGCCGGCGTCACCGACATCCGGCTGATCCACCCGGTGCTCGCCGAGATGGAAAAGCACGGCCTGCTGCTGCTCGTGCACGGCGAGGTCACCGATGCCGACATCGACCTGTTCGATCGCGAGGCGGTGTTCATCGACCGCGTGCTGGCGCCGCTGCTGCGGGACTTCCCGGGCCTGAAGGTGGTCATGGAACACATCACGACCCGCGAGGCCGTCGACTTCGTCGCCGGCGCCGGTCCGCACCTGGCCGCGACCCTCACCGCGCACCACCTGCTCTACAACCGCAACGCCATTTTCCAGGGCGGCATCCGTCCGCATTACTACTGCCTGCCGGTGCTCAAGCGCGAAACCCACCGTCAGGCCCTGCTCGCCGCCGCGACCTCCGGCAACCCGAAGTTCTTCCTCGGCACCGACAGCGCCCCGCACGCCCGCCACACCAAGGAAGCCGCCTGCGGCTGCGCCGGCTGCTATACGGCGCCGTTCGCGCTGGAACTCTATGCGGAAGCCTTCGAGTCCGCCGGCGCGCTCGATCGGCTCGATGCGTTCGCGAGCCGCTTCGGACCGGCGTTCTACGGGCTGCCGGTCAATGCCGGGACGGTGACGCTGGAGAAGACAGCCGTGGAGGTGCCGGCGGGCTACCCGTATCCGGAAGGCGAGACGCTGGTGCCGCTGCGGGCGGGGGAAAGACTCGCGTGGCGTCAGATCGCCTGAACCCTGCTTCCCGGCCCGGCCGTCCGGACCGCCAGTGCCGCCGGCGGCCCGCCGCCGGTGCCCCGGATGCCGCTGCCCGCCCCCGCTCCCGCTGGCATCCATGAAAGCCCGCTCATCCCCCGCGTCGCGGCCGCCGCTGCCTGCGCGCGATGGCGTCGATCCCTGCTCGCTGCGCCTGCCGGCCGGCGACTGGAAGGAGCTGCTCGGCTTCCTGCAGGAACGCTTTCCCGATGACGGCTACGTGCCCTGGACAGCGCGGCTGGCGCGCGGCGAGGTCGTCAGCGAGGACGGCGAAACCCTGACGACGGCCAGCGCCTACCGCCAGGGGCTGCGCATCTGGTACTACCGCGAGCCGGGGCCGGAAGCAGCGCTGCCGTACGTCGAGACCGTGCTGCACCGGGATGCGCACCTGCTGGTCGTCGACAAGCCGCACTTCCTGCCGGTCGTGCCCGGCGGGCCGTGGCTGCGCGAGACGCTGCTGGTGCGCCTGCGCGTGCGGCTCGGGCTGCCGGGGCTGACGCCGCTGCACCGGCTCGACCGGCTGACCGCCGGGCTGGTGCTGTTCTCGGTCGATCCGGCCACGCGCGCGGCCTATGCGGCGCTGTTTCCCGAACGGCGCATCACCAAGACCTACGAGGCGCTGGCCCCGGCCTTGCCGGAAGTGCCCGCTGTGCGCCGCAGCCGCCTGGTCGCCGGCGAGCCGTTCTTCCGGATGTGCGAGGTCGAGGGTCCGCCGAACACCGAGACGCGGATCGGGCTGATCGAGCGACGTGGCGCCCTGGGCCGCTACCGGCTGCGGCCGCTCACCGGCCGCAAGCACCAGCTGCGCGTGCACATGGCCGCGCTCGGCGCGCCGGTCCTGAACGATCCGCTCTACCCGCAGCTGCAGGCCGGTGCGTCCGACGATCCGGCCCGGCCGCTGGCGCTGCTGGCGCGCGAGCTGCGCTTCACCGATCCGCTGAGCGGCGAGCCGCGCTGC
Source organism: Pseudomonadota bacterium (assembly GCA_018240295.1). Lineage (GTDB taxonomy): Bacteria > Pseudomonadota > Gammaproteobacteria > Competibacterales > Competibacteraceae > Plasticicumulans. The sequence continues at coordinate 28,083 of JAFEGB010000079.1, forward strand.
TATCACAGCCGCCTGCACCTGGACTTTCCTGCCTGAGACCACCGCCATGACCCGCAAGCTGTTCTGGGACGATCCGTACCGCAGCGCGCTCGATACCGTGGTCGCGAGCGTCGACGGCGAAACCGTGAGGCTCGCCGAAACCATCTTCTATGCGTTCTCGGGCGGACAGGAGAGCGACCACGGCTGCATCGGCGGCCTGCCGGTGCTCGAAGCCCGCAGGCAGGGGCACGACATCGCCTACACGCTGCCGGCCGGACATGGCCTGCAGGGCGGCATGCCGGTCACGGTCGAGATCGACTGGCCGCGGCGCTACCGGCTGATGCGGCTGCACTTCGCGGCCGAACTGGTGCTGGAACTCGTCTGCGCGCGCTGCCCGGGCATCGACCGGATCGGCGCGCACATCGGCGCGGACAAGGCACGCATCGACTTCGCGTGGCCGCAGCCGCTGACGCCGCTGCTGCCGGACCTCCACGGGCAGGTCAGCGCGCTGATCGAAGCCGACCGGCCGATCATCAGCGCCTTCAGCGATGCCGCGAACGAGCGGCGCTACTGGGAGGTCGAGGGGATCGCGCGCGTAGCCTGCGGCGGCACGCACCTGCGCCGCACCGGCGAGGTCGGCGTCCTGGCACTGAAGCGGCGCAACGTCGGCAAGGGCAAGGAGCGAGTCGAGATCCTGCTGGCCGATGGCTGATCTCGCCGGAACGCGCGGACTGCCGCATCAAGGGCCGGCCTCCGCAAACGACGACGCACCGCATGCGCCAGGGCAGTACGGTGCGTCGCGAGACCGCTGCGGCAGCGGCGGGCGGGAGCGGAAGGCTCCGTCCCGGAGAACTGCGGTTTCAGCCGGCCGCGCGGCGGCGCAGCGGCACGATCGGGTTCACCGGCTGGGCGGCGGCCAGCGAGCCGAGGCGGTCGCTGGTTTCCAGCAGCGTCGCCATCCACAGGCGCATGTCGTGGCGCACGCGGCGCTGCCAGTCCTCGTTCAGGCGCTGCACGCATTCGCTGACCGTGTCGGGGCTGCGGGCTTCGAGCAGGCGCCCGACGAAGCCGAGCCAGATCATCAGGTAGGCGCCGCTGGCCGCGATGCCGATGCCCGACAGCTCCTCGCCTGCGCGCAGCGCCGCCCGCTGCGAGCTGATGGCCAGACCGAGACTGGCCATGCCCATTCGCTCCAGATCCTCGGCGTTCAGCGCATACATGACGGCTACCTCTTGATGGTGCGTCGCAACATTTGTTGCAGTGCAATATAGGGTTTTCCCTGATGAGAAGTCAACGGGCTCCAGATATGCAAAAGCCGCCCGAAGGCGGCCCTGACAGTCCGAAACAGACCGGAACTCCGGAATCCCTGCCTGCCTACTTCTTGCCGTCCGGCTTGTCGGTGCGCGCGGTTTCCGTTTCCTGTGCACGCCCCGGCTGCAGTGCCCGCGGCAGCTCGACGCCCTGCTTGTACAGGCGTTCGTTCATCTTCTGCCAGATCGACAGATTGTGCTCGGCGAGGTCCGAGATCACCTGCAGCGGGTTGGCGCCCATCAGGTTGCGCAGCTGCTCGCGCACCAGATGCTGCTGGTCGACGAAAGCCTGCAGGCTCTTTTCGAGGTAGCTGCCCATCATCCCCTGCAGCGTGTCGCCGTAGAAACGGATGATGTGTGCGAGCACCTCGGTCGTGAAGATCGGGTTTCCCTGCTCCTCCTGCTCGCTGATGATCTGCAGCAGGATGCCGCGCGTGATGTCATCGCTGGAGCGGGCATCGACGACGCGGAAGTCCGCCCGTTCCAGCACGAGCCGCTTGACGTCTTCGAGGGTGATGTAGCTGCTGATCGCCGTGTCGTAGAGCCGGCGATTCGGATACTTCTTGATGATGCGCGCTTCGCTCATCGGTTCCGACCGGTTGGGGGACGCCAGGGCCATCCGCTCGCCCTTGCGCCGGGTCCTGCAGGGGACCGCAGTGGGAATGAGGACCACGGTCTGACGCCGCAGTCCGGTTGGGTCCGGCATTTCCTCCCGGGCAGTCGCCTGCCGTCATGCCGCCGTGCAGTCCCGCCGTCGGGACCGCGAAACGTCCGGGGCGGCGTGCCTCGCGACACGCCGCCCCGACCGGGATCAATCGCGCTCGATCGCGAGCGCCACACCCATGCCGCCGCCGATGCAGAGCGTCGCGACGCCCTTCTTGGCGTCACGGCGACCCATCTCGTGGACGAGGTCGGTCAGGATGCGGGCGCCGGAGCAGCCGATCGGGTGGCCGATGGCGATCGCGCCGCCGTTGACGTTGACCTTGGACAGATCCCAGCCCAGGTCACGGTTGACCGAGATCGCCTGCGCGGCGAAGGCCTCGTTGGCCTCGATCAGGTCGAGCTGGTCGAGCGTCCAGCCGGTCTTCTGCATCAGCTTGCGCACGGCCGGGATCGGGCCGGTGCCCATGATCTTGTGATCGACACCCGACTTCGCGTAGCCGGCGATGCGCGCCAGCGGCTTCAGGCCCAGCTCGGCCGCCTTGCTCGCGGTCATCAGCACCAGCGCCGCGGCGCCGTCATTGACGCCCGAGGCGTTGCCGGCGGTGATCGTGCCGTCCTTCTTGAACGCCGGCTTCAGCTTGGCGAGCACTTCGGGCGTGGACTTGCGGTTCGGGAACTCGTCGGTGTCGAACACCAGCGGCTCACCCTTCTTCTGCGGGATCTGGATGCCGACGATCTGATCCTTGAACCGGCCGCTGTCGATCGCGGCGATCGCCTTCTGCTGCGAGGCATAGGCGAAGGCATCCTGCTCCTCGCGCGAGATGCCGTACTTCTCGGCGATGTTCTCGGCGGTGATGCCCATGTGGTAGTTGTTGAACGCGCAGACCAGACCGTCGAGCAGCAGGGTGTCCTGCAGCTTCCAGTCGCCCATGCGCGCACCGGTGCGCGAGTTCGCCAGCACGTGCGGCGCCAGGCTCATGTTCTCCTGGCCGCCGACGATGACGATCTGGTTGTCGCCGTCGACGATCGACTGGTAACCGAGATGCACGGCCTTCAGGCCGGAACCGCACAGCTTGTTGATCGTGAAGGCCGGGACCTCGACCGGCAGGCCCGAGTTGACGGCGACCTGACGCGCGGGGTTCTCACCGCAGCCGGCCGTCAGCACGTGACCGAGAATGACTTCGTCGATCTGGTTCGGCTGCAGGCCGGTGCGGGCGAGCAGCGCCTGCACGACCTTGGCACCGAGGACCGCCGCCGGCGTGGTGGACAGCGTGCCCATGAACGAACCGATCGCGGTACGGGCGGCGGCAACGATTACGACGTCTTCCATTTTCAACCTCCGATAGGAGCTCTTGCTGACTTTCACGGATCGGGCGATCCGCCGATTTCCGCGTAGTCATGATTTGGGACCGGTCCGGAATGCTCGTTCTCCCCCTCCGGCACTTGCAGCGCCGGAAATTTCCGGACAGGGCGCCTGTTTGACGAGCGCGGGGCGATACTGCGGGCCGGGTCAAAGCTTGTCAACTTTGCCCGGCAGTGCAGCAGCGTGGTCTGCAAGGTGCAGCAAACGCAGGCCGGACGGCAGCTTGGCGAACTGCCTCCCCGTCGCCGCCGCACAGTGTACCGCGACGTATCGCGGCGCAGCACGACCGGTTCAAACGGGCGGATGACGCAAATCATTCCGCCTGCCGATCACCGGCATGGTCGATGCTTCCAAAGAGTGCCGGAAGCGGCACCGGCAGAGACTGCCGGCCGGTGCCGGCCAGCCTCTATTCCTGCGGTCTCAGGGTTTCCCAGGCGCGCACGCGCTCGCGCAGGGAATCCGGCAGCGGCGCCGGTTTCTGCGCGCGGAAATCGAACCAGACGATGACACCGCGCGACGTGGCGGCCGGGGCCTCCGCCCCTTGGCGCCAGATCGCCGCGTGCACGTCGAAGCTGCTGCGCCCGAGCCGGGCGATGCGGGTGCCGACCTCGACCGTGACCGGGTATTCGAGCTGGCTGCGGAACGCGCACTGCAGGTCGGCGAGGATCACGCCCTCGCCGTCGGCGCGCACCGGCAGTCCGAACACGGTTTCGACGTAGGCGACCCGGGCACTTTCGAGATAGCGGAAGAACTGCACGTTGTTGACGTGGCCGAGGGCGTCCTGATCGCCCCAGTGCACCGGCAGTTCGATGAAATGACGGAATTCGCTGCGCTGCATGCGTGGGCTCCGGCGGCGGTGACGGGGACGCACCACCGGTCCCGGCCCGGTGGCGCACGGCAGGCGCCAGCGCCTGCCGTGCGCGCAGCATCAGCCTTTTCCGGCAGCCTCGAAATCCAGCGACACCGAATTGATGCAATACCGCAATCCGTCCGGTCCGGGACCGTCGTCGAACACATGGCCGAGGTGCGCACCGCAGTTCGAGCACATGACCTCGGTGCGCACCATGCCGTGGCTTCGGTCGGTCTCCTCGGCGATCGCCGCCTCGTCGAGCGGCAGCGAGAAGCTCGGCCAGCCGCAGCCGGCGTTGAACTTGCTGCGGCTCGCGAACAGCGGCTGGCCGCAGCAGACGCAGCGGTAGGTGCCGGCGGCCGAATGCTCGTTGTAGCGACCGGTGAACGGCCGCTCGGTCGCCTTCTGGCGGCAGACGGCGAACTGCTCGGGCGACAGCTGCGCCCGCCACTCGGCTTCGGACTTGACGACGCGGAATTTCATGGAGACCTCCTGCTGGACTGCCGTGACGACCGGTGCGGACCGGCGGGGAACGACGGCCGCCGGTGCCGCCGGCGACCGGGCCGATATGGCGGTGGCGCGGGCCGATTACCAGCCGCCCGCGCGCGACGGGCTGCCTACACTGGCCGAAGACCGCTGCCGGAGACCCGGGGATGACCGAACTGCTTGCCGCCCGCGTGCTCGCCGTGCCCGATCACCCGCAGCCCGGCATCGTGTTCCGCGACGTGACGCCGCTGCTCGCCGATGCCGGTGCGTTTCGCGCCGCGATCGACGGCCTCGCCGCCGCCGTGCGCGCCGCCGGCTGGAGTCCGCAGTATCTGCTCTGCCCCGAGGCGCGCGGTTTCCTGTTCGGCGCGCCGCTTGCGCTCGCGCTCGGCGCCGGCTTCGTGCCGGTGCGCAAGCCCGGCAAGCTGCCGCGCGCCACCGCCCGTGCCGATTACGCGCTCGAATACGGCACGGATGCGCTCGAAGTGCACCGCGATGCCTTCGTCGCCGGCAGCCGCGTGCTGCTGGTCGATGACGTGCTCGCCACCGGCGGCACGCTCGCCGCCGTGCACGCGCTGGCCGGACAGCTCGGGGCCGAGGTGCTCGGGGCGCTCTGCCTCATCGAGCTGCCGGCCCTCGGCGGCCGCGCCCGCCTGGCGCCGCTGCCGGTGCAGGCGCTGCTGCGCTGCGGGCCGGCGCCGGACTAGGCAGATGCACGGTCTCGGCCCGCCACGCGCCCGGCGCGAGTCCGGCGAGCGTCCAGTCGCCGATCGCGCTGCGCAGCAGCCGCAGCGTCGGCAGGCCGACGGCGGCGGTCATGCGCCGCACCTGACGGTTGCGGCCCTCGCGCAGCACGATCTCCAGCCACGCGGTCGGGATCGTCGCGCGCATGCGGATCGGCGGCGTGCGCGGCCAGAGCCAGTCCGGCGCCGGCACGCGCCGCACGCCGGCCGGCAGCGTCGGCCCGTCCCTGAGCACGACGCCGCGGCGCAGGGCCTCGAGCGCGGCCTCCTGCGGCTCGCCTTCGACCTGCACCAGATAGGTCTTCGCCAGCTTGTGGCGCGGATCGGCGATGCGCGCCTGCAGCCGGCCGTCGTCGGTCAGCAGCAGCAGGCCCTCACTGTCGCGATCGAGCCGGCCGGCGACGTGGACGCCGGGCAGATCGATGAAATCCGCGAGCGTCGTGCGCCCGTGCTCGCGGTCGGTGAACTGCGAGAGCACGTCATAGGGCTTGTTGAACAGGATCAGTCTCGCCATCGTCCGCCGCCGGGTTCGTCGTATCCGCCGCAACCGCCCTGGCGCAGGCCTGTGGGTCTTCGTGCAGCCGGGCGGTCACGCCGTGCAGCATACCGGCCCGCTGACGCAAGGCTCCGTGCGACCGGCCCGGGCAGGACGGGAATGTTTCGATGCCGCTGACGCCATCCC
>JAFEGB010000007.1 GCA_018240295.1 Pseudomonadota bacterium
CGGATTCCGATGGTCGTGATCACGCACGATCTGGAGGACGTGCGGGCGTTTGCCGACACGCTGGTGGTCTACGAACTCGGGCAGGTGTCGCGGGTGCTGGCGTGCCGCGACATCCGCGCGCGCGACGGCGAGGCCGGGGCCTGGGCGGCGATCAGCGGTGCCTGCGGGGCGGCGTTCGCGGCCTGAGGCCGGGCCTCAGGCGGCCGGAGCCGAAGCCGGGCTGTCGCCGGCGGCGGCTTCGGCCAGCAGTTCCGGCCGGTGCAGCGCAAAGCCCTGCACGTCATCGACGCCGAGCGCGGCGAGCGCCGGCAGCAGCGAGGCGTCCTCGACCCATTCGGCGACGACGCGCAGGCCGCGCAGCCGGGCGAGGCGGCAGAGGGCTTCGATGATCACCGGGCTGATCGGGTCGCTTTCGAAGTCGCGCACCAGCCGGCCGTCGATCTTGACCACCTGCACCGGCAGATCGGCGAGATAGCCGAAGCTCGCGACGCCGGCGCCGAAGTCATCGAGCGCGAAGCACCAGCCGTCGGCGGCGAGCGCGCGCACCGCCGGCAGGGCGAACTCGAAGCGTTCGAGCGCGTGGCGCTCGGTGATCTCCAGACAGAGCCGGCCGAGGTCCAGGCCGTGGCCGGCGATGAGCGCCTTCAGCCAGTCGGCGAAGCCGCTCTCGGCCAGCGTCTGCGCGCTCAGGTTCACGTAGCACTGCAGGCGCGGGTCGGCCTGCGTGCTCAGCCAGCGGCAGGTGCTGGCCAGCACCCAGCGGTCGATCTGCGGCAGCAGGCCGTAGCGCTCGGCGACCGGCAGGAAGGTGTCCGGGCCGAGCGGGTGTCCGTCGTCACCGAGCAGGCGCAGCAGCATCTCGCGCCGCGCGCGGCCGTCCTCGCGACCGGGCAGCGGGTCCAGGCGCTGCCAGGCGAGCCGCAGCCGGCCGTTGCCGAACGCGGCGCGCAGCCTTTCGAGCAGCGCGATCTCGCCCTGATGACGCAGCAGCGCGCCGTCACCGGGGCCGGAGACGCGCACGCCGCCGTGCAGGCGCGCCGCTGCGCAGGCCAGATCGGCACGCGCCAGCACGCCCTCCGGGCTTTCGCTGCGCGGACCGAAGGGGGCGATGCCGATGCGCATGCCGATGCCGAAGCTGCGCTCGCCGACCGTGAACGGTTTCGAGGCCAGCGCCTCGCGCAGCCGGTGCGCCAGTGCGCTCGCCTCATCCGCGTCGTGATCCGGGGCGAGCAGCACGAACTCGTCCCCGCCCATGCGCGCCAGCGTCGCCGCCGCCGGCTTGCGCCGGAGCATTCGCCCGGTGACTTCGATCAGCAGGCGGTCACCGGCCGCGTGGCCGCAGGTGTCATTGGCGAGCTTGAAGGCTTCGAGGTCGAGATACAGCAGCGCATGGCGCCGGCCACGGGGGCGGGCGGCGAGTGCTTCGAGCTGTTCGGTGAAGCGGCGCCGGTTCGGCAGTCCGGTCAGCGGATCGGTGTTCGCCAGCCGGTGCAGGCGCTGCGCGAGCACCGAGACGATGTAGCCGGTGGCAGCGACGGTGCCGATGAACAGCAGGCGCACGTGCTTGACGAATTCATCGGGGTGTCCGATGGCGATGGCCTGCAGGCCGAGGGCGAGCGCCACCAGCATCAGGATCGTCAGCGTCACGACCGCCGGATCGCGCAGCAGCCCGGCGATCGCGACGAAGGGCAGCAGCAGGAAGAACAGCATCGTGCGCTGTTCGGGGGCCTGCATCAGCACCACCAGCGCCGCGATGCCGGTGGCGATCATCAGCGCCGCGGCCTGCGCGACGGTGCTGCGCGCCGGCTGCGGCCACCAGGCGAGCAGCAGCGGCGTGATGATCAAAATGCCGAGCGCATCGCCGGTCCACCAGGTCAGGAGGGTCTCGTACAGCGGTCCGTCGCCGGTCGCACCGGTCAGATACAGCCCCCAGGTGCCGATGGCGGCCGCCAGCATCGGCGCCAGCAGCACGGCATCGAGCAGGAACAGCTGCAGCCCGTGCAGCGTGTCGAGCGGCCGGGCCGGCAGCCGCGCCAGCCGCAGCAGCATCGAGGCCAGCATGGCTTCGACGAGCTGCGCGAGCGGCCCGAGGATCTGCGCCTGCCAGCCCAGACCGAGCCACAGCGCCACCAGCCATTCGCCGCCGAGGATCACCGGTGCCAGCCCGAGCCCGCGCCGCCACAGCATCCAGACGGCCAGCCCGGACGGCGGCCACAGCGGCGTGACGGCACCGTAGTACACCTGCAGGCGCAGGCCGATTCCGGCGGCGAGCAGATAGAACGCCAGCAGCATCAGCGTGCTGGCGATCCGGCCACGCGGGATCGGTGACCGGAAATCGGGCACGTAATCGGTCAGCGGCATGTCGGCATCCTTCCGCAGGGCAGGGCAAGGCAGGAGCGTGGAGGGACTGCCGGACGGAGCGACCGCTGCCGGGACCGGAGCCGCCGCCCGCTGTGAGGAGCCTTATTGCCTTATTTTTACTGCATGATTTCGGCTTGAAACAACCGTTTCATTCCCGGATTTCCGGGTGCCGGAAGCGCTTGCGCCTGCCGGGATTTCCGGGAGCGGACGGCTGCCCTGCCGCCGTCCATGGCCGTGCCGTGCCGGAGTCGTCGCCGGCATGCCGCTGGCGGCAGCGGATCACAGCGCCAGCAGATCGCCGGCCGGGTGGTAGTCGTGGCCGAGCGCCTCGGCGACGGCGCGGTGCGTGACGCGGCCGCGCAGGACGTTCAGGCCGTTCAGCAGACCCGGATCGTTGCCGAGCGCGCGGACCCAGCCGCGGTCGGCGAGCGCGAGCAGATACGGCAGCGTGGCGTTGTTCAGCGCCAGCGCCGAGGTGCGCGGCACGGCACCGGGCATGTTGGCGACGCAGTAGTGGATGACGCCGTCGTGCACGAAGGTCGGTTCGGCGTGCGTGGTCGGGTGCGAGGTCTCGAAGCAGCCGCCCTGGTCGATCGCGACATCGACCAGCACCGCGCCGGGGCGCATGCGCGCGACCAGCTCGCGCCCGACCAGCTTCGGCGCCTGCGCGCCCGGCACCAGCACCGCGCCGATCACCAGATCGGCGTTCAGCACGTGGCGCTCGATGGTGTCGCGGGTCGAGAACACGGTCGTGACCCGGCCGCCGTATTCGGCATCGAGCGCGCGCAGCCGGTGGATGTCGCGATCGAGCACCGCGACCTGCGCGCCCATGCCGACCGCGACGCGCACGGCGTTGGCGCCGACCGTGCCGGCACCAAGGATCGTCACCTTCGCCGGCGGCACGCCCGGCACGCCGCCGGGCAGCATGCCGAGGCCGCCGTAGGTCTTTTCGAGGCAGTGCGCCCCGGCCTGCAGCGCCATGCGCCCGGCGACCTCCGACATCGGCGCGAGCAGCGGCAGGCCGCCGTGCGCGTCGGTGACGGTCTCGTAGGCGAGGGCGGCGGCGCCCGATTCCATCAGCAGCCGGCACTGGATCGGGTCCGGCGCCAGATGCAGGTAGGCGAACACCACCTGGCCCTCGCGCAGCCAGCGGATTTCGGCCGGCTGCGGCTCCTTGACCTTCACGACCAGATCGGCGCGCGTCCAGGCTTCCTCGGCCGTGTCGACGACGAGCGCGCCGGCGCAGCGGTAGCTCGCATCGTCACAGCCGATGCCGTCACCGAGGCCGGTCTCGACGATGACGCTGTGCCCGTGCGCGAGCAGTTCGCGCACGCTGCCGGGCGTCAGTCCGACGCGGTATTCATGGACCTTGATCTCTTTCGGTACGCCGATGCGCATGGCGTGACTCCCCGCTGTTCGTCCCGTGGTGGTTCGGATGCGGACGCCGCTGCGTGGCGGCGCCTTCTGTATTGCGGCAAGCGTAGGGCACGCGCAGGACCTTGCGGCGGCGGCTAGGCTCTGGACCCGCCCTGCCACCGGAGTCGCCATCATGCCGTCCTTCGATCTGAGCCCGCTGCGTGCCGGCGACATCGTGATCTTCAAATGGCTCGGATCCGGCTGGCATACGGCGCTGTTCAGCGGCAACGGCAAGATCGTGCATTGCGTCAATGAACAGACCGGCACCACCGAGGATCAGCTTGCCAGTCACACCAAGGATGCCGACGAGATATACGGCTTTCGTGCCAGATGGAAAGGCGCGAATCCCGGTGCCGTTGTTGCCACCGCGCAGGGCTGGATCAAGACCGTGAAACAGGGGCCGAGTCTGCCGGGCTATGACAGTGCGCGCGGCAGCGCGGTGCTTTCACGCTTCGGATTTGACCAGAAGCAGCATACGGACGGCCCGCCGTTCAAGTACGACGCGCTGTACCGGGCCGTGAAATGGGCGGCGCGCATCGGGGGGGCATTCACGAATACGCGCGGCACGACCTGCTGCGCCTTCGTGATGGCGGCCTGGCAGGCGACGCTGCTGCGCGAGGCGATGGGCAGCGCCAACTATGACGGAAAGTTCTTCCAGAACTGTTACGGATACCTGCGTGAAAACCGTGACATGAAAGGCAAGCCCAAGAAACAGACGGACAATCTGAAGGAGCGTTCGCGCATCGGCGTTTCCAACGTCGGACCGGTGGAAGCCCTGCGTCAGCCATTCAAGGGAGAGGACAAGGACAAGCCCGACTGGAAGACGCTGGAAGAGCGCGATGTCGAGGAAATCTGGGAAATCGTGCTCACTGAACTGACGGTGGAGTGGGTGCTTGATGAAATCGAGGGCGCGCGCGGCAAATGGCTGAAGACCGTGCTGACCCCGGCGCTGTTCTGCGACGCAAAATTCACGTATTCGAATACCTTCTACGAACGGCTGTGCGCGGACGCCGATACCTGGGAAAAGGTCGTGATTCCGAAAAAGAAGCAGTGAGGATTCCCGGGTGCTGTCGTGCGCCGGCGCCCGGCCGGTTTCAGTGCCCGTCGCGCACGCGCCCGACCAGATCGAACAGCGAGCCTGCGCCTGGCCCAGTCTGCGGCTGCGTCGCGCTGCCGAGCAGCCGGTATTCCTCGTGGATGTCGCCGTCGCGGAGGCGCCGCGTCACGCGCAGCCGCGAGCCGGGTGCGGCGTCGGCGGCGAGCTGCAGCGCGTAGTCGAGTTCCTCGCGCGCGACGGCGAGCGCGGTGTCGAGATCCGGGGCGCCGACCTCCTCGCGCAGCCAGGCGGCGAGGCGCAGCGTCAGGCCGTCGAGCGTGCGCGCATCGATGTCGACGACCTCGACCTCGGCGCTCCAGCCCTGCGAGCCGAGACCGAGAAAGCCGCTTTCGAAGGCTGCGGCCCGCCCCGCCGGCAGTTGCGCCGGGTCCTCGGCGGCGAATGCACAGGCGCCGGGCACGGCCCATTCCCCCGGCTGCGCGCGCCGTCCGAAACCGGCACTGCCGTCGTCGGCGACGGTGCGCAGCAGCCGGCGCAGGAAGGGATCAGTGCTCATGGGCGGCCCTCCGGGGACAGTGCGGCCTCATCGGCCGGCAGGTGTTCCTTGCCACCCTGCGTGCGCGGCAGCGCGGGCGGCACGGCGTCGAACCGCACGCGTTCGGCGCCGTGATAGACGAAGAAGTGGCGGTTGCGCAGCCGGCCGATCAGCGTCACGCCGATGCGCCGCGCCAGTTCGACCGCCGCCTGCGTCGTGCCCGAGCGCGACACCAGCACCGGCACGCCCATCTGCGCGGTCTTCAGCACCATCTCCGAGGTCAGCCGCCCGGTGGTGTAGAACAGCTTGCCGGCGCCCTCGACGCCTTCGAGCCACATCCAGCCGGCGATCGCGTCGACGGCGTTGTGGCGGCCGACGTCCTCGACGAAGCAGAGCACCTCGTCACCGGCGCAGAGCGCGCAGCCGTGGATCGAGCCGGTGTGCTTGTACAGCGTGTCGCGCAGCCGCAGCCGCTCGCCGAGCGCATACAGCAGCGACTGGCGCAGCACGGGCGCCTCGACGCGGACCGAAACGGCCCGCTCGCTGAGGCGGCCGAACATCGTGCCCTGGCCGCAGCCGGTGGTGACGGTGCGCACGCCGAGGCGCGCATCCCAGTCCTCGATGCCCCGACGCGTGCGCACGGCCACGGCCTCGACCTCCCAGTCGACCTGCACGGCGGCGATGTCATCGAGCGCATCGACGAGGCCCTGCGTGCGCAGGTAGCCGAGCGCCAGCCACTCCGGTTCGAGGCCGAGCGTCATCAGCGTCACCAGCTCGCGCCGGTCCACGTACAGCGTCAGCGCGCGTTCCATCGGGATGTGGATGTCCCGCGCCGTGCCGCTCTCGTCGACGACGGTGATCGGGTATTGCGCGGGCCGGCCGGCGTGGCTCAGCAGCGGGCGGCGGGCAGGGGGCGTGGCCATGAAACGCTTCCGCAAGGGCTGAAGGCGGACAGAGTGCATCTTCCCGCCCCGGCAGATGCAAATCTGCCGGGTCAAAGTGACGCGATCCGGAAGGCCGCCGGCTGCGGGCGGCCATGATTAGCACGATCCCTGCCCGATCCGGTCCGCACTGCTGCGACTGGCGCCGCAACGGCGATTGCGTATCGTGGGCGCTCCTGCCACCGAGGGCTGCCGCCATGACTGCCTCCGATCCCGGTTCCCTGCCCGAAGGCGCGGGGACCGCTGCCGATGCCCTGCCGGCCCGCGTGCCGGTCGCCGTGCTGATGGAGCGCGTGCCGGTCAGCGGCAACCGCTGGATCGATCATCGCTGGCAGTGCGCGGCCGTGCTGGTCGGGGACCCGGCCAGCGCCAGCGCGGCACCGGCGATCATCGACGATGGCCATGGCCGCGAGCTGCGCATCTGGCGGGGGCTCACGCTGCAGCTGTGGCCGGACGAGGCCGAAAGCTACCGCCACAACCTCGATGGCACGCAGCCGGGCCTGTTCGTTGCGACCCGCCCCGGCGCGGACGGCGCGCCCGAGCCGTTTCTGGTCAGCGCCTGCGGCGATCACGCCAGCGCGCTCGAGGAGATGAGCGAGGCCGTGCATCGCGTCGCGCTGCCACCCGGGCTCATGCCGTGGCTGGAGGCGTGGATCGCCGCGTACTGGAAGCCGGAACCGCGCAGGAAGCGCCAGCGCACGGACTGGAAGGAGGGCGGCGGTCCGGGCCCGCAGTCCTGAGCCTTCCTCAGCCGGCCTGCGTTGCCAGCATCCGCTCCCAGGGCGGCAGCGGTCCGAAGCGCGCCGCGAAGAACTCGATGCAGGCCGACACCCGCGGCGGCAGGTGCCGGCGCTGCGGGAACACCGCCCAGATCGCGGTCGGCTCCGGCTGCCAGTCCGGCAGCACCGGCAGCAGCCGGCCGGCGGCGAGGTCTGCGGCCACGTCCCAGGTCGATTTCAGCGCGATGCCGAGGCCGCCGAGCGCGGCCTCGCGCAGCGCCCCGCCGTGGTCGGCCTCCAGCCGGCCGCGCACGCGCACGCGGCACTCGCGCCCGCCGGGGCCGAACAGCCGCCAGTCGTCCTGACGCTCGCTGCCATCGACCAGCACCAGGCATTCGTGCGCGCTCAGGGCCTCGGGGTCTTGCGGCTGGCCGGCGCGGGCCAGATAGGCGGGACTTGCGCACAGCAGCCGGCGGTTCGCTGCCAGCCGGCGGCTCGCCAGCGTCGAATCGGTCAGCGTGCCGATGCGGATGCCGAGATCGAGGCCGCCGGCGACGAGATCGACGAGCCGGTCGCTGAAGCGCAGCGACAGCGCAAGCTGCGGGTGCAGCGCCAGGAACTCCGGCAGCAGCGGCGCGACGTGGCGCTGGCCGAACGAGGCCGGCAGCGTCATGCGCAGCGTGCCGGTGATGCGGTCGCGCTCGGCGCTGAAGCCGGCGAGCAGTGCCCCGGCGTCCTCGACCAGCGCGCGGGCCTGACGCAGGAAGCGCTCGCCGGCCTCGGTCGGCTGCAGCTGCCGGGTCGTGCGGTGCAGCAGGCGCACGCCGATCCGCGCTTCGAGCCGCTGCACGCGCTGGCTGACGATCTGCGTCGACAGCCCGAGCGCCCGTGCCGCCGCACTCATGCCGCCGGCCTCGACGACGCGCACGAACAGGTTCAGATCGTCGATCAGGTCCAGGGGAGTCTCCTGCCGTGCTGTGCCGGCGCAAGCCCTGGTGCAGGGCGCGCATCATCAAGGATTTCTTGATAGTGAATCGCCGGATTGCGTCTTTATCAAGCAATCCTGCCGCTTCAGGCTGTGCTCACCTTCAACGAATGCCGGAGCCCCGCCATGAAGCCCAGCGATCAGGACAGCCGCACGATGCGCGCCGTCGGCCTGACCCGTTATCTGCCGGTTGACGATCCGCAGTCGCTGATCGACTGCACGCTGCCGCGGCCCGGGCCCGGTCCGCACGACCTGCTGGTGCGTGTCGCCGCCGTGTCGGTGAATCCGGTCGACACCAAGGTGCGGGCGCCGAAGGCCGCAATCGAAGCGACGCCGCGCGTGCTCGGCTGGGATGCCGCCGGCACCGTCGAGGCGATCGGCAGCGAAGTGACGCTGTTCCGGCCCGGGGACGAGGTCTGGTATGCCGGCAGCATCGTGCGCCCCGGCAGCAACGCCGAATTCCAGTGCGTCGATGAACGCATCGTCGCGCTGAAACCGCGCTCGCTCGATTTCGCGCAGGCCGCGGCGCTGCCGCTGACGACGATCACCGCCTGGGAGGCCTTGTTCGAGCGCCTCGGCCTCGATGCGGACGGGGCCGATGCCGGGCGCAGCCTGCTGATCATCGGCGGGGCCGGCGGCGTCGGTTCGATCGCGATCCAGCTCGCCCGGCGCGCCGGCCTGACGACGATCGTGACCGCCTCGCGGCCGGAAACCATCGAATGGTGCCGTGCGCTCGGTGCGACGCACGTCATCGATCACCGCCAGCCGCTGCCGGCGCAGCTCGAAGCGCTCGGTTTCCGGCAGGTCGATGCGATCGCGAACTTTGCCGATACCGATGCCTACTGGGCGGTGATGTGCGAGCTGATCGCGCCGCAGGGCCGCATCTGCGCGATCGTCGAGAACCGCGCGCCGCTCGAACTCGGGCTGCTGAAGGCCAAGAGCGCCGGTTTCGTCTGGGAATTCATGTTCACGCGCGCGCAGTTCGGCACGCCGGACATGATCGCGCAGCACCGGCTGCTGACGCGCGTCGCCGGGCTCGTCGATGCCGGGGAACTGCGCACGACGCTGCGCGAGACGCTCGGGCGCATCGATGCCGCCAACCTGCGCGAGGCGCACCGCCGGCTGGAGCGCGGCACCGGCATCGGCAAGCTGGTGCTGGCCGGCTGGTGAGTCATGCGGCTGTCATCGCCATGCGGATGACAGCCGTTCTCATTTACAGCGGGAGATCCATTCGGCAGACTCCGCCCGACCCTCGAATGGTCGATCACCTGTAAGGAGTCCTGTCCGATGTCGCGTCGATTTCCGCTGCTGTGCGCCGCCCTGTTCGCGGCGCTCGGCCTGCATGCCCTGCCCTCGGCCGCGGCCGATGCGCCGGTGCTGAACGTCTATTCCGCCCGGCATTACCAGACCGACGAGGCGCTGTATGCCGGTTTCACCGAGCAGACCGGCATCCGCGTCAACCGCATCGAAGGCAAGGAGGACGAACTGCTGGAGCGCCTGAAGAACGAAGGCGCCGCCAGTCCGGCCGACGTGCTGGTCACCGTCGATGCCGCGCGTCTGGCCAAGGCCGATGCGCTCGGACTGTTCGCGCCGGTCGAATCGAAGACGCTGGCCGCGCGCATCCCCGAGTACCTGCGCACTCCGACCTGGATCGCGTTCTCGACGCGCGCCCGCGTCATCGTCTACGCCAAGGATTCGGTGAATCCGGCCGATGTCGCCAGCTATGAATCACTCGCCGATCCGAAGCTCAAGGGCAAGGTCTGCTCGCGCCCCGGCGCGCACCCGTACAACCTGTCGCTGATGGCCGGACTGATCGGGCATCTCGGCGAGGCAAAAGCGACCGAGTGGGCGCAAGGGCTGGTTGCCAACTTCGCGCGTCCGCCGCGCGGCGGCGACACTGATCAGATCAAGGCGGTCGCGGCCGGCGAGTGCGGCGTGGCGATCTCGAACAGCTATTACCTCGCGCGGCTGATGCGCTCGGACAAGCCCGAGGATCAGGCCGTGGTCGCGAAGGTCGGCATGGTCTGGCCGAACCAGGCGAGCTACGGCACGCACATCAACGTCTCGGGTGCCGGCGTGCTGAAGCACGCGCCGAATCGCGAGGCGGCCGTGAAGTTCCTCGAATACCTCGCGAGCGACCGGGCGCAGGTCTACTTCGCCGACGGCAACAACGAGTGGCCGGCGGTTCCCGGCGTCAAGGTCGACAACCCGGCGCTCGCGAAGCTCGGACCGTTCAAGTCCGACACGCAGTCGGTCGGCGTGCTGGCCGCGAATCAGGCCGAGGCGCTGAAGATCTTCGACCGCGTCGGATTCCGCTGAACCTCGGGCACTGCGGATACGGACATCGCCTGCCGGCGCAGGCGGTGTTCGATCAGCGGGGCGAGCGCGAGCAGGCTCAGATACAGCAGTTGCGTCAGCGGGAATGCCAGCACGGCATGGTCTCGCAGCCTCAGCATCGCCGGCTCATTCAGCAGCGGGCTGCTGCCGAAGCTCCACCACAGCAGCGCCGCCGGCGGTATCAGCAGCGGCAGCATCAGCAGGCAGCGGATCAGCAGGGAGCTGAAGGTCTTTATGATCAGGCGATTGCCGATCAGGACACAGCAGAGGAGCAAAAGCAGCAGCATGTCGGCGTTCCTTCGCAACGGGGAGGGCCGGCGGGCGCTGCCGGCGGGGTGTATCTAATCCTGCTGCACCATTTCAGTTCAAGCTCCGGCATGGCTCTTCTGAACTTTTTTTCACGATTCCGGGCCTCAAGTCTGCCCGGATCGGGCCGGGGCCGCGTCCGGAGCCGGCGCCGGAGGCTCGACCCGCGCAAGCCGATCCCGCGCGGGACTGCCTGAAAACGCTGCTTGCACCCGGCAGGCGCCGTCTACGCTTGTTCAAAACCATTCAACAGAAGCCGTCGCACGCTGCGCTTCGCAGCGCCTGCGTCCGGGGTTTCGCTCGCTTCACATGCCTGCCGTCCGCCGACGACGGCCACGAGGGGAAGATGAGTGCAGAGCACGTACTCGAAACGCGCGGGCTCGTGAAGGAGTTCCGCGGCTTCGTCGCCGTCGATCACGTCGACCTGCAGGTGCGCCGCGGCCACATCCACGCGCTGATCGGCCCGAACGGCGCCGGCAAGACCACCGTCTTCAACCTGCTGACCAAGTTCCTGACGCCGACGCGCGGCACGATCCTGTTCAACGGCACCGACATCACCGCCGAGCGTCCGGCGCAGATCGCACGGCGCGGCATCGTGCGCTCGTTCCAGATCTCGGCGGTGTTCCCGCATCTCACCGCGCTCGAGAACGTGCGCGTCGCGCTGCAGCGCAAGCTCGGCACTTCCTTTCATTTCTGGAAGTCGCCGAAGACGCTCGATCGCCTCGATGCCCGCGCCGATGAACTGCTCGATGCCGTGGGGCTGGCGCAGTACCGCGACACCGTGACGGTCGAGATGCCGTACGGGCGCAAGCGCGCGCTGGAGATCGCGACCACGCTCGCGCTCGAACCCGAGCTGATGCTGCTCGACGAGCCGACCCAGGGCATGGGCCACGAGGATGTCGATCGCGTCGCCGAGCTGATCCGCCGCGTCGCCGAGGGGCGCACCATCCTGATGGTCGAGCACAACCTGAGCGTGGTGTCGCGGCTTGCCGATCGCATCACCGTGCTCGCGCGCGGCGCCACGCTCGCCGAGGGCGACTACGCCAGCGTCTCGCAGGACCCGCGCGTGCTGGAGGCCTACATCGGCAAGGCCGTCGATGACACCGCGGGAGCCCACGCATGACCAGCGCCTTCCAGCCCGACTTCGAGCAGCTGCGCGTCGAGAACCTGCATGCCTATTACGGCGAATCGCACATCCTGCACGGCATCGCGCTCGACGTGCGCCGCGGCGAACTGGTGACGCTGCTCGGGCGCAACGGCGCCGGCAAGACCACGACGCTGCGCGCGATCCTCGGTCTCACCGGCCGGCGCAGCGGCGCCATCCACCTCAACGGCAAGACCATCATCGACTGGCCGACGCACCGCATCGCCCACCTCGGCGTCGGCTACTGCCCGGAGGAGCGCGGCATCTTCGCGAGCCTCTCGGTCGAGGAGAACCTCGTGCTGCCGCCGGCCGTGCGCTCGGGCGGCATGAGCGTCGAGGAGCTCTACGCGATGTTCCCGAACCTCGCCGAGCGGCGCAAAAGCCAGGGCACGCGCCTCTCCGGCGGCGAGCAGCAGATGCTGGCGATGGCGCGCATCCTGCGCACCGGCGCCAACCTGCTGCTGCTCGACGAGATCACCGAAGGCCTCGCCCCGGTCATCGTCCAGCGCCTCGGCGAGGTGCTGACGCTGCTGAAGTCGCGCGGCTACACGGTGATCCTCGTCGAGCAGAACTTCCGCTTCGCCGCGCCGCTCGCCGACCGGCATTACGTGATCGAGCACGGCCGCGTCGTTGACACCATCGGGCGCGCCGAGCTGCCCGCAAAGATGGAAGCCCTGCACCAGCGCCTCGGCGTCTGAACCGCTCGTGCCCTGCGCCGGAACGCGCCATTCCAACAAGAACCACCCGCAGCCCTTTCCGTCCGGAAACCCAGAGGAGAACCCCCCGATGCGTCACTTCCGCACCGTGCTGTCCACCGCCGTCGCGGCTGCCCTGGGCAGCGCCCTCGCACAGGCCGCGATCTCCGATGACGTGATCAAGATCGGCGTGCTCACCGACATGTCCGGCACCTACTCCGATCTTGCCGGTCCCGGCGTCGTCGCCGCCGCCGAGATGGCCATCGCCGATGCCGGCGGCAAGGTCGCCGGCAAGCCGATCGTGATGCTGAAGGCCGATCACCAGAACAAGGCCGACATCGCCGCCAACAAGGCGCGCGAGTGGAACGATGTCGAGAAGGTCGATGCCTACGTCGATCTGGTCACCACCAGCACCGCGCTCGCGGTCATGGAGATCGCCAAGAACGCGAACAAGGTCGTGCTGGTCTCCGGGGCCGGCTCCTCGCGCATCACCAACGAGGACTGCAACCCCGTCACCGTGCACTGGACCTACGACACCTACGCGATGGCCAAGGGCACCGGCTCGGCGATGGTCAAGGAGGGCGGCAAGACCTGGTTCTTCCTGACCGCCGACTACGCCTTCGGCCAGAACCTGCAGAAGGACGTCAGTGCCGTGGTCGAGGCGAGCGGCGGCAAGGTGCTCGGCGCGGTCAAGCATCCGTTCCCGGCGAGCGACTTCAGCTCCTTCATCCTGCAGGCGCAGGCCTCGGGCGCGCAGGTCATCGGCCTTGCCAACGCCGGTGCCGACACCACCAACGCCATCAAGGCCGCCAACGAGTTCGGCATCGTCGCCGGCGGCCAGAAGCTCGCCGGCCTGCTGGTGTTCATCTCCGACGTGCACAGCCTCGGCCTGCCGGTCGCGCAGGGCCTGACGCTGACCACCGGCTTCTACTGGGATTACGACGACCAGACCCGCGCCTGGTCGAAGCGCTTCTTCGAGAAGACCGGCAAGATGCCGACCATGGTGCAGGCCGGCGTGTACTCGTCGCTGATGCATTACTTCAAGGCGATCGAGGCCGCCGGCTCCGATGACGGCCCGACCGTCATCAAGCAGATGAAGTCCGGCCCGGTCGAGGACTTCTTCTCGCGCCACGGCAAGATCCGCGATGACGGCCGCCTCGTGCACGACATGTTCCTCGCCGAGGTCAAGAAGCCGTCCGAGTCGAAGGCGCCGTGGGACTACTACAAGATCCTGCGCGTGATCCCGGGCGACGAGGCCTACCTGCCGCTTTCCGAGAGCAAGTGCCCGCTGGTCAGGAAGTCGTAAGCCCCTCCGTGCGCGCACCGGCCGGCGGCGCCGGTGTGCGCGCCTGAACCCCGCGCCGGAGGCTCGTCATGGACTTCCTGAACATCCCGCTGCCGGCCGTGCTCGCGCAGCTCGTCGTCGGCCTGATCAACGGCGCCTTCTACGCGCTGCTGTCGCTCGGCCTCGCGATCATCTTCGGGCTGCTGAACATCATCAACTTCGCGCACGGCGCGCAGTACATGCTCGGCGCCTTCTTCGCCTGGTTCGGCGTGCAGTACCTCGGCATCGACTACTGGTTCGCGCTGCTGCTCGTGCCGATCGCGGTCGGCGCCATCGGCATGCTGCTGGAGCGCTTCCTGCTCTCGAAGCTCTACCGCGAGGATCACCTGTACGGGCTGCTGCTGACCTTC
This sequence comes from Pseudomonadota bacterium, assembly GCA_018240295.1. Classification (GTDB taxonomy): domain Bacteria; phylum Pseudomonadota; class Gammaproteobacteria; order Competibacterales; family Competibacteraceae; genus Plasticicumulans. Next base: position 14,192 of record JAFEGB010000007.1, read on the forward strand.
GGGCTGGCGCTGATCATCGAGGGCGTGTTCGTGCAGCTCTACGGCGTCTCGGGCAAGCCCTACGCCGTGCCCGAGGCGCTGCGCGGGGCGCTCAATCTCGGCTTCATGTTCCTGCCCAAGTACCGCGCCTGGGTCATCGTCGCCTCGGTCGTCGTCTGCCTCGGCGCCTGGCTGGTGATCGAGCGCACCAAGCTCGGTGCCTACCTGCGCGCCGGCACCGAGAACCCGCGCCTGCTGCAGGCCTTCGGCGTCAACGTGCCGATGATGATCACGCTCACCTACGGCTTCGGCGTCGCGCTCGCGGCCTTCGCCGGCGTGCTCGCCGCGCCGATCTTCCAGGTCAGCCCGAAGATGGGCTCGGACCTGATCATCGTCGTGTTCGCGGTGGTCGTCATCGGCGGCATGGGCTCGATCCTCGGCTCGATCCTCACCGGCCTCGGTCTCGGCCTGGTCGAGGGCCTGACCAAGGTCGTCTGGCCCGAGGCTTCGAGCACGGTGATCTTCGTGATCATGGCCATCGTGCTGCTGGTACGCCCGGCCGGCCTGTTCGGCCGGGAACGCTGACCGATCCGGCCCGCGAGGAGAATCCGAACGATGTACGGCAAGTACACCCATGCCATCCACGCCGGCCTGCTGCTGATCGCGCTCATCGCGCCGTTCGGCATCTACCCGGTGTTCCTGATGAAGATGCTCTGCTTCGCGCTCTATGCCTGCGCGTTCAACCTGCTGCTCGGCTACGCGGGGCTGCTGTCCTTCGGGCATGCCGCCTTCTTCGGGCTGGCCGCGTACACCACCGGTCACGTGCTGAAGGAACTCGGCCTGCCGACACCGCTCGGCCTCGCGCTCGGCACGCTCGCCGCCGGTGCGCTCGGTTTCGTGGTCGGTCTGCTGGCGATCCGCCGCCAGGGCATCTACTTCGCGATGATCACGCTCGCCCTGTCGCAGATGGTGTACTTCTTCTTCCTGCAGGCGCCGTTCACCGGCGGCGAGAACGGCCTGCAGGGCATTCCGCGCGGCAGCTTCTTCGGACTCGATCTCGGCAACGACCTGACGCTGTACTACGTCGTGCTCGGCATCTTCGTCGCCGCCTACGCGCTGATCCAGCGCACCGTGCACTCGCCGTTCGGGCAGGTGCTGAAGGCGATCAAGGAGAACGAGCCGCGGGCGATCTCGCTCGGCTACGAGGTCGATCGCTACAAGCTGCTGGCGATGGTGCTGTCGGCGAGCCTTGCCGGCCTCGCCGGGGCGCTCAAGAGCGTCGTGCTGCAGCTCGCCTCGCTCGGCGATGCGCACTGGCACGCCTCGGGCGAGGTCGTGCTGATGACGCTGCTCGGCGGCATGGGCACGCTGCTCGGCCCGGTGGTCGGCGCCGGCACCGTCGTCAGCCTGCAGAACTACCTCGCCTCCAGCCCGATCGGCGCCTATCTGCCGGCACCGGTCGTGCTCGGCGCGATCTTCGTCATCTGCGTGCTCGCCTTCCGCCGCGGCTTCGTCGGCGAACTGCTCGAAGTGCTGCGCAAGTCCTTCAACATCCGCTGAACCCCCGCATCGCGACGGCAGAGGTCTGTCGTCGCCCCGCCTGCCTTTGCCTGCGCCGCGTCCGTGCCGGAGTCCGCAAGTCCGGACTCCGGCCACGGCCTTTGCCTGGCTGCCGATGTGGCCGCCGGCCTGCAGGCTGCGCGCTGCCATCGTGAGCTTCGTCTGCTGCTGCGCGAGAGAAGCCGGCAGCGGCAGGGCGCTGCGTTTTCCCTGCGGGGACCTAAACATCCCCGGTCATATCGAGCGCATCCCCGGTCGTACGGAGCGCATCCCCGGTCGTACGGAGCGCATCCCCGGTCGTACGGAGCGCATCCCCAGTCGTACGGAGCGCATCCCCAGTCGTACGGAGCGAGTCCCCAGTCGTACGGAGCGCATCC
>JAFEGB010000080.1 GCA_018240295.1 Pseudomonadota bacterium
CGCGGGCAGCGCACCAGCCGGCCTGCCGGTCCCGGTGCAACTGCCGGTCCCGAGCCCGGGCGCTGCGCAGTTCCCCGCCGCTCCCGAAGCCCCGGTCACGGCGCCGGTGACGACTGCCGCTCCCGGGTCCTCTGTCGCAACCGCAGGCGAAACCTCCCCGGGCATCGCGGTCGAGCGCCCGGCCGGGGCCACAGCCCCTGCCCCTGCCCCTGCCCCTGCCCCTGCAACGCAGCCCGATGCCCCGGCGCCGGCCCCCGCCGAAGCGCGCCCCGCACCAGCCCCCTCCCCGGATATGCCGTCTGCGAGCCGCGAGCCACCGGCCGCCACCGAACCGCCAGCCCCGCCTGCGGCCGGCGCGACCGGCACACCGGACGCATCGACTTCTGCCGACGCCGACGCCGTGCCCCCTGCAGTTTCCGGCAACGGCGACACCGAGGCTGCGGCCGGACCGGCCCCGGGCGCAACAGAGCCTGCAGCCCCGACGGCTGCCGGCGAAACCGCCGTCAGCGCCGACACCAGCCCCAGCGCTGGTGCCGGCCCCGAGGATGCCGGACCCGACCCGGTGCGCATCGAGGCACCGGCCGATTCACCGGCTCCGGCAGCGGTGCCGCAAGCCCCGCCGGTGCCGGCCCCGGCGCCGCCGGCCGTGGAGCCGCCGCCGGCGCGCGCGCAGGGCCGGCCACCGGCTTCCGCCATCGCCCCGCCGCCCGTGCCCGCAAAACCGCCGGCACGTCCGCGCACACCGCAGCCGGCGGCGGAGCCGCTCGCGCGCGCACCGGATACGGCCTGGGTGGTGCAGCTCGCCGCGACCGAATCCGAAACGCGGCTGCGCAGCTACGCCGAACGCAACGGCCTCAGCGGCTACGTGATCCTGCGCACCCGGCGCAACGGCCAGGACTGGCACGTGCTGCTGCTCGGCGGTTTCCATCCGAATCAGGCGGCGGCCGAAACGGCCCTGACCCGCCTGCCCGAGGCGCTGCGCAGCGAAACCACGCCCTGGGTGCGCAGCGTGCGTTCGCTGCGCCGGCTGCTGCCGCCCGCCGATCCCGCGCCCTGACGGCGCGGGCTGCACCGTTTCGGCGCACCCGCATCGGGCATGCGCGATTGAGTCAGGCTGCGGGAAAAGTCAAGGCTTCGCTGTCCGCTTACGTTTACCGATGCGGCACTGCACCGTTATACTGCGCGGTCCGCGTCACTGGCCGCCGGCATGAATCCTGCTCATACCGGCTCCGATGCGCAGCCAGCCCCCCACGGTCCGGCATCCCCGGCCGGCCGTCACCCACGTTAGCGGCATACTCTGCAGGCGGAGCAAAGATGCAGACGAATCAGCAGCAGGGCCTGTACCGGCCCGAATTCGAGCGCGACAACTGCGGCTTCGGCCTCATCGCGCAGATGGACGATCAGGCCAGCCACTGGCTCGTCAAGACCTCCATCGCCGCGCTCGCCCGCCTGACCCACCGCGGCGCGGTTGCCGCCGATGGCAAGTCCGGTGACGGCTGCGGCCTGCTGATGAAGAAACCCGACGGCTTCCTGCGCATCGTCGCCGCCGAGGCCGGCCTGACGCTGGGCTCGCTGTATGCCTGCGGCCTGGTGTTCCTGAACACCGACGCGCAGAAGGCGCAGGCCGCGCGCACGCTGCTCGAAACCGAACTCGGCAAGGAAGGCCTGACGGTCGCCGGCTGGCGCACCGTGCCGACCGATCCCGCCTGCTGCGGCGAGGAAGCCCTGAAGACGCTGCCGCTGTTCGAGCAGATCTTCATCAACGCCCCCGAAGGCATGGACCCGGCGCAGTTCGAGCGCCATCTGGTCGTCGCCCGCCGGCGCACGGCCTACGGGCTGATGGACAGCGACAAGGCCTTCTACGTCGTGACGCTGTCGGCGCATGTGCTCGGCTACAAGGGTCTGGTGATGCCGGCGGCGCTGCCGGAGTTCTACAAGGATCTCGAAGACCCGCGGCTGGAATCGTCGATCTGCGTGTTCCACCAGCGCTTCTCGACCAACACGATGCCGCAGTGGAAGCTCGCGCAGCCGTTCCGCTACCTCGCGCACAACGGCGAGATCAACACGGTCCAGGGCAACCGCAACTGGGCGCTGGCGCGCGGCTACACGTTCTCGTCGCCGCTGCTGCCGATGCAGGACCTGCGGCCGATGGTCAACATGACCGGCTCGGACTCCAGCTCGCTCGACAACATGCTCGAAGTGCTGCTCGCCGGCGGCATGGACGTGTTCCGTGCGATGCGCCTGCTGGTGCCGCCGGCCTGGCAGAACGTCGATCACCTCGATCCGGACCTGCGCGCGTTCTACGAGTACAACTCCATGCACATGGAGCCGTGGGACGGTCCGGCCGGCATCGTGCTGACCGACGGCCGCTACGCCGCGTGCACGCTCGATCGCAACGGCCTGCGGCCGGCGCGCTGGGTGATCACGAAGGACCGGCACATGACGATCGCCTCGGAGATCGGCGTCTACGACTACACGCCCGGGGAGGTCGTCGCCAAGGGCCGCGTCAAGCCCGGCGAGATGCTGGCCGTCGACACCGCGACCGGCACGCTGCTCAGCCCCGCCGACATCGACAACCTGCTGAAGACGCGCAAGCCCTACCGCCAGTGGCTCGCGCAGAACACCAAGTACCTGAAGTCGATCTTCCCGAAGGATGTCGCCAGCTCCGAGCCGCTGAAGGCCGACGAACTCGCCGTCTACGAGAAGCTCTTCCAGGTCAGCTTCGAGGAGCGCGACCAGGTGCTGCGCATCCTCGCCGAGGGCGCGCAGGAAGCCGTCGGCTCGATGGGCGACGACACGCCGTTCGCGGTGCTCTCCGAGCGCGCGCGTTCGCCGTACGACTACTTCCGCCAGCAGTTCGCGCAGGTCACGAACCCGCCGATCGATCCGCTGCGCGAAGCGATCGTCATGTCGCTCGAAGGCTGCATGGGCGCCGAAGGCAACATGTTCGTCGAGGACGAGCTGCTGTCCGAACGCCTCGTGATCTCCTCGCCGGTGCTCTCCGAAGGCAAGTTCCGCGCGATCCTGAAGCTCAACGACGGCCGCTACGCGCACCAGCGCATCGACCTGAACTACCCGGCCTCCGAAGGTCTGGCGCAGGCGGTCGCGCGCTTCGCCGACGAGGCGGTCGCCGCCGTGCAGGCCGGCAAGGTCATGATCGTGCTGTCCGACCGCTCGATCGAGCCGGGCCGGCTGCCGGCGCACGCCGCGCTCGCCGTCGGTGCCGTGCACCAGCGCCTCGTGCACGAGGGCCTGCGCTGCAAGGCCAACCTGATGGTCGAGACCGCGACCGCCCGCGACCCGCACCAGTTCGCGGTGCTGATCGGCTTCGGCGCGTCGATGGTCTACCCCTACCTGGCCTTCGAGGTCATCGAGGACATGGTCCGCACCGGCGAGATCACCTCGAAGGACACGGCCAAGCTCGCCGAGAACTACCGCAAGGGCATCAACAAGGGCCTGTTCAAGATCATCTCGAAGATGGGCATCAGCACCATCAACAGCTACCGCGGCGCGCAGCTGTTCGAGATCGTCGGCCTGCACGAGGAAGTCGTCGGGCTCTGCTTCACCGGCACCACCAGCCGCATCCAGGGCGCGAACTTCGCCGACCTCGAAGCCGACGTGCAGGCGCTCGCCGCCGGTGCCTGGCGCCCGCGCGTGGCGCGCGAGCAGGGCGGACTGCTGAAGTACGTGCACGGCGGCGAGTACCACGCCTACAACCCGGACGTGGTCCAGCAGCTGCAGGCCGCCGTCAACAGCGGCGACTTCAAGCTCTGGAAGGTTTATTCCGAGTCCGTCAACACCCGGCCGGTCGCGACCTTCCGCGACCTGCTGCAGCTGAAGGCCGACGGTGCGAAGCCGGTGCCGCTCGATCAGGTCGAGCCGCTCGATGCGATCCTCAAGCGCTTCGACTCGGCCGGCATGTCGCTCGGCGCGCTGTCGCCCGAGGCGCACGAGACGCTCGCCGAAGCCATGAACCGCCTCGGCGGGCGCTCGAACTCCGGCGAGGGCGGCGAGGACCCGGCGCGCTACGGCACGGTGAAGGTCTCGAAGATCAAGCAGATCGCCTCGGGGCGCTTCGGCGTGACGCCGGCGTATCTCACCAGCGCCGAGGTGCTGCAGATCAAGGTCGCGCAGGGCGCCAAGCCCGGCGAGGGCGGCCAGCTGCCCGGTGACAAGGTCGATGCGACGATTGCCCGGCTGCGCTTCTCGCGCCCGGGTGTCGCGCTGATCTCGCCGCCGCCGCACCACGACATCTACTCGATCGAGGACCTCGCGCAGCTGATCTTCGACCTCAAGCAGGTCAATCCGCGGGCGCTGGTGTCGGTGAAGCTCGTCGCCGAGGCCGGTGTCGGCACGATCGCCGCCGGTGTTGCCAAGGCCTACGCCGACCTCATCACGATCGCCGGCTACGACGGCGGCACCGGTGCCTCGCCGCTGACCTCCGTCAAGTACGCCGGCAGTCCGTGGGAGCTCGGCCTGACCGAGACGCACCAGACGCTCAGGCGCAACAACCTGCGCGACAAGGTGCGGCTGCAGACCGACGGCGGCCTGAAGACCGGCCTCGATGTCATCAAGGCCGCGATCCTCGGCGCCGAGAGCTTCGGCTTCGGCACCGGCCCGATGATCGCGATGGGCTGCAAGTACCTGCGCATCTGCCACCTGAACAACTGCGCGACCGGCGTGGCGACGCAGAACAACGTGCTGCGCCTGAACCACTACAAGGGCACGGTCGAGAAGGTGATGAACTACTTCCGGTTCATCGCCCAGGAAGTCCGCGAGCTGATGGCCATGCTCGGCATCACGCGCTTCACGGACCTCATCGGCCGCACCGACCTGCTGGAGATCCTGCCCGGCAGCACCGGCAAGCACGCGCGCCTCGATCTGGCACCGATCCTCTCCGACGGCGGCGTGGCGGCCGACAAGCCGCGCTTCTGCGTCGAGCCGCACAACGCGCCGTTCGACAAGGGCGAGCTGGCCGAGCAGATGGTGCGCGACACGCTGGCGGCGATCGAGGCGAAGCGCGGCGGCGAGTTCGCGTACACGGTCAGCAACACCGTGCGCTCGATCGGTGCGCGCCTCTCCGGCGAGATCGCGCGCCGCTACGGCGACCAGGGCATGAACGACGCGCCGGTCACGCTGCGCCTGACCGGCACCGCCGGCCAGAGCTTCGGCGTCTGGAACGCCGGCGGCCTGCACATGATCCTCGAAGGCGACGCCAACGATTACGTCGGCAAGGGCATGGCCGGCGGCAAGCTGGTCATCCACCCGCCGCGCGGCTCGGGCTTCGTCGAGCAGGACACGACGATCATCGGCAACACCTGCCTGTACGGTGCGACCGGCGGCAAGCTGTTCGCGGCGGGGCTCGCCGGCGAGCGCTTCGCGGTGCGCAACTCCGGCGCGATCACCGTCGTCGAGGGCGTCGGTGACCACGGCTGCGAGTACATGACCGGCGGCGTGGTCGCGGTGCTCGGCGGCACCGGCGTCAACTTCGGCGCCGGCATGACCGGCGGCTTCGCGTTCGTGCTCGACGAGGACAACACCTTCGTCGATCGCTACAACCACGAGCTGATCGACATCCACCGCATCTCGACCGAGGCGATGGAACCGCACCGCCACTACCTGCGCGGACTGATCGAGGAGTTCGTCGCCGAGACCGGCAGCCCGTGGGGCCGGCAGATCCTCGCCGACTTCCGCCGCTATGCGTCGAAGTTCTGGCTGGTCAAGCCGAAGGCCGCCGATCTGGCCACGCTGCTCGACACGCTGCTGCAGGCCGCCTGACGCGCTCTGCCGCGCACCGGGGCCCCGGCCCCGGTGCCGCGGTGCCTGCCCGATATCGCCTCTCACCCAAGCGGATCGTCATGTCCAAAGCCAAACCGATGCTGTTCCTCGACGTGAGCCGTCAGGATCCGGCGAAGACGCCGGCCGAAGTCCGCCGGCACGAATTCAACGAAATCTACGGCCAGTTCGACGCCAAGCTGGCGGCGACCCAGGCCGGGCGCTGCCTGCACTGCGGCAACCCGTACTGCTCGTGGAAGTGCCCGGTGCACAACCACATCCCGCACTGGCTGCAGCTGATCAACGAAGGCAACCTGTTCGAGGCGGCCGAGCTGTCGCACAAGACCAACTCGCTGCCCGAGATCTGCGGCCGCGTCTGCCCGCAGGATCGCCTGTGCGAAGGCGCCTGCACGCTGAACGACGGCTTCGGCGCGGTCACGATCGGTTCGGTCGAGAAGTACATCACCGACGAGGCGATCAAGGCCGGCTGGCGGCCGAAGCTCGATCACGTCAAGCCCACCGGCAAGAAGGTCGCGATCATCGGGGCCGGCCCGGCCGGCCTCGGCTGCGCCGACATCCTCGTGCGCAACGGCGTCAAGGCCGTCGTCTACGACCGCCATCCGCAGATCGGCGGCCTGCTGACCTTCGGCATCCCGCCGTTCAAGCTCGAAAAGGACGTGCTGCAGACCCGGCGCGAGCTGATGGAAGGCATGGGTGTCGAGTTCCGGCTCGGCGTCGAGGTCGGCACCGACCTGAGCTTCCAGAGCCTGCTCGACGAGTACGACGCCGTGTTCCTCGGCATGGGCACGTACACGTACATGAAGGGCGGCTTCCCGGGCGAGGACCTCGCCGGCGTTCATGACGCGCTGCCCTTCCTGATCTCGAACGTCAACCGCCTGCTCGGCTACGAGCGCAGCGCCGCCGACTTCATCGATGTCGCCGGCCAGCGCGTCGTCGTGCTCGGCGGCGGCGACACGGCGATGGACTGCAACCGCACCTCGATCCGCCAGGGCGCGACCAGCGTCACCTGCGCGTACCGCCGCGACGAGGCCAACATGCCCGGCTCGAAGCGCGAGGTCGCCAACGCCAAGGAAGAAGGCGTGAAGTTCCTCTGGAACCGCCAGCCGGTCGAGATCGTCGGCAACGGCCGGGTCGAGGGCGTCAAGGTGGTCACCACCCGGCTCGGCGCGCCCGATGCCCGCGGCCGGCGCAGCCCCGAGGTCGTGCCCGGCTCCGAGGAGATCATCGCGGCCGACACCGTGCTGATCGCCTTCGGCTTCCGTCCGGACCCGAAGCCGTGGTTCGCCGAGTTCGGCATCGCCACCGATGATCGCGGCCGCATCGCCGTGCGCGCCGCCGGCAGCGAGCGCCAGTTCCAGACCGGCAACCCGAAGGTGTTCGCCGGCGGCGACATGGTGCGCGGTTCCGATCTGGTCGTGACCGCGGTCTTCGAAGGCCGCGAAGCGGCACTCGGCATCCTCGACTACCTCGAAGTCTGAGCCTCCCGCCCCCCGCAGCGGCTGCCGCAAGCCTCCGGCGGCCGCTGCGGCGGCGCATCGTGGCCGATCGGCGCGCGATGCGGCACACTGCCGGCCTTTCCGCGCCGTGTTGCCGAGCCCGCCGATGAACCCGCCCCTGAAGAACGACCGATTCCTGCGCGCGCTGCTGCGCGAACCCGTCGATGCGACGCCGGTCTGGATGATGCGTCAGGCCGGCCGCTACCTGCCCGAGTACCGCGCCACGCGCGCGCGCGCCGGCAGCTTCATGTCGCTCTGCACCGCTCCGGAGCTGGCCTGCGAGGTCACGCTGCAGCCGCTCGCGCGCTTCCCGCTCGATGCGGCGATCCTGTTCTCCGACATCCTGACCGTGCCCGATGCGATGGGGCTCGGCCTGTCCTTCGCCGAGGGCGAGGGGCCGCGCTTCGCGCACCCGGTGCGCAGCGCCGCCGAGATCGAACGCCTCGGCGTGCCCGATCCCGAACTCGAACTCGGCTACGTGATGGACGCCGTGCGCCTGATCCGCCGCGAACTCGCCGGTCGCGTGCCGCTGATCGGCTTCTCCGGCAGCCCGTGGACGCTCGCGACCTACATGGTCGAAGGCGGCTCCAGCAAGGAGTTCGCGAAGGTCAAGGGCCTGATGTACGAACAGCCGCAAGTGCTGCACAAGCTGCTCGGCACGGTCACGCGCGCGGTCATCGCCTACCTGAACGCGCAGATCGGCGCCGGTGCGCAGGCGGTGATGGTGTTCGACACCTGGGGCGGTGCACTGTCGCCGGCCACCTACCGCAGCTTCTCGCTCGACTACATGGCGCGCATCGTCGAAGGCCTCAACCGCGAGGCCGAAGGCCGGCGCGTGCCGGTGATCCTGTTCACGAAGGGCGGCGGAGCCTGGCTCGAAGCGATGGCCGACACCGGCTGCGATGCGCTCGGCCTCGACTGGACCACCGACATCGGCGAGGCCCGTGCCCGCGTCGGCAGCCGCGTGGCGCTGCAGGGCAACCTCGATCCCTGCGTGCTGTACGCCTCGCCCGAGCGCATCCGTGCCGAGGTCGGTCAGGTGCTCGCCGGCTACGGTCGCGGCAGCGGTCACGTCTTCAACCTCGGCCACGGCATCCACCCGCACGTCGATCCGGAACACGCCGGCGCGATGGTCGCCGCGGTCCACGAACTGTCGCGCGCCTATCACGGCGGCCAGACCGACTGAGACGACAGGGAGCGTCGTGGACCAGCAGCAGACCTCGAACCCGGCCCGTGGCGGCCGCCGCATCCTGTCCTGCGGCGTCATCGTGCTGCGCGCGTCCGCCGGCGGCAGCGGCGGCAACTGGGAATATCTGCTGCTGCGCGCCTTCAACTACTGGGACTTCCCGAAGGGCATGCGCGAGCCCGGCGAGCACCCGCTCAGCACGGCGCTGCGCGAGGTGCGCGAGGAAACCACGATCGACTCGCTCGATTTCCGCTGGGGCGAGGTGTTCCGCGAGACGCCGCCGTACAACCACGGCTGCAAGGTCGCGCGCTATTACCTGGCCGTGGCTCCGGCCGATGCCACGGTCGACCTGCCGGTCAGCCCCGAGCTCGGCCGGCCCGAGCACAGCGAATTCCGCTGGGTGACGCGGCGCGAGGCCTGGAGCCTGCTGACGCCGCGCGTGCGCGCGATCCTGCGCTGGTCCGACACCATCCTGAGCCGTCCGCCGCGCCAGGACGCGCCCGCGCCGCTGCCGTCGCCCGCCGACTGAAATTCACATTAAGCCCGCCCTGCGGCGCGGTCGGGCCGATTTACAGTTCCGGCCCCCGCGTCTATGCCTATGGCCCGCGTCCCCAAGAACGAAGCCCAGGCAGTTCAAGACCACCGCCCCGGAGGCCCGCCATCATGCAGACTCACAAGTACCGCCCGCTGAAATTCCGCCACCTCGACACCGGGGTCACCTGCTTCCGCCCGCGCCAGCATCTGCCCGATCGCATCACGCAGGACAGCCCGGCGACCGACGCGATGACCGACCTGCGTCAGGTCAGCGCCCAGATGGTGTCGCTGCAGACGCCGATGAACGTCGCGCTGGAACGCATGATCAAGGGCGGCGTGCGCCTGCTGCTGGTGGCCGACCCGGACGGCACGATCCGCGGCGTCATCACCAGCCGCGACATCCAGGGCGAGAAGCCGATGAAGCTGATGGAGAAGACCGGCACGAAGCGCGAGGAACTGACCGTACGCGACATCATGACGCTGTACCCGCGCCTTGAAGTGCTCGACATCACCGACGTGCTGCGCGCCACGGTCGGCGACATCATCGCGACGCTGCGCGAGCAGGGCCGCCAGCACGCGCTGGTGGTCGACACCGATCCGGACAGCGGCAAGGAGGCGGTGCGCGGCATCTTCTCGCTGTCGCAGATCGGCCAGCAGCTCGGCCTCGAAATCCACCCGCAGGCGCGGCCGACGACCTTCGCCGAGATCGAGAGCGCGCTGATGCACGGCTGAAGCGCCGCGACCTTCCCGCCGATTCAGCCGTTCAGACGACACAAACGACAAGGGCGCCGCGAGGCGCCCTTGCTGCTTTCCGGAGCCGGCGGATGCGGGCCGTCCCGGTTCATCGGCATCGACGGCAACCGCACGGCCCGCCCGCATGAGCCGCGGTTCCAGCGACGTGAACTGCACTTCCGCGCATATGACCCGCGACTGGACCGGCAGCACGCATCGCGGTGCGCGCGCACTGCCGGCCCGGGCGGAACACGCCGCCGCTTCAGCCCCCTCGCCCACGTCGGGGACGGGGGGCCGAAGCCGCCGGTATCAGGCGCCCTGTGGCAGTCCAGCCGCCGCTGCCGACGGTGCGCCCGGTGCGTGACCGGTACGTCTCGCGGCGTAGA
>JAFEGB010000081.1 GCA_018240295.1 Pseudomonadota bacterium
CGACAACGACGGCCACGGCTTCTTCGGCGCGCTCGGCGATGCGCTCGTCACCGGCCCGACCGACACCAACGTCAACGACTTCCGCGCGATCCTGGTGCGCTGAGCCGCGGGCCGCATGCCGATCCTGCGCGAATGCGTGGTCGGCCGCCCTCTCCCCAGGCCCTCCCCCGCCAGGGGGAAGGGACGGAAAGGACCGGCTGTTGCGCCGGGATCGGGCTCAGTAGCTCTTGTACGGCAGGAACTTGCCCGACAGCACGACGTGCACGCGGTCGCCCTTGGGGTCGGGTTCGCGCGAGATGTCCATCGAGAAGTCGATCGCACTCATGATGCCGTCGCCGAATTCCTCGTGGATCAGTTCCTTGATGGTCGTGCCGTAGACGTTGACGATCTCGTACCAGCGATAGATCAGCGGATCGGTCGGCACCGCGCTCGGCAGCGAGCCCTTGTACGGCACGATCTGCAGCCACGCGACCGCCTCGTCGGACAGTTCGAAGATCTCGCCGACGATGCCGGCCTGGGTCTTGTCGAGCGTCATCTGGCCGAGGCAGGCGGCCGTCGTCCATTCCTTGCTGAGGCCGACCTTTGCGGCCACTTCGGCCCAGCGGATGCCTTTGCGGACCTTGGCGGCCAGGATCATCTTCGTGACTTCACTGCGATCGCTGATCATCGGCGACGGACTCCGGGGTGACAGGACGGGGATGGCCAGGCACGGCCCGCCGCCGTGCTGCATTGCGGCGGGCACCCGGCGAAGACTGGCACGGCCGCCGGCGATCACACGCAGATGCGCGGTTTTTTCTTCCCATGACGCCTGACCCACGCGCGGCAGGCGGCCGCAAGGCGCAGCCTTGCACGGCGATCGGCAGGCGCCGGTCGAGGCGCCGGCGGCAGCCGGCGCAGTCCGGCACCGGACACGGCGATGCGCACTTGCGGGCGCGTGAGCCGCGGTTTAATCGACTTGAACCGCACTTGCGCCCGTGTGACCCATGCTTCGATCGTCCTGGACTGCAGTTCCATGCACCTGACCCGTGCATCCATTGATCTGGACTGCAGTTCCATGCACCTGACCCGTGCGCCTATCGATCTGGACTGCAGTTCCATGCACTTGACCCGTGCATCCATCGATCTGGACTGCACTTCCATGCACTTGACCCGTGCATCCATCGATCTGAACCGTGCTTATATCGACCTGAACAGCAGTTGCACGCGTGTGACCCGCAGTTCGATCGACCTGAATCGCGCTTGCACACGCGTGACCCGTACTTCCATCGATCAGGAACCGCACATGGACGTGCGTGATGCCGGTCACGGCCGGCCATACGCTGCGGCCGGGCATCCACAGCTTCGCAGGAGGGGCTGATGCGTGCATGGCAAGCGCAGGAAACCACGCTCACATTGCAGGATTCCCGGAATAACCGGCCGGAACAGCCCTGCAATCACCCAGAAACACGCGAAATGACGGCTGCGCTGCCTTCGGCCCGGTCTGCGCCCCCCGCGACCCTCCCCGGCGTCGCCACCGGATCAGGACGCCAGCCGCGCACAAACGCCGCCGCCCCGCTTCCCTTGCGGAAAGCGGGGCGGAGACAGGGGCGAAACCGTGTGCCGATGCCGGATTACAGGCTGCTGCGCTTGGCGATCGCCTTCGGCCGGCGCTTCTTCAGACGCGTGGCTTCGCGCGTGCGTGCCTCGGCGGCGGCGATCAGCAGTTCGTGCGTGCCGCGCGTCTCGCCGTTCTCGGACGGCGTGCGCTGCACGTAGGAACCGTCGGACTGCATGTCCCAGGCGCTGCGCCGCTCGTTGAGCTGGGTGTCGAGGATCGCGCGCAGCTCCAGCCGCGCCTCCGGGTGCTCGACCGGCGCGACGACCTCGACGCGGCTTTCGAGGTTGCGCTTCATGCAGTCGGCCGAGCCGATGAAGTATTCCTCATGGCCGCCGTTGCGGAAGTAGAACAGCCGCGGGTGTTCGAGGAAGCGCCCGACGATGCTGATCACGCGCACGCTCTCCGAAATCCCCGGCAGGCCCGGGCGCAGCCGGCAGGTGTCGCGCACGATCAGGTCGACGCGCACGCCGGCCTGCGCGGCGCGGTACAGCGCACGCACGATGTCGGCGTCCTCGAGCGCGTTCATCTTGAACTGGATCAGGCCGGGGTTCTTCGTGGTGTGCAGGCGGATCTCGCGCTCGATGCGATCGAGCAGCGCGGGCTTCAGCAGCTTCGGCGCCGGCAGGAGCTTGCGGTAGTTGCGCTTGGGCGTGAAGCCGGTGGTCAGGTAGTTGAACAGCTCCATCAGGTCATCGCCGATCACCTCGTCGGCGGTCAGCAGGCCGAGGTCGGTGTACAGCCGCGCCGTGCCCGGGTGGTAGTTGCCGGTGCCGATGTGCGCGTAGCGGCGCAGGCCCGAGTAGTCGCGGCGCACGACGAAGATGACCTTGGCGTGGGTCTTGAGGCCGACGACGCCGTAGTTGACGTGGATGCCGGCCTCTTCCATGCGCTCCGCCCAGCGGATGTTGGCGGCCTCGTCGAAGCGCGCCTTCAGCTCGACGACCACCGCCACCTGCTTGCCGTTGCGCGCGGCCTCGACCAGGTACTGGATGATCCGCGCATCGGCCGAGGTGCGGTACAGCGTCATCTTGATCGCCAGCACCTTCGGATCGCGCGCCGCCTCGCGCAGGAAGCGTTCGACCGAGGTCGCGAACGACTCGTAGGGGTGTTGCAGCAGGATGGTGCCGGCGTCGCGGATGGCGTGGAAGATGTTCGGCGAGCCGGCGAGCTTAGGGTGGTCGAGCGGACCGTGCGGCGTGTCGTGCAGTTCGGGGCGGTCGACGCCGGCGATCTGGAACAGGTCGCGCATCGCCATCATGCCGCCGACATCGAACACGTCGGTGTCCTCGTCGAGACCGAGTTCGGCGGCGAGCATGCCGCGGTGCACCGGGTCCATGCCGCGGTTGACCTCCAGGCGCACGGTCGGCGCGAAGCGTCGCTCGCGCAGCTCGGATTCGATCAGCAGCAGCAGGTCGTCGGCCTGATCCTCGTCGGCCTCGACCACGGCGTTGCGCGTGACGCGGAAGCACTCGACCGCCTCGATGACCATGCCCGGCACCAGCAGGTCGAGGTTCTCGGCCATCACGTCCTCGAGCGGCACGAAGATCGTGTTGTTCTCCAGGGCGATCAGCCGCTCGACGCCCTGGCCGGTCGGCACCTTCACGCGCATCAGCGACACCTGCTCGTCGTGCGGGTAGCGCACCGTCACCAGCAGGTTCAGCGACAGGTTGGAGATGAACGGGAACGGATGCGCCGGGTCCATCGCCTGCGGCGTCACCAGCGGCAGCACCGTGCGGATGTACATCTGGCGCAGATCCGCCTGCTGCTCGGTCGTGAGGTTGCGACAGCGCCGCACGTGGATGCTCTCGGCGATCAGCAGTCCGTGCAGCACGCCGGAGAGCACGCGCATCTGCTCGTTGATCTCGCGCACGGCTGCGTAGCACTCGCTGAGCTGCTGGCGCGGCATGCGCCCGTCGACGCTCGGCGTGCGCACGCCGGCGGCGATCTGCTGCTTCAGGCCGCCGATGCGCTTCATGAAGAATTCATCGAGGTTGGAGCTGACGATCGCGAGGAACTTCACGCGTTCGAGCAGCGGCGTGCGCGCGTCCTCGGCCTCGTGCAGCACGCGGCGGTTGAACGCCAGCCAGGTCAGCTCGCGGTTCAGGTACAGCTCGGGGCTGTCGAGATCGGGCGGTACGGCATTGCTGACGGCGGGAATGGCCGGGGTTTCGGCCGGACCGGCAACCGTGAGGATCGGGGAATTGGCGCTGCGCGCCTCGACGGCTGCCGGCGCGTCGGCCGGCAGCAGCGGGTCGAGTGGTGGAACGGACATCGTGCGGGAACTCCGGTGGCTCGCGACGGCCGCCGCCGCCGGTGACCGGTGCATCCGGACTCGAAGCCGGCAACCGCACGCGCACGCACCGACAGACGGCGTCTGCCCATTTTGCGACGCTTTGACGACAGTCGCATGACGGTTTGATTACGGATGTCGCGCGGCTTCAGCGCGTCGCCACCGGGGCTGCCGCCGGCCTGACCGCCGGCGTCACGCGCCAGACGGTGTTGCCGACATCATCGGCGACCAGCAGCGCCCCGTGCGCGTCGATCGCAACCCCGACCGGCCGGCCGCGCGCCTGGTCGCCGTCGCGAAAGCCGCCGAGCACCTCCTGCACGGCACCGTCGGGCCGGCCGTCGCGAAACGGCACGAACACGACGCGATAACCGGCCGGCGGCTCGCGGTTCCACGAACCGTGCTGGCCGATGAAGGCACCATTGCGGTACTGCGGCATCAGCGTGCCCGAATAGAAGCTCAGGCCGAGCGAGGCGGTGTGCGCACCGAGCGCGTAATCGGGCTGCAGCGCCCGTGCGACCAGCTCCGGGCGCGGCGGCTCGACGCGGGCATCGACGTGCGCGCCGTAGTAACTGTACGGCCAGCCGTAGAAGCCGCCGTCCTGCACCGAGGTCAGGTAATCCGGCACCAGATCGCTGCCGAGTTCGTCGCGCTCGTTGACGACGGTCCACAGCTGCCCGGTCTGCGGCTGCCAGGCCAGGCCGTTGGGGTTGCGCAGGCCCGAGGCGTAGACGCGGGTTTTGCCGCTGGCGCGCTCGATCGCGAGGATCGCCGCACGGTTCTCCTCGACCGCCATGCCGTTCTCGGCGACGTTGCTGTTGGAGCCGACCGTCACGTACAGCGTGCGGCCGTCCCGGTCGGCGATGAGGTTCTTGGTCCAGTGATGGTTCAGCGGCCCGCCCGGCAGGTCGGCGAGCTTCACCGGTGCGGCGCGGATCTGCGTGTCGCCGCGCCGGTACGGGAATCTCAGCAGCGCATCGGTGTTGGCGACATAGAAATCCTCGCCGACCAGCGCCATGCCGAACGGCGAGTTCAGCCCCTCCAGGAACACCGTGCGCGTTTCCGGCCGGCCGTCGCCGTCGGCATCGCGCAGCAGCGTGATGCGGTTGGCGCTCGGCGTGCTGCTGCCGGCGCGCTTCATGAACCATTTCATGATCCAGCCCTTCAGCCCCTGGCCGTCCTCGGGCTTCGGCGGGGCGTCGGTCTCGGCGACCAGCACGTCGCCGTTCGGCAGCACGTACAGCCAGCGCGGATGCGCGAGCCCGTCGGCGAAGGCCTGCACGGCGAGCCCCGGCGCCGGCACCGGCGTCACGCCCTGCGGCCAGCCGCTGGCCTCGGCGACGTTGACGGTCGGGATCAGCGTGCGCTTCGGCTCGGGCAGCTGCGGCGCCGGCCCGTAGCCGGCCTCGGCCGGCAGCGTCGCGGTCTCGCCGCAGCCGGCGGCGAGGACGGCAGCCAGCAGCAGGCCGGCGAGCGGCACATGCCGCGACTCGCGGCCGGCGACGGGGCGAAACGGGGCGGCAGGCATCGGCGGACTCCGGCGGCACGGGGGGATTGCCGCTGTGCGACCGGCCGGCCGCCGGCCCCGTTCCGGGGCATGAACGTTTGCTCATGCCCAGGAACGGGACCGGCGCGCAGCGCAGCGCCGGGTCCTGCCGGCTTTCAGGCCGCCGCCGGTTCCGCCGGCACCGGGAAGTCGATGTCGGTCTGCGCGACCTCGTTCAGGTAGTTGGTCAGCACGTTCAGCGCGACCAGCGCCACGAGTTCGACCAGCTCGCCATCGCCGTAGCCGGCCTCGCGCACCGCGGCCAGATCGCCGCTGCCGACGTGGCCGCGGCTCTCGGCGACGCGGCGCGCGAAGCGCAGCGCCGCATCGGCGCGCAGGTCGTGCGAGCGGCCGCGGCGGTTCTGCGCGATCTCGTCGGCATCGAGCCCGGCGAGCCGGGCACCGAGCCAGGCGTGCGCAGCCAGGCAGTAGCGGCAGCCATCGTATTCGGCGATGGCGAGCGCCACGCGCTCGCGGGTCGCGGCGTCGATCGCGCCTTTGCCGAGCGCGCCGTGCAGGCCGAGCAGGCCTTCGAGCGCCGCCGGGCTGTGCGCGGCGACGCGAAACAGGTTGGGCACGGCACCGAAGGCAGCGTGCACGGCATCGAGCAGCGGCCGGGACGCGGCCGGAGCGGCTTCGATCGACGGGAAGGCGGGGATGCGGGACGTGCGGGGCGTGTCGTTCATCGTGTCGTTCATGGCGGCATGGCTCTCGGCAGGTTCGGCGGCCGGGAGCGCCGCCGATGCCGAGCCAGTGTGATTGCCGATGCCGGTGACGATAATCCGTTTGTTCTGCACGACATCATTGCGTCAGACGGAGGAATCCATGGACCGCCATGCCACGCTGCTTGCCTTCGTCAGCGTCGTCGACGCCGGCGGCTTCGCGCCGGCCGCGCGCCGGCTCGGGCAGTCGCCGGCCGCGGTCACGCGCCTGGTCGCGGCGCTCGAAGCCCGGCTCGGCGTGCGCCTGCTGGCGCGCACGACGCGGGCGGTGACGCCGACCGACGCCGGCCAGCGCTATCTGGAGCGGGCGCGCGCACTGCTCGCGGCCTTCGACGAGGCCGACGAAGCCGTGCAGGATGAACGCAGCCAGGCGCGCGGACATCTCGTGGTCGCCGCTCCGCTGCTGTTCGGGCGGCTGCACGTCGCGCCGCTGCTGGCCGGCTTCCTCGCCGATGAGCCGCGGGTCAGCGCCGAGTTGCGCCTCGGCGATCACTACGCGCAGCTGATCGAGGAGCGCATCGACGTGGCCGTGCGCATCGGCCCGCTCGCCGATTCGACGCTGGTTGCACGCCTGGTCGGCAGCGTGCGCCGCGTGCTGGTCGCCGCCCCCGATTATCTGGCGCGGCACGGCCACCCGCAGACCCCGGCCGCGCTGGCCGCACACGAACTGATCGCCTGCACGGCGCTGACGAGTGCCGCGGAGTGGGCCTTCGGCGACGAGGCCCGGGCGCTGCGCGTGCCGATCGCCCCGCGCCTGCGCAGCAACAGCGCCGATGCAGCCCTCCTGTACGCCGAGCGCGGCGGCGGCATCACCGCGCTGCTGTCGTATCAGGTCGCCGAGGCCGTGCGCGCCGGCCGGCTCGTGTCCGTGCTCGGCAGCTTCGCCCCGCCGCCGCTGCCGGTGCATCTGGTCTACCCGAGCGCCCGCGGCCTGCCGGCCCGCACCCGGCGCTTCATCGATCGCGTCGTCACGCAGGCCGACTGGCAGTTCGCGGATCTCTGAGCCCTGCGCGCCGCCCGTGCGTTCATCCGGCAGCGCAGTCCTGCGCACGCGCGAAGGAAGGCAGCGGGGCATGCTTCCTGCGCATGTGACGACTTGCAGGGCTGGCCGACATGAGCTTCGTCCAGAGCAGCAGAATTGATAATTTATCGGTTAATACAGTTATAAAAACCATCATATCTGCAGGATTTGATTGATTATTGAACTTATCAGGGCAAACAGTGCGAAAACCGGCCAGAGCGGCGATTACGGGCTGATTACGGGTTGCGCAGGCAGCTGTTTTCGACTGCAGACCCCCGGCATCAGCCCCGCCGGCGCCCGGCGTGGCCGGACCTGTCACGGCCGGCGCCGTGCCGATGGACGATTCGTGCATAGCAGCAGGTCGTGCGCGGCCGGCACGCGGCGCGCGGGCGTGGCTCGAAACCCGGGCTGACGGCCGGCCTGCGCCGGGCCGCCGGCTTCTGCCGTTTCCGTTCCGGTCCGTCCGGAGCCGAAGTCCGCCGCTGCCGGCCGGCTGTCAGGCTGCCTCGCTGCCTGCGGCACCCCGACCGGCCCGTCTTCCCGCCCGCGTCGAGGAAAACAACCCGTGGACGACTGCCTGCATCTGAAGATCACCCGCCGCCGGCTGCTGATCGCGAGCGCCGTGTCGGCCAGCGCGGCGGCGCTGCCGTCGTTGTCGGGCGCCGCAAGCCGCGATGCGCCGCAAACCGCGGCAGCCCCGGTGCAGCAGCGCGTGAGGCTGCGCATCAACGGCGAGGTGCACAGCCTCGAACTCGATACGCGCACGACGCTGCTCGATGCGCTGCGCGAGCATCTGCAGCTGACCGGCACCAAGAAGGGCTGCGATCACGGCCAGTGCGGGGCCTGCACGGTGCTGCTCGACGGCCGGCGCATCAACGCCTGCCTGACGCTCGCCGTCATGCACGAGGGCGCCGAGCTCACGACGATCGAGGGCCTCGGCACGCCCGGACGGCTGCATCCGATGCAGGCGGCCTTCGTGAAGCACGATGCCTTCCAGTGCGGCTACTGCACGCCGGGCCAGATCTGCTCGGCCCTCGGCATGCTCGATGAACTGCGTGCCGGCCAGCCGAGCCACGTCAGCGCCGATCTCGAAGCCGCACCGACACTGAGCGCCGACGAAATCCGCGAGCGCATGAGCGGCAACCTCTGCCGCTGCGGCGCCTACTCGAACCTCGTCGAAGCGATCACCGAAGCCGCCGGGAGCCGCGCATGAAACCGTTCACGTATGAACGCGCCGGCTCGCCGCAGGCAGCGGTCGCCAGTGCCGCCGCGCATCCGGGCGCGCGCTTCATCGCCGGCGGCACCAACCTGCTCGATCTGATGAAGCTGGAGATCGAGACCCCGGCGCACCTGATCGACGTGAACGGCCTCGGTCTCGATCAGATCGAGGGCACCGCCGACGGTGGCCTGCGCATCGGTGCGCTGGTGCGCAACAGCGATCTCGCCGCCGATGCGCGCGTGCGCCGCGACTACGCGCTGCTTGCGCGCGCGCTGCTCTCCGGCGCCTCGGGGCAGCTGCGCAACCGTGCGACCACCGCCGGCAACCTGCTGCAGCGCACGCGCTGCCCGTACTTCTACGACAGCGACCTGCCGTGCAACAAACGCCTGCCCGGCAGCGGCTGCGCGGCACTCGGCGGCTACAGCCGCCAGCACGCGATCCTCGGCGTCAGCGAGGCCTGCATCGCCGCGCATCCGAGCGACATGGCCGTGGCGCTGCGCGCGCTCGACGCCGTGGTCGAGACGCTGCGCCCGGACGGCAGCACGCGCAGCCTCGCGCTGGCCGACTTCCACCGCCTGCCCGGCGAGACGCCGCAGGTCGAGCACGCGCTGGAGCCCGGCGAACTGATCGTCGCCGTGACGCTGCCGCCGCCGCCCGGTGGCCGGCACGTGTACCGCAAGGTCCGCGACCGCGCCTCGTACGCGTTCGCGCTGGTCGCGGTCGCCGTCATCGTCCAGCCCGACGGCCGCGGGCGCGTCGCGCTCGGCGGCGTCGCGCCGAAGCCGTGGCGCCTCGAAGCAGCCGAGGCCGAACTGCCGCGCGGTGCGTCCGCCGTCGCCACCGCGCTGCTCGCCGAGGCACGCACCACGCGCGAGAACGCCTACAAGACGCTGCTGGTCGAGCGCACGCTCGCGGCGGCGCTGGCCGAAGCCCGGAGCTGAGCCGATGAAATTCGACACGCCATCCGCTGAAAACCCCACTGATCGCCTGCGTGTCGTCGGCCAGCCCGTCGACCGCATCGACGGCCCGCTGAAGACCACCGGCCGTGCGCCGTATGCCTACGAGCATCACGACGGCTTCACGGGCGGCTTCGCAGACGGTCTCGCCAGGCCCGCGTACGGTCATGTGCTCGGTGCCGGCATCGCCAGGGGCCGCATCCGCTCGTTCGATGCCGAAGCAGCGCGCCGCGCGCCCGGCGTGCTCGCGGTGATCAGCGCCGACAACGCCGGCCCGCTCGGCCAGGGTCCGCGCAACACCGCGAAGCTGCTCGGCGGGCCGCGGATCGAGCACTATCACCAGGCCATCGCGCTGGTCGTCGCCGAAAGCTTCGAGCAGGCGCGCGCCGCGGCGCGGCTGATCCGCGTCGAATACGCGCGCGAGGCCGGCGAGTTCGATCTGGCAAAGGTGCGCGACAGCGGCCGGGCGCCGCAGGACGAACCCGACCGCCGGCTCGGCGACTTCGCCGCGGCCTTCGCCGCCTCGGCCGTGCGCATCGACGCCGTCTACCGCACGCCCGACCAGTCGCACGCGATGATGGAGCCGCACGCATCGATGGCGGCCTGGGACGGCGATCGGCTGACGCTCTGGACCTCGAACCAGATGATCGCCTGGGGCCGCGCCGATCTCGCGAAGACGCTCGGCATCAGGCCGGAGCAGATCCGGCTGCTGTCGCCGTACATCGGCGGCGGTTTCGGCGGCAAGCTGTTCGTGCGCGCCGATGCCGTGCTCGCCGCGCTCGGGGCGCGTGCGATCGGCCGGCCGGTCAAGGTCATGCTTGCGCGGCCGCTGGTCTTCAACAACACCACGCACCGGCCGGCGACGATCCAGCGCATCCGCATCGGTGCGACCGCAGACGGCCACATCCACGCGATCGCCCACGAGAGCTGGTGCGGCAACCTGCCGGGCGGCAGCGCCGAGACGGCGACCCAGCAGACGCAGCTGCTCTATGCCGGCGCCCATCGCCTGAGCGCGCTGCGCCTGGCGACGCTCGACCTGCCCGAAGGCAACGCGATGCGCGCCCCGGGCGAGGCACCGGGACTGATGGCGCTGGAGATCGCGATCGACGAGCTTGCCGAAAAGCTCGGCCTCGATCCGGTCGAGCTGCGCATCCGCAACGACACGCCGGTCGATCCGCACGACCCGCAGCGGCGCTTCTCGCAGCGCCAGCTGGTCGAGTGCCTGCGCACCGGTGCCGCGCGCTTCGGCTGGGCGCAGCGCAATCCCGTCCCCGGCCGCACCCGCGCCGGCCGCTGGCTGCTCGGCCACGGCGTCGCCGCGGCGTTTCGCAACAACCTGGTCATGAAATCCGGCGCGCGCGTGCGGCTCGGGCGCGACGCACGCGTGACGGTCGAGACCGACATGACCGACATCGGCACCGGCAGCTACACCGTCATCGCCCAGACTGCCGCCGAGATGCTCGGCGTGCCGCTCGCGCAGGTCGACGTACGCCTCGGGGATTCGGACTTCCCGGTCTCGGCCGGCTCCGGCGGGCAGTGGGGCGGCAACTGCTCGACCGCCGGCGTCTACGCCGCCTGCATGCGTCTGCGCGAGCAGATCGCGCAGCGGCTCGGCTTCAGGGATGCCGCGGCCGTGCGCTTCGCGGACGGCGAGGTGCAGGCCGGCGGGCGCGTCGCGCCCCTCGCCGATGCCGTGCGCGACAGCGAACTGCTCGCCGAGGATTCGATCGAGTTCGCCGGTCTCGACCGCAAGTACCAGCAGTCGACCTTCGGGGCGCACTTCGTCGAGGTCGGCGTCGATGCCGCGACCGGCGAGACGCGCGTGCGCCGGATGCTGGCCGTATGCGCGGCCGGGCGCATCCTGAACCCGAAGACGGCACGCAGCCAGGTGATCGGCGCGATGACGATGGGCGTCGGCGCCGCGCTCAGCGAGGCCCTGCACGTTGACCCGCGGCTCGGCTGCTTCGTGAACCACGACCTTGCCGGCTACGAGGTGCCGGTGCACGCCGACATCCCGCACCAGGAGGTCATCTTCCTCGACGGAGCCGATCCGGTGTCCTCGCCGATGAAGGCCAAGGGCGTCGGCGAACTCGGCCTGTGCGGCGTCGCCGCCGCCATCGCCAACGCCGTCTACAACGCCACCGGCGTGCGCGTGCGCGACTACCCGCTGACGCTCGACAAGCTGCTCGGGCAGATGCCGGCACCGGGCTGATCCACGCGGCAGCGGCCCGGTGCTGCGGCCATCGCAGCCGCCACCGCGACTTGCCGCTTTCCGCCCTCCTGCAAGCTGTCCGCCGGCTTCAGGGACGCCGTGCGCCACGTGCGCATCCGCCCTGTTGACGTGGGCGCGTAGTGTAACTACGTTTGTAGTTACACCATGCGGTGATCCACG
This sequence comes from Pseudomonadota bacterium, assembly GCA_018240295.1. Classification (GTDB taxonomy): domain Bacteria; phylum Pseudomonadota; class Gammaproteobacteria; order Competibacterales; family Competibacteraceae; genus Plasticicumulans. The sequence goes on from JAFEGB010000081.1 coordinate 11,741, forward strand.
GATTCAAGCTTCTGTCGCCCGATCGATCAGGCGAAGGCACATCCTGCCGGCGCCCGGAGCCTGCGATGTCCGATCGCTATCAGGAGCATGGTTTCGACGATCACGTCGAATGGGCGTGGGATGAGCAGAAGAACGCCAGCAACATCGAAAAGCACGGCATTGATTTCCAGGACCTGCCGCGGGTGACGGCCAACCCCATCCTCATTGCCCGGGACACCCGCAGGGACTATGGAGAAATCCGCTGGCAGGCCATCGGCAGGATTCAGGGCATCACGATCGCCTTCGTGTTCACGGAACGCGAACCCCGCATCGTCAGAATCATTTCTGCGAGGAAGGCCAGCAAGAATGAGCGCATCGCATACGAAACCGCCATCCGCGACCGACTGGGCCCGTCTGCAGGCGATGACGGACGATGACATCGACTTCTCCGACGATCCGGAACGCGACGCACATTTTCTGGCGCAGGCCGTGATCTGGCCGGGACCGAAGAAGCAGATCACGCTGAGAATCGATGCCGATGTCCTCGGTTATTTCCGGGAACAGGGCAGGGGCTATCAGACACTCATCAACCGCGTGCTCAGGAAATACGTCGAGGCGCAGAAGAATCGTGCCTGATGGGCCCTGCGCCCCGCGGCTGCCTGCATGCCCTGATCGCCGGCGTTGAGGAGGGAACCCGGCGCGCGGTCCGTTTCGCGAATGACCGCGCTGCCCGGGACGGCCTGCGCCGGCAGTCGCGCTGCAATGGCCTCACGCAGCCCGCGCCCATTCCCGCACCGCATCCCGCCCCGGTCCGTACGCGCCGTAACCGGCCCTCAGCCCCAGCCGCTGCGCGTACCACGCCAGGCAGCGCTCGCGCGGCACCTGCACGAGTCCGCCGTCCGCGACGTGCGGGATCACCTCGTCCATCTGGTCGAGGCAGCTGACGATCAGCTCCGCCGTCACCGCCAGCGCGCCGGCATCGGCGAGGTCGGTCCGGATGTCGGTGGCGAGGCGGTCGAGGTCGAGCCAGCCGAAGCGCAGCCGGCCCTGCCAGTCGTTCGGGCGGTTGGTCGCATCGCGCACCGCCGCGGCCGGTGCGGCCGGCAGTTCGTGCGCGAGCGGGCCGGCGCCGTGGCGGGTGGCGTAGGCGCGGGTGGCGTACTGCACCTGCAGCGCGTCGAGGCCGGCCGCGCGAGTCAGCGTCACGGCGTTGCGGATGCCGGTGTGCGAGCGCGTGACGTGCGGGAAGGCGCCGCGGTCCATGTCGAGGCCGAGCCCCTGCGCGCCCTCGAAGATCAGCGGCCGGCCGCGCAGCACGCCGGCATCGCAGACCTCGACTGCGGCCAGGAAGCGAGCGCAGTCGTCGACGAAGCGCACCGACAGCGCATTGTCGTAAGCCACCGCTGGCAGCCGGTCGATACCGAGCGCCGCGACGCGCGCGGGCAGCCAGTCGCGGCGGATCGCTTCGAGCCGTTCGCGCAGCCGCACGGGTTTGCGCAGGTCGGCGACCGTGAGCGCGAAACCGGCGTGGTCGTGGCGTTCGATCGTCTCGCCGAAGCCGACGCCGCAGGAGCCGTGCCGGCCGGCTCCGCGTGCGGCCTCGACGGCCTGGTTCAGCAGCATGTCGTACGGCGTCGTCACCGCGCAGCCGGCATCGACGTGCAGCTTCGGCTGCACGCCGAGTACGGCAAGCGCCCTCAGTTCGCGCAGGCACAGGATCGGGCTGGCGACGAAGTACTCCGACAGGTAGCTCGGCACGCCGGCGAAACTGCCGCTGCCGATGTGGCCGAACACGTGCCGGCGGCCATCGGGCGCGATGACGGTGTGGCCGGCCTGCGCACCGCCGTTGTGGCGCACGACCAGCGCCCGCGGCCCGAGGGTCGCGGCCAGCCGGTCGGTGGCCGCGCCCTTGCCTTCATCGCCGTAGCCGGCGCCGATCACCGCGAGCGCGCGCATCAGCGGGCGCTCCGGCCGAAGTAGCCGAGCAGGCCGCGCCGGCGCGACGCTGCCGGCAGCCGGCGCAAGGCCTTCGCGACCGTGCCGGCGGCAGCGTCCCAGCTCGCGACCACGGCATCCGGATCGCGGCCCTCGTTGACCTCGATCGCCGAGACGATGACCTCGGCGAGCTGGCGGTAGTCGGCAAGGAACAGCACGCGCTGGCCGAGCAGCCGCGTCCAGCCCTGTTCGACCTCGTCCGGAAAGCTGCGGTAGTGGCTGCCCTGCTCGACGACGACGTGGAAGATCTCGTACATGCGCCCGGCGGCGCGCAGCAGTTCGGCGTTGTCGAGGTCGCGGCGGATTTCATCGCCAAGGAATTCGCGCACGTGCGCGGCGAGCAGCTTCGGCGGCGGCGGCTCGTCGCCGACCGTGAACAGATAGCCCTTCCTGCCGCGCTTCTCGAAGCAGTCGATCGACGTGCGCCGCGCCGCGAAGTACCACGGCAGGTTGTAGCTCTCGAAGCGGTTGCCGCCGCCGCCGCCTTCGAGCCACAGCCGCGAGAGCTGATCGGCGATGCGCAGGTCGGCCTCGAACTGCGTGACCTGCAGCGGCGCGCGGTCGCACCAGGCGTCGCCGAAACCCATGACCATCACGTGCGGATCGCTGACCGGCCGGCGGTCGAGCAGCGCCTGCACCATCGTGCCGAGGCCCTCGCGCACGAAGGCATCGGGAATGCTGCCCATCGAGCCGGTTTCGTCGAAGGCGACGATGATCGCGTTCGATTCGGGGTTCTGCGCCGAATCGCGCGACTCGCGCCGGCGGATGTTCAGCGGATCGAACTCGGGATCGAGGCTGCGGCGCGTGAACACTTCCTCGCGGCTGCGGCCGGCCTGGCCGGCGGCGTAATCGCTCCAGTCATCGGAATCCCAGCGGGCGTAACCCATGGCGGCGCTCCTCTCGTGGCGGTCGTTGGTGACGGCACCAAGACTGATCCACATAAATGCAAATTGCAAGTTGCCATTTGCAAGAAATAGGAATGACCTTTTAGGCTGCGCGCCGCCGCCCCCTGCCTGCAGCCGCCACGACGCGCCGGAAGCCCCGAGATGAGCGAACACCTCCGCCCGATCGCCACCGTCGACATCGTGCTGTTCACGCTGGCAGAACCCGCCGATGACGACGGCCTGCAGGTGCTGATCGCCGAGCGTGCGCAGGAGCCGTTCCGCGGCCGGCCGGCGCTGCCCGGCGGCTACGTGCACGTCGATGAGGATGCCGATACCGCCGGCACCGCGCGGCGCGTGCTCGCCGGCAAGCTCGGCGTACAGGTGCCGTATCTCGAACAGCTCTACAGCTTCGGCAGCCGCACGCGCGATCCGCGCGGCTGGTCGATCAGCATCGCCTACTTCGCGATGCTGCCGGCCGGGCGGATCACGACGCTGCCGGCCGGTGCGCGCTGGCAGCCGGTCGCGACGCTGCCGGTGCTCGCCTTCGATCACACCGACATCGTGACGCGGGCACTGGCGCGGGTGCGTGACAAGGCGACGTATTCGTCGCTGCCGGCCTTCCTGCTCGATGAGACCTTCACGCTGCCGCAGCTCTACGCGGTCTACTGCCGCGTGCTCGGCAGCCGCCCGGACCCGGCCTCGTTCCGGCGCAAGATCGAGGCGCAGGGCTTCATCGTGCCGGTGCCGGGGGCCTTCTCGCAGGACCGCTCCAGCCGCCCGGCGCAGCTCTACCGGCTGGCAGGCCCGGAGCTGCGGGCTTTCGACCGGACCATCTGATGGTGGCCGGCCTGCCGGTGGCGATGCGGACAGCGTTCGGGTTTTGAGTTGCCGAAGCCGTGGCCTGTCGATGATCGACGGGCTCGTATCCGCAGGACGTACGTTCTGGCCATGAGGACTGGCAGTGGCCGTGTCGTGCAGACGCTTTGCCGCTGTCGTTCGGGTTTTGAGTTTCCGACGCCGTTGTCGGTGCCGTTGCCTGATGCAGTTGCGAAGTTGTTCAGCAGCACAGGATGCATGCCTCGTCCGGCGCGAATCGTCCTGCGGAGGTCGATCGGTGGACGCAGACCGGTGCCGTTCTTTCTGAAGACCATTTTTCGATGAACGTCCTCACGCGTACGCGTGCATGCGCGTATACACGCGTACGCGCGCGCGTTTTTTTGGTTATAAATAGGTTAAAGAAGGTTAGCATCAAAAAAAAATGCCTTTTTTCCCTTTCAGTACAATTGCTTGTAGATATCCACAGCAACTCAAAACCCGAACTTTTGAAACTCAAAACCCGAACTTCGGCAACTCAAAACCCGAATCATGGCAACTCAAAACCCGAACGGTGGCCTGTTTCGGCAACTCAAAACCCGAATCGGCTACCGGGATGCCCACAATTCATCCACAGATTCATCCACAGCCAACCCGCAGCGGATAACTTCCGGCCGGATCGTGTGCCTTCGGCTTCATTCGGGTTTTGAGTTGCCGGCCGGCGTGTCCGGGTCGGCGTCGGGCGGGATCGGCGCTTCGGCGGCGGTGTCGGGATCGCTGTCCGTCGCTGCGCCGGGCAGGGCCTCGTCGGTCGGTACGGCGGTGCGCTGGACGTGGACGAGATCGGTGCGGTCGATGTACCAGTGGCTCAGGAAGCCGACCTGGCGCAGCTCTTCGAGCGACCTGCGCAGCCGGTAGCGGAAGTTCTTGAGATCCCGCGCCGCCGAGCCGCAGCCGTCCTTCAGCGTCTCGACCTTCATCGGGAACGGCTGCGTGTGGCTCGAATACAGGCCGTGCAGCCAGCAGGCCAGCGTGCCGAGGCGCATGCGCTGTTCCCATTCGAGCTGCGTGTAGTAGACGCCGCCGAACAGGATGTGCATCTCCGGCTCGATGTAGACGCGCCAGCGCACGAGCTTCTGGCCGGCCTCGTCGGCGAACTCGAACTTGCGGATCAGCGACACGCTGCAGCCCTTGCCGAGGCGCCGGCTGTAGACCGACAGCGCGGTCGCCTGCATGCGCGACAGGTGCTCGCGCAGCCGCGTGTATTCCTTCGCACTCGTGCCCCAGCCGATCGCCTTCAGGAAGGCGTGCGGCGTGAACTCGACCGATTCGCCGAGCGGATGCAGGCGCGCCAGATGCAGCACGTGCAGCCAGACGGTTTCGTCGTCCTGGCGCAGCTCCTCGCCGCGGTAATTGATGCGCCCGTCGCCGAGCACGACCAGATCCTCACCACGGAAGCTGCGGCGCGGCTCGCGCTTGTCGCGGGCCGAGAACAGCGAGGAGCGCACGAGTTCGTTCGGCACGCCGCGCAGCGCCTCCGACCACAGCGGCAGCTGCTCGCCGGCGGGCCTGTCGCTCGCCGCGGCGCTGGCGGCGGTCTTCTGGCGCTGGCGGGCGGCGAGTTCGCGCGCCTTTCCGATCGGGTCGTTCATGGGGTCTGCAGGGCCTCCGCAAGCCGTCGCCGCCGCCCGGGCGGTCGGCCGGACGCCGGCAGGCTGCACGAGCGGATCGATTCAGGCCAGCGCATCGCTTGATGCCATCCATCCGGGCGGCTCAACCCGGCCTGCAAGCCGGAACCGGCACGGCACGCTGCGGATTTTTACCGCGGCCGGCGCAGCTCGGTCAGCAGATCGACCTGCACTTCCTGGATCTGCAGCAGCCGCTCCCACTGGTGGTTCAGCAGGTGGTCGATCTTCTCGTGCAGGTGGCGGATCTCCAGCTCGGCCTTCAGGTTGACCTGATAGTCGTGCTCGGCGCGCACGCGGTCGCGGGCCTCCTGACGGTTCTGGCTCATCATGATGATCGGCGCCTGCACGGCTGCGAGGCACGACAGCAGCAGGTTCAGCAGGATGTACGGGAACGGGTCGAGCGGCCGGAAGAACATCACCAGCGAGTTCATCGCGATCCAGACGGCGATGAACAGCATGAACAGGATCAGGAAGCTCCAGCTGCCGCCGAAGCTCGCGATGCGATCGGCGAGCCGCTCGCCGAAGCTCCAGGCCTGCTCCTGCTCGGCATCGACGTTGGCCGACAGGATCTCGTGCCGGCGCAGGCTGTCGAGCACCGCCTGCTCCAGCCCGGTCAGCTCGCCCTTCTCGGCTTCGAGCACCGAATGCACGTAGCGCGCGCGCAGCTCGGCCAGATCGGGCCGGCAGATCCAGGCCTGCGCGTTCCAGTCCGGCCGCTCGCGCTGCAGCAGCTGCTGCAGCGGCTCGCGCACCAGCGCCGCCGGCACCAGATCGCGCCGCGCGAACGGCTTGCCGCAGATCGCGCAGGGCTGCGTGCCCGCGTCGTGATGGCCTGAGTGGTTGTGGGACATCGGCAGCCTTCCTTTCGGGTCGAATCCGGGGCGGAGGCCGGCAGCGTACGCCGCCGGCATTGCGCACGCCTGCAAGCCATGCAGGGATGCATCGGCGCGACACGCATCCGTGCGCATCCTGCCGGGCGCAGCGCGCCGTAGCGGCCAGCGATGGGGATTTCGCGGCAGAAACCCTGTAACGGCTGCGAAAAATACTTTGCCGGGCACGGAACTTTTTCGTGTAACCGCCGGAACCGGCGCCCGGCCATGCGAGTCCGTATGCCCGCCGTCGTCCCGTCCGTGGAGTCC
>JAFEGB010000082.1 GCA_018240295.1 Pseudomonadota bacterium
CGCAGGCGAGCGGACTCGAAGTCCTGGACCTGCACTCGGCCGCCGCCGACCGCATCGAATTCCTGCAGCGCCCCGACCTCGGCCGCCGGCTCGACGAAGCCTCGCGCGCGCTGCTCGCCGCCCGGCCGGTCACGGCCTGCGACGTGGGCTTCGTGATCGCCGATGGCCTCTCCGCGCGCGCCGTGCACGAGCACGCCGCGGCGCTGCTGACTGCGCTGCTGCCAAGACTGGACGGCTGGACGCCCGGGCCGCTGGCGCTGGTCGAGCAGGGGCGCGTCGCGATCGGCGACGAGATCGGCGCCGCACTCGGTGCGCGCCTGGTCGTCGTGCTGATCGGCGAACGCCCGGGCCTGAGCTCCCCCGACAGCCTCGGCCTGTATCTCACCTGGTCACCCCGCCCCGGCCGCAGCGACGCCGAGCGCAACTGCATCAGCAACGTCCGCCCCGCCGGCCTGCCGTACCCGGCCGCCGCACACCGCCTCGCCCACCTGATGAACGAGGCCCGCCGCCGGAGCCTGAGCGGTGTCGGACTGAAGGACGACAGCGAGATTGCGCGGCTGCCGGGCGGCGCGGGCGCGGGGCGCAACTTTCTGCTCGGGAGCGGGTGAGACCTCGGCAATCGTGGACGCCGTGCGCGAGGGACGGGCCGTTGCTCGCCGGGAGGGCTGTGCCTTGCCATGGTGTAGTTACAAAAAATTCTTGCGTACAGATTTTATGTAACTACAGTAAATACCATGAAAATTGAGTTCGACCCCGGAAAGCGCGACAAGACCCTCGCCGAACGAGGACTGGACTTCGCCCGCGCTGACGAGGTGTTTGCGGGCCGGCACTTTACCGCCGAGGACGCCCGTGAGGACTACAGCGAGCCGCGCTACATCACCGTCGGCAAGCTGGATGACCGGATGGTGGTGATGGTCTGGACCCCGCGCGGCGAGGCTCGCCGCATCATCAGCCTGAGAAAAGCCAATGACCGCGAACAAGCCCGCCACGCCCACCGGGTGGATTGACCCGGACGATGCGCCGGAACTGACCGATGCATTCTTCGAGCAGGCCGACGAGTACGTCGGTGACACGCTGGTGCGCCGGGGCCGCCCGAAGGCGGCCAGCCCGAAGCAGGCCCTGACGATCCGCTACGATGCCGACGTGGTGGCAGCCTTCAAGGCGACCGGCAAAGGCTGGCAGACGCGCATGAACGATGCCCTCCGCCAGTGGCTGGTCGAGGAACAGAAGCGGCGCGCCTGACTGGGTGTTGCCTGCGTTGCACACGCAGTCAAAGGTGCATGCCCGAAAACAAAGGGAGCCCGCAGGCTCCCCGTTTTTCATCCCGCGCCGATCAGCGCCGGCTCACGGCGTGCGCCGCAGCCGGATGTTCAGCTCGCGCAGCTGTTTCTCGTCGACCGCGGCCGGCGCATCGGTCAGCAGGCAGGCGGCGGTCTGGGTCTTCGGGAAGGCCATGACATCGCGGATCGACTTCGCACCGGCCATCAGCATGATCAGCCGGTCGACGCCGAAGGCGAGACCGCCGTGCGGCGGGCAGCCGAACTTCAGCGCATCGAGCAGGAAGCCGAACTTGAGCTTCGCCTGTTCGGCGTCGATGCCGAGCAGCTCGAACACGGCGCTCTGCATGTCCGGGCGGTGGATGCGGATCGAGCCGCCGCCGATCTCGGTGCCGTTCAGCACCATGTCGTAGGCGCGGGCGACGGCGTTTTCCGGGTCGGCCTTCACCGATTCGACCGCATCGCGCGGCGACGTGAACGGGTGATGCATCGCGTTCCAGCGACCGGCGTCCTCGTCCCATTCGAACATCGGGAAATCGACGACCCACAGCGGCGCCCATTCGCCTTCGATCAGCTCGAGATCCTGACCGATCTTCAGGCGCAGCGCGCCGAGGGCGTCGTTGACGACCTTCGCCTTGTCGGCGCCGAAAAACACCAGATCGCCGTCGACGGCGCCGGTGCGTTCGAGGATCGCGGCGAGGGCGGCGTCGGAGAGGTTCTTGACGATCGGCGACTGCAGGCCCTCGCGGCCCTTCGCGGCGTCGTTGACCTTGATGTAGGCGAGGCCTTTGGCGCCGTAGCGGGCGACGAAGCCGGTGTAGTCGTCGATCTGCTTGCGCGAGAGCTTCTCGCCGCCGGCCGGAACCTTCAGCGCCGCGACACGCCCGCGCGGCTGGTTGGCCGCCCCGGCGAAGACCTTGAATTCCTCGGTCTTCATGACGTCGGTGAGTTCGGTCAGCTCCATCGGGATGCGCAGGTCGGGCTTGTCGGAGCCGAAACGCGCCATCGCCTCGGCGAACGGCATGCGCGGGAACGGATCGGGCAGCTCGACGCCAAGGATCTCGCGGAAGGTGCCGCGGATCATGCCTTCCATCAGACCGGTGATGTCGGCCTCGTCGAGGAAGGAGGTCTCGATGTCGAGCTGCGTGAATTCGGGCTGGCGGTCGGCGCGCAGGTCCTCGTCGCGGAAGCAGCGCACGATCTGATAGTAACGGTCGAAGCCGGCCATCATCAGCAGCTGCTTGAACAGCTGCGGCGACTGCGGCAGCGCGAAGAACTCGCCCGGATGCGTGCGCGACGGCACCAGGTAATCGCGCGCGCCCTCGGGCGTCGCCTTGGTCAGCATCGGCGTCTCGATGTCGAGGAAGCCGTTGGCGTCGAGATAGCGGCGGAAGTGGCTGACGGTGCGCGCACGCAGCTTCAGGCGCTCCTGCATCAGCGGCCGGCGCAGGTCGAGGTAACGGTAGCGCAGGCGCACTTCCTCGGAGATGTCCTCGTCGTCCATCTGGAACGGCGGGGTCTCGGCGCGGTTGAGGATTTCGAGGTCCTTCGCGAGCACCTCGACCTTGCCGGAGGCGAGGTTCGGGTTGTCGGTGCCCTCGGGACGGCTGCGCACCCGGCCGCGGATGCGCAGCACGTATTCGGAGCGCACGCGCTCGGCGGCGGCGAAGGCTTCGGCGGTGTCCGGGTCGATGACGACCTGCACCAGACCGTCGCGGTCGCGCAGGTCGACGAAGATCACGCCGCCGTGGTCGCGGCGGCGGTGCGCCCAGCCGCAGAGTTGGACTTCCTGACCGAGCAGGGCCTCGGTGACCTGGCCGCAATAGTGGCTGCGCATCATTCTTCGGACTTCCATCGATTCAGGCAGTTGGCCGCAGGCGCACGCGTCGCGGGCGCAGGGGCGCGGAAAGGGGCGAAAGCCTACGGGGCCGTGCGCCGGGCGCGCAAGTCGCGCACCGCGGTGTCACGGCCCCGTCGGGCGAAGCAGTCGTCGTCGCCGCCGGCCGGCACTGCCGGTGGGTGCCGCCGGCGGCGGACGCGCTCAGGCGCTCGCGCAGCTGCTGGCCGAGCCGCAGCCGGCGTTGCCGCAGGCCGGCGTGTCGTCCTTCTTGGCGATGTTCTTCTTGTTGCCGGACTTGAAGTCGGTCTCGTACCAGCCGCCGCCGGAGAGGCGGAAACCGGCCGCCGAGATCAGCTTCTTCAGCGCCGGCTCCTGGCATTCGGGGCAGTCGCTCAGCGGCGCATCCGCCATCTTCTGCATGGCTTCGAGTTCGTGGCCGCACTTTTCGCAGCGGTATTCGTAGATCGGCATGGTCGGTCAACCTCGGCAGGTACGGGCGATGCGCAGCGGGCGGTCGCGCGCAAGCTGCGGAATCTTACCGCAAAGTCATGTTGCACCGCGCTAGGCAGAATTCGGCGCAGCGCAGTACGCTTGCAGACCCGCCATCTGGGGGCGCAGCGGCCAAAAACAAGACAGGACGCCGGCTGCGCCCGGAGACCGCCCCCTGTGCTGATCCTCGCCTGTCCCGACTACGCCGGACACGCCACGCGCATCGCCGAACTGCTCGGCGCCCCCTGCCGGCTGCTCGACATCCATCGCTTCCCGGACGGTGAAAGCCGCGTCCAGGTGCCGCTGCCACTGCCGGCGCACGTGGTGTTCGTGCGCACGCTGCACCAGCCGAACGCCAAGCTCGTCGAGCTGCTGCTCGCCGCCGCCACCGCCCGCCGCCACGGCGCGCGCCGGCTGACGCTGGTGGCGCCGTATCTCTGCTACATGCGTCAGGACATCGAATTCACGCCGGGCGAGGCCGTCAGTCAGGGCATCGTCGGTGACTTCCTCGGCGGGCTGTTCGACGACGTGCTGACCGTCGATCCGCACCTGCACCGCATCGACCGGCTCGAAGAGGCCATCCCGCGCGGCAACCCGGTGACGCTGAGCGCCGCCGTGCCGCTCGCGCGCCTGATCGCCGCGCGCTGGCCGGAGGCGCTGCTGATCGGCCCGGACGGCGAATCCGAGCAGTGGGTCGCGAACATCGCCGCGGCCGGCGGGCTGGAGTGCGCGATCTCGCACAAGGTCCGCCACGGCGATCGGGACGTGTGCGTGAGCCTGCCGCAGGCGCGCCTCGACGGGCGCACCGTCGTGCTGATCGACGACATCGCGAGCACCGGTCGCACGCTCGCCGAGGCCGCGATGCAGCTGAAGGCGCGGGGGGCGCGGGCCGTGCATGCGGCGGTCACGCATGCGCTGATCGATGCCGACAGCCTCGCGGCGCTGCACGCGGCCGGCGTCGATACCTTCCTCAGCAGCAACAGCGTGCCGCACCCGAGCAACGCGATCGAACTCGAACCGCTGCTGGCCGAGGCCGTGCGCGCGCTGGCCTGAG
>JAFEGB010000083.1 GCA_018240295.1 Pseudomonadota bacterium
CACACGGCAGCCGCGGTCGATGACGGCGCGGCGGATACGGGCGTGGCGGCCGATGTCGACGGCCGGGGCCAGTTCGCCGCTCGCGAGCAGGCGGTTCACCAGCTCGATCGTGCCGAGCGCCTGCTCCAGCGCCAGATGACCGGCGAGCTCGCCGTGGCGGTCGCGGATCGCATCGAGCGTGCGCGGCAGCTCCGGCGTGCTGCGCGGGTTGATCTGCACGACCCACAGCTCGTCGGGCGCGAGCGCCGCGAGTTCGCGGATCGGCGGGTTCTGCGTGAACAGGCCGTCCCAGTAATGACCGGCCCCGACGCGCACGGCACGGAACAGCGTCGGGGTCGCCGTCGAGGCGAGCAGCGTCGCCACCGTGATCTCGGCGTCGCGGAAGCTGCGTGCGCAGCCGGCGAGCACGTCGACGGCGCCGACGAACAGGCTCGGCCGGCCGGGGCCGGTGAGCTGCGGGATGCGCTCGAACTCGACGTGCCATTCGAGCAGCGAACGCAGCTGGTCCTGGCCCCAGTTCGGCACGTCGTACGGCGACAGCTCCGGCAGCAGCAGGTGATCGCGCAGCCGCGCGCTGCCGAGCACGAACTCGTTGAGCAGCTGATCCGGCAGCGTCTCGGCGGCGTTGTCGTGCCAGAAGTCCTCCAGCAGGCGCACGCCCTCGGCCGGCGAGCCGAGCAGCAGCCCGTACCAGGCGAGCAGCGCGCAGATCGCCCCGCCCGAGCTGCCGGAAAACCCGGCGATCGTGAAGCGCCCGTCCGCCCCGGCCGCCGCCAGCAGCTGCTGCAGCACGCCGGCCGTGAACGCCGTGTGACTGCCGCCGCCCTGGCAGGCGATCGCGATGCGCGGCAGCCGCGCCGCACCCGCCTCCCCCGCATCGGCGCAGCCGCCCATCGCTTCAGGCCACGCGCGCCGACCAGCTCCAGCGCCCGGCGAGGCGCAGCTCCAGCCGGTCGCCGGACGCGAGCGGTCCGACGCCGGCCGGCGTGCCGGTCAGCACCACGTCGCCGGGCAGCAGCGTGAAGTGGCGCGAGATGTGGGCGATCAGGTCGAGGATCGGATGCATCATCTGCGCCGTGCTGCCGTGCTGGCGGCGCTCGCCGTTGACCAGCAGTTCGAGTTCCGCCGCCTGCGGCTCCGGCAGTTCCTCGGGGCGCACGAAGCCCGACAGCGGACAGGCGCCGTCGAAGGCCTTTGCGAGTTCCCAGGGCTGGCCCTTGTTCTTCAGCTCGGTCTGCACCTCGCGCAGCGTCAGGTCGAGCGCGAGCCCGTAACCGGCGATCGCCTCGCGCGCCGCCGCCGGGCTGGTGCCGGTCAGGCGCCTGCCGATCAGCACGGCGAGTTCCAGCTCGTGATGGCAGCTGCCGCGCGCCTCGGGCAGGCGCAGCGGCGCATCGAGACCGACGATCGCCGTCGAGGGTTTCATGAACAGCAGCGGCGCCTCGGGCACGGCGTTGCCGAGTTCGCGCACGTGGTCGAGGTAGTTGCGGCCGATGCAGACGATCTTGCCGACCGGCAGGTCGATCGGCTGACCGTCACGGTCGCGGTGCTGGTAGGCATGTTCCATCGTCAGGGCTCCCGGTCCGCGCACCGGCAGCGGCGGACGACTGACAGATCGGCGGAATTGCTGCGGTTCGCAGGATGATCCCGCCATCGCTCGCGACGGCGGCTGCCGGCATTTAAGCCGCTCGCCGGTGCCGCGACAACGCTGCACGATGCTGCGCCGCAATGAGCGTGCAAGGGCTGGTTTCGGCCTGCCGGCTTGCGATGACTTCGCCGGTGCCGGCCCGCACAATGCCGCACCCGCCCGCCCGGACCGCCCGCCATGCCGATGCTCGACCTGCCCGACTGCCGCCTGCATTACCGCGAGACCGGCAGCGGTGCCCCGCTGCTGCTGCTGCACGGCAACTTCGCGAGCCAGCAGTGGTGGGCCCCGCAGTTCGCGGACCCGCCGGCCGGGCGCCGGCTGATCGCCCCCGACCTGCGCGGCCTCGGCGATTCCGGGCGACCGGGCCACGGCTACGACGTGCCGTGCGCCGCCGCCGACGTGCTGGCGCTGCTCGATGCGCTCGACATCGAACGCTGCGACGTGGTCGGGCACTCGCTCGGCGGCGTGGTCGCGCTGCAGCTCGCGATCCTGCAGCCGCAGCGGATCCGCAGCCTGCTGCTGCTGACGCCGGCGCCGGCCGACGGCATCCGGCTCGATCACCTCGGCCCGCTGGCCTGGCTCGGCGCCGAGCGCATCGCCCGCCTGATCCCGACGCTGACCCAGCACCACGCGACGATGGATCACCTGCTGCCGCACGCGCTGCCGGGCCTGCGCGAGGACGCCGCCCAGATCGCGAAGCTCTGCGAGATCGCGCTCGCCTGCGACCCGGCGGCGATCGCCGGCTACACCGGCGCGCTCGCCGGCCTGCGCCTGCTGCCGGCGCTCGCGACGCTCGATCAGCCGGTGCTGGTGCTCGCCGGGGCGCTCGATCCGCTGGTGTCACCGCAGTCGCTGGAACCGACGGTCGCGCAGCTTCGCCACGGCGCCCTGCTGATCTGGTCCGACTGCGGTCACGCGCCGCAGCTCGAACAGGTGCAGCCGTTTCGCACCCTGCTCGCCGACTGGCTGGCCGATGCCTCGGCGGTGCTCGCCGACATCGGCCTGCACGGCGTGGTGAATCCGCCGCCGATCGTCATTGAACCGCCACCGCCGGAGCAACTGCTGGAAACGACGCTGCCGCTGACGCTGCCGGCGCTGCAGCCGGCCGCCAACGAGCTGCTGCAATCGGCGTTCGAGGCCGCGCAGCAGGCCACTCAGGCCGGCACCGCCGTCTCGGTCGCCGCGGTCGCCGCGGTCGAGACGGCCGTGCAGGCCCAGGCCGGGCTGCTGCAGCGGCCGCGCAGCTGGCTGCACCTCGGCGACTGAAGCCGGTCACCCGATCGGCATCAGCCTCCGCCCGCCGACTCCCACTGCGCCAGCCGCTGCAGGAACGCCGCCTCGTCGAGCACCTCGACGCCGAGTTCCTGCGCCTTCGCGAGCTTGCTGCCGGCCTCGGCGCCGGCGACGACATAGCCGGTCTTCTTCGAGACGCTGCCGGCGACCTTCGCGCCGAGGGCTTCGAGGCGGGCCCTGGCCTCGTCGCGGGTCATCGCCGACAAGGTGCCGGTCAGCACGACGGTGAGGCCATCGAGCGGCCGGACGATGACCGACGCGGCGGGCAGCAGCGCGAGCAGTCCGGCCGCGAAACCGGCGGTGCGCTGCACGCGCGCGCGGGATTCCGGCACGGCGAGCCAGTCGCGCAGCGCCTGTGCGTGCCCGGCCGGCAGTCCGGTGCCGGCGAGGCGCGCCTCATCGGCGAGCAGGTCCGGCAGCGCGGCCAGCCCCTGCGCCCCGAGCGCCGGCGCGAGCTGGCGGGCGCGGGCTTCGCTGAGCTTCGGGGCGCCGAGCGCGGCGAGCAGCGCGACCGGGTTCAGACGTTCGGCGAGCGCGGCGGCCGGCGGATGTTCGTCGGCGGGCTGCACGCCGCCGGCGAGCAGCGCATCGAGCGCCTGCTGGTTGCCGGGCTGAAGGAAGAACTCGTCGATGGCCTCGGCGACCTCGGGGCCGATGTCGGGCAGCGCGCGCAGCACCGGTGCCGGCGCGTGGCGCACGCGTTCGAGCGCACCGAGCCAGTCGGCGAGCGTCTTCGCGGTCGATTCGCCGACGTGGCGGATGCCGAGTGCGAACAGCAGGCGCGCGAGCGTCGTGTGCCGGCTGCGCGCCAGGGCCCCGATCAGGTTCTCGGCCCACTTCGTCGCGATCCTGCCCTGCGCGACGGTCTCGGGCGTGATGCCGTCGCGCTCGTCGGCGCGGCGCTTCATCTCCAGGAAGTCATCGAGTGTCAGCCGGTACAGGTCGGCGACGCCGTGCACGTAGCCGAGATCGACGAGGTTCTCGATGTAGCGCTCGCCGAGCCCGTCGATGTCGAGCGCGCGGCGCGCGGCGAAGTGGCGGATCGCCTCCTTGCGCTGCGCGGCACAGGTCAGGCCGCCGCTGCAGCGCGCGATCGCCTCGCCTTCGGGCCGCTCGATGTGCGAGCCGCACACCGGGCAGTGCTGCGGCGGCTGCCAGGGCTCGTGCTCGGGATCGAGGAGGCTGCGCATCGGCCGGCGATCGAGCAGCACGCCGGCGACCTCGGGGATCACGTCGCCGGCGCGGCGCACGATGACGGTGTCGCCGATGCGCACGTCCTTGCGCGCGACCTCGTCGAAGTTGTGCAGCGTGGCATTGGTGACGGTGACGCCGCCGACGAACACCGGCGCGAGCCGCGCGACCGGCGTGATCGCGCCGGTGCGCCCGACCTGCACGTCGATGGCCTCGACCGTGGTGAGCTGCTCCTGCGCCGGGTACTTGTGCGCGCTCGCCCAGCGCGGCGCGCGCGCGACGAAGCCGAGCCGGCGCTGCCAGTCAAGGCGATCGACCTTGTAGACGACACCGTCGATGTCGTAGGCAAGCGCTGCGCGCTGCACGCCGATGCCGGCGTAATAACCGAGACAGCCGTCCGGGCCGAAGACCACCGCACGCTGCGGGCAGACCGGCAGCTCCCAGTCGCCGAGCCGCTCGATGATCGCCGAGTGCTCGCCGGGCAGCGCGCGCTCGTCCGAGACCTCGCCGAGACCGTAGGCGTAGAACGACAGCCGCCGCCCGGCGGTCACCGCCGGGTCGAGCTGGCGCAGGCTGCCGGCGGCGGCGTTGCGCGGGTTCGCGAAGGTCTTGTCGCCGCGTTCGCGGGCGCGCTCGTTCAGGCGCTCGAAGTCGCGGCGCAGCATGAACACCTCGCCGCGCACCTCCAGCACCTCCGGCCAGCCGCCGCCGGCGAGGCGCAGCGGGATCGCGCGGATCGTGCGCACGTTGGCGGTGATGTCCTCGCCGGTCGTGCCGTCGCCGCGGGTCGCGGCCTGACAAAGCAGGCCGTGCTCGTAGCGCAGGCTGACGGCGAGGCCGTCGAGCTTCGGCTCGGCCGAATAGGCGATCGCATCCACCTCGATGCCGGCCGCGGCCAGCCGCTCGCGCGCGCGGCGGTCGAAGTCGCGCACGTCGGCCTCGGTGAAGGCGTTGTCGAGCGACAGCATCGGCAGCGCGTGGCGCACCGGCGCAAAGCCCGCCGCCGGCCTGCCGCCGACGCGCTGGCTCGGCGAATCCGGCGTGATCCACTGCGGATGCCCGTCCTCGATGCCGCGCAGTTCGATGACCAGCGCATCGAACACCGCATCGGGGACTTCGGGCTGGTCGAGCACGTAGTACAGGTACTCGTGCCGGCGAATCTCGTCGCGCAGCTGCAGCAGCCGGGCGTGGGGATCGAGGTGGCTCATGCGGGTCACGCGCAGCAGGTAATGCCGGTCTCGCGGCTGAACACCCGGTCTTTTCAGCCCCTCCCCGCTCGCGGGGGAGGCCTGGGGAGCGGGGATGAACCAGGGCGTTCATGCGTGATCGGCAGGAAGGTTTTCCCGCCGTCCCCCTCTCCGCCTCGACGCCGGGCGGGGGTCGGCAGGGTCTGCCGGTCGGGCGATCGCGACGACCGGTGCGGAGAGGGGCTGGAAAGCAGGCCGGGTGACAGGGAGCGGGCGCGCGATTGATCCGCCCCGCCCGGCCGTTCACCGCCGTCGTTCAGGCGCCCGCCGCCTGCGGGAGCGCAGCAGCGGGCAGCAGGATCGCCATGGCCGACAGCGCCGGAGACCGCCGGCAGCTCAGGCCGGTGCCGTCTGCCGCAGCCGGCGCTGGAAGTCGGTCACGCGCAGGCGCAGCTCGCTGATGCCGTCCGGACCGAGCCGGCGGCGCTGCTCGTCGCACAGCGTGCCGTTGAGCTTGGCCGCCAGCCGGCGCGCCTGCGACAGCATCAGCTCCAGCGACGGCAGCGGCTCGGCGACCGAGCCGGGCAGCTTCATGAACAGCAGCAGGCCCGGCGTGCTGAGCTGCTGCACCTCGCCGGGCGGGAACACGCCCGGCTCGATGACGTTGGCGATCGAGAACACCGGCTTGCCGCGCACCTCGCCGTTGACGTAGCCGTCGAACAGGCCCTGCTTGCTGAACTTCAGCCCCAGATCGTGCGCGGCCATCAGCAGCTCCATGCCGGTGAAGCGCGCGCCGGGATCGGCCATCACCGTCAGCACGACGTGCAGGCTCGGCCCTGCCGCCGCCGGCGCACCGGCGGCGTTGGCGGCCGGGCGCAGGTTCAGCGGCGGGATGCCGCCACCGGCCGGCAGCGGCGTGCGCGGCGCGGCATCGGTGCGCGCCGCGGCACCGCTCCAGGTCATGCCGACCTCGGCATCGAGCTTCGGCGCCGGCGGCGTCACCGGCTTGCGCGGCGGGCGCACGACCGGGGTTTCCGGAGCCGCGACGGCCGGTGCCGCTGCGGCAGGGGCCGCCGGCGCGGCTTCCGCCTCCGGAATCACCGTCGCAAGCGGCGCAGCCTGCGGCGGCTGCGCCGGTTCCGGCTGCACCTGCACCTGCTGCGGGGCCGGCGCAGGCTCCGCCGGCGTGGTGACCGCATCCGTCACGGCCGCACCGGCCGCGTCGCGGCGCACCGGCACGATCTCGACATCGACCAGCCGCTGGTGCGCGAACGGATCGCCATAGCCGGGCGCCAGACCGGGCGTGACCGGCGTGCCGGCACCGGTGCCGGCCTCGTCGGCCAGCGGCGGCACGTCGGCCGCCCGCTGCGCCCGCCGGCGGCGACGCTCGTCCAGGCTCGCGCGCAGGCGCACGCGATTGCCCCATGCATAGATCAGCGCGATCAGCACCGCACCGACGGCCAGCACCGTCAGCCGGGCCTCGTTGGGCGTCATCTGTTCGAACAGCCCCATTTCCGTTACCTCATGATCGCGGGAACGACCGGCGACGCTCAGACCGCCGCCAGCCGCACGGCCTCGGCCACGTCCACGTCCACCAGGCGCGAGACGCCCGGCTCGTGCATCGTGACGCCGGCCAGATGCTCGGCAACTTCCATCGTCGCCTTGTTGTGGGTGATGAAGATGAACTGCACGCGCTCCGACATCTCGCGCAGCAGCCGGCCGAAGCGCCCGACGTTGGCCTCGTCGAGCGGTGCGTCGACCTCGTCGAGCATACAAAACGGCGCCGGGTTCAGCCGGAAGATCGCGAACACCAGCGCCACCGCGGTCAGCGCCTTCTCGCCGCCCGACATCAGCGACAGGCTGCCGATCTTCTTGCCGGGCGGCTGCGCCATGATCGTGACACCGGCATCGAGCAGGTCCTCACCGGTCATCGCCAGCCAGGCCCGGCCGCCGCCGAACAGGCGCGGGAACAGCGCCTGCAGATCGGCATCGACGCGTTCATAAGTGTCCTTCATGCGCGCGCGTGTCTCGCGGTCGATGCGGCGCATCGCCTGTTCGAGCGCATCGAGCGCCGTGACCAGATCGGTGTGCTGGGCATCGAGAAAGCCCTTGCGCCCGTTGAGTTCGTCGTGCTCCTCGATCGCGCTCAGGTTGACGTTGCCGAGCCGGCGCAGACGCTCGGCGGTGTCGTCCAGACGCTGCTGCCAGAGCGCCTCGCCGGCATCGGCCGGCAGTTGCGCGCAGAGCGCACCCGGCGCCTGATCGCTCAGCTCGGCCAGCGCCTCGACCAGTCCGTCACGACGCGTGCGCTGTTCCTGCGTTGCGAGCCGCACCGCTTCGAGCCGCGTGCGCAGGCCGCCGGCCTCGGCCTCGGCCTGCGCACGGGCGCGCTCGTGACCGCGCACGGCCTCGGCCAGCGCCGCATGCGCGTCGCGGGCCGCGGCGAGGGCGGCTTCGGTTTCGAGCCGCGCGGCGAGCCGGTCTTCGAGCTGGCCGGCGAGTTCGAATTCGGGCTCGTCGCCGGCCGCGTGCTCGGCGGCGAGCCGTGTCTGACGCGCGGCGGCCTCGGCGCGCTGGGTTTCCAGCCGCGCGAGCGCCTGCCCGGCCGACGCGAAGGCCGTGCGCCGGCTGCCGAGTTCGAGCGCGAGGCGCTGCTCCCCGGCCTGGGCGGCGCGGGTGGCGGCACGGGCGGCCTCGAGCGCCGAGCGCAGCGCCTCGCGCCCGGCGAGCGACTGCGCGCGCGCTTCGGTATGGACGCTCATCGCCGCCAGCGCATCCTCCAGCACGAAGCGCTGTTCGGCGGCCTCCTCCTGCGCCAGCGTCAGCTCGGTCGCGAGTTCCTCGCGCTCGGCGCCGATCGCCTGCGCGCGGGCCTCGCCGTGACGGGCGCGGGCCGCGGCGGATTCGGCGGCCGCGGCAGCGCGCGCCAGTTCGCGCTGCGCGAGGTTGGCCGCCTGCTGCGCCTCGCGGCGCGCGAGTTCGGCCGCACCGAGCGCGCTGCGCCCGTCGGCGAGACCGGCTTCGAGCGCCTGCAGTTCGAGCACGTCAGCGGCCAGCGCCTCGCGCAGCGTGCGCAGCTCGCGCTCGCGCGCCAGCACGCCGTGCTGCGCATCGGCCGCCCCGCGCGCAAGCCGCAGCCAGTCGCGCCCGAGCAGCACGCCGTCGGCCGTGACCAGGCATTCGTGCGCGGCCAGATGCGCGCGGGCGGCGAGCGCGGCGTCGAGATCGCCGACCGCGTGGACGTGGCCGAGCAGGCCGGCGAGCGCGTACGGACCCCGCACGCACTGGCGCAGCGGCGTGACGCCCGCAGCAGCGGCGGACGCATCGGCGGCGCCGGGCATTCCGGGCATGTCTGGCATTCCGGCGGCTCCGGGCACCGCTTCGCCGGAGGCCGGCCCGGCGTGCTCGACCAGCATCAGCGCGCCGCGCAGCAGCGCCGGCGTCGCCGTGGCCGGCGGGTTCAGCGCCTCGACCAGCACGGCTTCGAGCGCCGGACCGAGCGCGGCCTCGACGGCGGTTTCCCAGCCCGGAGCGACGGCAATCTGCTCGGCGAGCCGCGGTGCGGCATGCAGGGCCTGCGCCTGCAGCCAGGGCTGCAGGCCGTCGTCCCGCCGCCCGAGCGCGGCTTCCTGCAGGGTTTCGAGCGCAGCACTGCGGCCGCGGGCGGACTCGACGCGCGCGCGCAGCGCATCGAGCGCGCGGGTGGCCTGCGCAAGCTGCGCGCGGCGGGCGTCGATGTCGGCATCGCCCTGCGCCAGCTGCAGTTCGGCCTCGGCATGGGTTTCGGCGGCCAGCCGCTGCGTGATTTCGGCCTCGCTCAGTGCCTGCGCGTGGCCGGCGGCGGCGAGCGTGTCGAGTTCGAGGCGCAGGCGTTCGCTGCGCCGGCCGGCATCGAGCGCACGGCGCTCCAGCGCCTCGACCCGCGCCCGGCCGACCTCGGCCAGACGCTGCGCCTCGGCGCCGGCCTGCACGATGCGATCGTGCGGGGCCTGCCAGTCGGCAAGCTCGGCCTCGGCACCGGCCTGCGCCTCGTGGCAGCCGGCGAGCGCGGCCTGCGCAAGCGCGAGCGCCGGTTCGCCGGCGGCGATGCCGGCTGCGAGGGCTTCGAGCTGCTCGCGATCGGCCGCGAGCTGCGCATCGAGCCCGGCGAGCGCGCGCGCGAGGCGTTCGAGTTCATCGGCCTCGCGCGCGCGGCGCTCGCGACTCGCCGCCAGCGCCTGTTCGAGGCGCGCGAGCGCCGTGCCGAGCGCGTAGTGGCGGGCCTGCACCGCGTCGAGCGCCTCGGCAGCGGCCTCCTGTTCGCCGCGACTGCGGCCGAGCGCGGCCTCGGCGGCGCGCTGCGCGGCGACGGCGGCCTCCAGCGCGGTTTCCAGCCGCGCGCCGTCGGCCTCCAGCGCGGCGGTGGCCGCGGCCAGCGCCTGCCAGCGCAGTGCCAGCAGCCCGGTCTTCAGCTCGCGCTCCCCGGCGCGCAGCGCCCGGTACTGCTCGGCGGCACGCGCCTGCCGGGCCAGCACCTGCAGGCGGCGCTCGAGTTCCTCGCGCACGTCGGCGAGGCGGTCGAGGTTCTCGCGCGTGTGGCGGATGCGGGTTTCGGTCTCGCGCCGGCGTTCCTTGTACTTCGAGATGCCGGCGGCCTCTTCGAGGAAGGCACGCAGTTCCTCGGGCCGGGCGTCGATGACGCGCGAGATCATGCCCTGCTCGACGATCGCGTAGCTGCGCGGCCCGAGGCCGGTGCCGAGGAACAGCTCGGTCACGTCGCGCCGCCGGCAGCGCGTGCCGTTCAGGAAGTACTGGCTGGTGCCGTCGCGGTTGACGAGGCGGCGCACCGAGATCTCGGCGTAGCTCGCCCAGGCGCCGCCGAGGCGGCCTTCGGCGTTGTCGAACACCAGTTCGACGCTGGCCTGGCCGACGGGCTTGCGCGTCGCCGAACCGCTGAAGATCACGTCGCTCATCGCCTCGCCGCGCAGGCGCGAGGCCGCCGACTCGCCCATCACCCAGCGCACGGCGTCGATGACGTTGGACTTGCCGCAGCCGTTCGGGCCGAGGATGCCGACGAGGTTCGAACGCAGGTGGACCGTGACGGGATCGACGAAGGACTTGAATCCGGCGAGGCGTATCCGGGACAGGCGCATGGCGGGCAAGGATACCCGAGGCGCCGGACGGGCGGGATTGCGGTTGTGCGGATGCAGCACGCACGGCACGGCCGGAATGGCCGGCGGAAGCTAAGGGTGCAGACGGTGATGCAGGCGGACAGGTGCGCTGCGGATCCCGAGCGGTGCTGCGTGCGGAGGGGCCCCGTCCCCCGACGTATGCGCCGTCGTTGCGATCTGCGCCGGCAGGCCGCTGCCGGGATGGCAGTCAGTCCTCGCTGTCCTCGGCCTCAGCCTTGAACAGCGCCGGCTCCAGCCCGTGGCGGGCGAGCAGCCGGTAGAACTCGGTGCGGTTGCGCCCGGCCAGCCGCGCGGCCTGCGTGACGCCGCCGCGGGTCAGGCGCAGCACGCGCACCAGATAGTCGTGCTCGAAGGCATCGCGTGCCTCCTCCAGCGGCGGGAACGGCGTGTTGCGGTCGCGCAGCGCGCGGCGCACCAGCGCCACCGGGATCACCGCCGACGGCGACAGCGCCACGCAGTGCTCGACGACGTTGGCGAGCTGGCGGACGTTGCCGGGCCAGTCGGAGGAAATCAGCATCTCCATCGCCTCGGGCGCGAAGCGCTTCGACGCCTCGCCGGCCTTCTCGGCCAGCCGCGCGAGGAACTGCTCGACCAGCAGCGGCACATCCTCGCGCCGCTCGCGCAGCGGCGGCAGGCGCAGCTCGACGACGTTCAGGCGGTAGTAGAGGTCCTCGCGAAAGCTGCCGTCGGCGACGAGCTGGTCGAGGTCGCGGTGCGTGGCCGAGATGATGCGCACGTCGACCTCGACGTTGCGGGTCGAGCCGACCGGGCGCACCTGACGCTCCTGCAGCGCGCGCAGGATCTTCGCCTGCATCGCCAGCGGCAGGTCACCGATCTCGTCGAGAAACAGCGTGCCGCCGGTCGCGGCGACGAACAGGCCGTCGTGCGCGGTGTTGGCGCCGGTGAACGCACCCTTCACGTGGCCGAAAAGCTCGGATTCGAGCAGCTCGGACGGGATCGCGCCGCAGTTGACCGGCACGAACGGCCGCGTGGCGCGCGGGCTGGCCTTGTGGATGGCCTGCGCCAGCAGTTCCTTGCCGGTGCCGCTCTCGCCGTGCACGAACACCGAGACGTCGGACTTGGCAACGAGCTGCGCCTCGTCGAGCACGGATTCGAGCCGCGGGCTGCGCGTGACGATCGCCGCGCGCCAGCCGGCGGGGTTGCCGCGCGCCGGCGCCGTGGTCGCGAGCGCGCGCTGCACCTCGGCGAGCAGTTCGGCCGGCTCGAAAGGTTTCGGCAGGAAACCGAACACGCCGTCGCGCGTGGCCTGGATGGCATCGGGAATCGTGCCGTGCGCAGTCAGCATGATCACCGGCAGCCCCGGACGCTGGCTGCGCACGGCGTCGAACAGCGCCAGGCCGTCCATGCCCGGCATGCGCAGGTCGGTGATCAGCAGGCGCGGCGCACACAGCGTGAGCTGGGTCAGGGCTTCCTGACCGTTGGTGGCGGTTTCGACGACGTAGCCGGCGGCCTTCAGGCGCAGGACCAGCAGACGCAGCAGATCGGGATCATCGTCGACCGCGAGGATGTCGCAGCGTTTGTCGGTCACGTCATTTGCCCTGGTCGGAAAGCGTGGATTCGATCCGGCCGAGCGCCTGCAGACGGCGCTTCAGATCGAGATTCTCCTGAGTCAGTCGCTCGTTCTGCGCGCGCAGTTCCGCGACGGTGGTTTCGAGATCGGCCTTGTCCTTGCCGAGATCGGTCGCGCGCGCCTCGGCCTTGCGGGCGCTGGCGCGGGCGCGGTCGGCGACGCTGCGGGCATCGACCAGTTGCTTGCGCAGGATCGCCTCGTCGCCCGAGGGCGGCTTGTCGGTCATGCCGTTGAGGGTGTCGCAGCCGGTGCCGAGGACGGCCAGCAGACAGAGCAGGAGGGGCGGAGAGTGGCGGCGCATGTTGCGGTCACCGAGCGGGTGGTGGAAGAAAAAAAGCCTTGGCGTGGCGCGACTTGTAGGCGATCCCCCGGGGTTCAAGAGTCCTGTCCCGGTGCCCGCCGGATTTTTTTGCGCGCTACGGTGGTGCAGTCGCCGGCAGCGTCAGGCACAGGCAGGCACCACTGCCGCGGCCATCGGCGACGATCAGGTCGCCCCCATGCAGGCGGGCGAATTCACGGGCCAGGGCGAGGCCGAGACCGGAGCCACGCACCGGGGTATCCGGCTGGTGGCTGCCCTGGAAGAACAGCTCGAACACCCGCTCGCGCTCCTCGGCCGGGATGCCGGGACCGTCGTCCTCGACCTCGACGGCGACGCCGCCGGGATAGCGGCCGGCGCGCAGTGCGATGCGGCCGTCGCGCCGGGCGAACTTCAGGGCGTTGGAGAGCAGGTTGTCGAGGATCGTGCGCAGCTTGTCGTGATCGGCCTGCACGATGAGCCCCTCCGGCACGTCGAGCTCGAGCGTGACGCAGCGCGCCTGCGCGGCCAGGCGCTGCGCGCCGGCGACTTCCTCGACCAGCGCGGCGAGTGCCACCGTGCCCGCTTCGAGCTGCTGCGTGCGCGCCAGCAGGCGGTTGAAGTTCAGCAGGTCCTCGATCAGCGTCGACAGCCGCCGGGCGTTGTCGACGAGGATGCCGGCGACCTCGCGCTGGTCCTCGGCCAGCGGCCCGAGCGTACCGTCGCGCAGCAGCTCCGAACCCTCGCGCAGCGCGGTCAGCGGCGTCTTCAGCTCGTGCGAGACATGGCGCAGGAAGCGCTGCTTCTGCGCGTCGATCTCGCCGAGGCGGCTGCGCAGCCAGTCGAGCCGCGCGCCGATCAGCTGGATGTCGCGCGGTCCGGCGAGGCTGACCGGCGTCGTGAAATCCTCGTCGCCGAGGCGCCGGATCGCCTGCGCGAGCTGGCGCGTCGGCCGTGCAATCAGGCCGCCGGCGAGCAGCGCACAGCCGCTGCCGGCGATCAGCCCGAGCGCGGCCAGCGACGCGAAGCGCCGGTTGGCCTCGGCCGTGACCTCGCGCAGCCGCGCGCTCTCGCCCTCGACCGCGTCGTCGGAGAGCTCCAGCACGTCGACCGCCTGCGCGACCAGCGGCGCGAGCTGCGCGGTCAGCACGTCGTCATCGCCGACCGGCGGCCCGTCACCGACCGGCAGCGCCGCCGCCAGCCGTTCGAGGCGCTGCACGCGTTCGGGGTCGAGCGCGAGCGCCCGCAGCTGGCCGAGCGTCTCGTCGACGCGCTTGCGCCGCTCGCGGTAGGTGTCGAGCAGCGTGTCGGACTGCAGCACGTTCCAGTGCCGTGCCGAGCGCTGCAGCTCGGTGACATCGGCGACCAGACCGCGGCCGTAGCGGGCTGCGGCAACTGCCGTTTCCAGCCCGGCATCGACCTCGGCGACCAGGGAATTGAGCGTGTACGCCGCCCAGCCGAGCGCGGCGAGCGGCGGCGTCAGCGCCAGCAGGAAGCCGGCGATGATCAGGCTGCGCAGGGAGCCCGGCCAGCGCCGGCCGCCATGTCGGGTCACGGCCATGCGCGTGCTCAGACCGGTGCATCGAACAGGTCGGCACCGCCCGGGGGCAGCAGGCCGAAGTGCCGGTAGGCGTGCGCGGTCGCGGTGCGCCCGCGCGGCGTGCGCATCAGGAAGCCCTGCTGGATCAGGAAGGGTTCGAGCACGTCCTCGATCGTGCCGCGCTCCTCGCCGAGCGCGGCGGCCAGCGTGTCGAGCCCGACCGGGCCGCCGCCGAACTTGTCGAGCAGCAGGCCGAGCAGCCGGCGGTCCATGTCGTCGAAGCCCTGTTCGTCGACCTTCAGCATCGCCAGCGCCGCGCGGGCGATGTCCTGCGTGATGTGGCCGCCGGCCCTGACCTCGGCGTAGTCGCGCACGCGGCGCAGCAGCCGGTTGGCGATGCGCGGCGTGCCGCGCGAGCGCCGGCCGATCTCGCCGGCGCCGTCGTCATCGGTCGGCACGCCGAGGATGCCGGCCGAGCGGCCGACGATCTGCGTGAGTTCCGCGGTCGTGTAGAACTCCAGCCGGTGCACGATCCCGAAGCGGTCGCGCAGCGGGCTGGTCAGCAGGCCGGCGCGCGTGGTCGCGCCGACCAGCGTGAACGGCGGCAGGTCGAGCTTGATCGAGCGGGCGGCCGGGCCCTCGCCGATCAGGATGTCGATCTGGTAGTCCTCCATCGCCGGATACAGGACTTCCTCGACCACCGGCGACAGGCGGTGGATCTCGTCGACGAACAGCAGATCGTAGGGTTCGAGGTTGGTCAGCAGCGCCGCGAGGTCACCGGGCTTCTCCAGCACCGGCCCGGAGGTGCTGCGCAGGTTCACGCCCATCTCGGCAGCGATGATGTGCGCGAGCGTGGTCTTGCCGAGTCCGGGCGGGCCGAACAGCAGCACGTGATCGAGCGCCTCGCGCCGGCGGCGCGCGGCGTGGATGAAGATTTCGAGCTGCTCGCGCAGCGCCTGCTGGCCGACGTAGTCGGCGAGCCGCTTCGGGCGGATGGCGCGGTCGATCGCCGCATCGTCGGCACTGGCAGCCGCGGAGATCAGGCGGTCGGATTCGATCATGACGGATTCGGGGCACTCGGCAGCCGGACGGACACGGGTCCGGATCAAGATGGCGCAAAACGTCGACTTGCGTCGCGCCGTCCATCGTAAGAGCAAGAGCCGGGCCACGCACCGCTGCTGCCATGCGTCACCGACCCGGAAGGCGCGGACACGGCCCGTGCGCCCGCGAAGATGCTGAATCCCTGAAATCCGTCCGGCCGGCAAGCCATCGTCACAGCGTGACCGCGTGGAAACGATGACGGCTGGATGAAACGCATCGCGAAAGCAGGCGCCGCAGCGCGCAGGCCGGCGGTGCGGACGACCACGCGCACCGCCCGCCCTGCTTCCGCCGTCATTCGCATCGAGGCCGCCCGCTGCCGGCGCCGGTGGCGGCAGGGCTCCCCCGGCCTGCGCATCCGGGCTTCGCTGTCACCGGTAGCGCGCGCCGGCCGTTGTGCGGACAATGCACGGTCATGGATACGCCTGCCGCCGCCGAAACCGTACTCGATCTCACCGGACTGCTCTGTCCGCTGCCGCTGCTGAAGACCAAGCAGGCGATGGCGAAGATGGAGTCCGGCGAGCGCATCCGCATCCTCGCGACCGACCGCAGCGTCGTCGTCGATTTCCGCGTGTTCATCGACCGCTTCGGTCACGAACTGCTGGAATTCACCGAATCATCCGGGGGCCACTACGTGTTCGTGCTGCGCAAGGCCTGAGCACTGCCCAGAAACGCTCAGCCGCGTGACAGCGTCGCCGCCAGCGCCCGGCGGATCAGCTCCTCGCTCGGCAGGCCGTCGGCGGCCACGGCCCGGACCATGCGCGTCGCATCGGCCGGCTTGTAGCCGAGCGCGACCAGCGCCGCCTCGGCATCCTGCACCGGGTCGGGCGGTGCGTCCGGCGCGCGCGCCGGCAGCCGCGACGCGAACTCGGCGCCGAGTTCCAGCGACTGGATGCGGTCGCGCATCTCCACCACCAGCCGCTCGGCGGTCTTGCGGCCGATGCCGGGCAGGCGGATCAGCGTCGCCACGTCGCCGGCTTCCAGGCAGCGCGCGAAGGCATCGACGCTCATGCCGGAGAGGATCACCAGCGCGAGCTTCGCGCCGATGCCGGTGACCCTGATCAGGTTGCGGAACAGCGTGCGCTCGGCGAGCGTCCCGAAGCCGTAGAGCACCTGTGCGTCCTCGCGCACGGCCAGATGCGTGTACAGCACGACCTCGGCGCCGGTCTCGGGCAGCGCGCAGCAGGTCGACAGCGAGGCTTCGAGCTCGTAGGCGAGGCCGTTGCCGAGTTCGATCATCAGCAGCGGCGGCTGCCTGAGGATCAGCCGGCCGCGCAGCCGGCCGATCATCGCCCCTGCCCCGCGCCCGCGAGCCGCGCCTGCGCGAACAGCTGCGTGCCGTGACAGATCGCGACGGCCAGCGCGTCGGCGGCATCGGCCTGCGGCGCACGCGGCAGTTTCAGCAGTGCGGTGACCATGTGCTGCACCTGTTCCTTGTCGGCGCGGCCGGTGCCGACCACGGCGAGCTTGACGACCGAGGGCATGTATTCGGCGACCGCGAGCCCGGCCTCGGCGAGCGCGAGCAGCGCCACGCCGCGCGCATGACCGAGTTTCAGGGCCGAGACGGCGTTGCGGTGCAGGAACACCTGCTCGATGGCGGCGGCCGCCGGCGCATGCACGCGCAGGATTTCGGCGAGTCCGCGGTGGATCGCACACAGCCGCTCGCCGAGCGCGCCGGCCGGCGTGCGGATGCAGCCGCTGTCGACGTAGACGGCGCGCGGACCGTGGACATCGATGACGCCGTAGCCGGTCAGCCGCGAGCCGGGATCGACGCCGAGGATGCGCATGGCGCCGGAAACCGGCTTCAGAGCTGCGCCATCACCGCTTCGGGGATGTCGGCGTTCGAATAGACGTTCTGCGTGTCGTCGAGGTCTTCGAGCATGTCGAGCAGCTTGATCATGCTGCGCGCATCGTCGAGGCCGAGCGCGACGGTGTTGCCGGCGCGCATCGTGACCTCGGCGCTCTCGGCCACGAGTCCGGCACCGTCGAGCGCTTCCCGGACGGCCGCGAAGGCATCGGGCGCGGTCAGCACGTCGAAGGAGCCGTCCTCGTTCTCGACGAGATCATCGGCACCGGCCTCGAGCGCGACCTCCATGACCTTCTCCTGATCGGTGCCGGCCGGGTAGCTGATGACGCCGGTCTCGGTGAACTGGAAGGCCACCGAGCCCGAGGTGCCGAGGTTGCCGCCGCACTTCGAGAAGGCGTGGCGCACTTCGGCGACCGTGCGGTTGCGGTTGTCGGTCATGCAGTCGACCATCACCGCGATGCCGCCCGGGCCGTAGCCCTCGTAGCGGATCTCCTCCAGCGTCGAGCCGTCATCGGCACCGGCCCCGCGCTTGATCGCGCGCTCGATGGTGTCCTTGGACATGTTGGCGCCGAGCGCCTTGTCGACGGCCAGGCGCAGCCGCGGGTTGGCGGCCGGGTCCGGCAGCCCGCTGCGGGCGGCGATGGTGATCTCGCGGATGAAGCGGGTGAACAGCTTGCCGCGCTTGGCGTCCTGCGCGCCCTTGCGGTGCTGGATGTTCGCCCATTTGCTGTGGCCGGCCATGCGCTGCGTCTCCAGAAGATACGGTGTGCCGTGCCGGCGGCGGTGCCGGAACGGCCGGAAAAATCGGGGGCGCGAGTCTAACACCGCCCTCCGGGCGCCCGGAAATCCGCACACCGGCGCCCTAAAGACAGCGCCCCCGCCCGGCGGATCGGCCGGACGGGGGCGCTGGCGGCTCGGGGCGCGCGGGCATCCGCCGCGCCCGCCCCCAAGGCTTTCAGCCGTGCGTCAGTCGATCGCGACCGTGTCGA
Source organism: Pseudomonadota bacterium (assembly GCA_018240295.1). Taxonomy (GTDB): domain Bacteria; phylum Pseudomonadota; class Gammaproteobacteria; order Competibacterales; family Competibacteraceae; genus Plasticicumulans. Next base: position 17,811 of record JAFEGB010000083.1, read on the forward strand.
GCCAGGAGCGGATCGCCCACAGCGCTTCCTGCGACAGCGCGCCTTCGGGCTTCGCGAACTTCGGCATGTAGACGGCGCCGTTGCGCACGGCGCCGTTGCGCACGCGCTCCTGGAACCATTCGTCGCCGAGCGCGCCCTTTTCCAGCTTGCGCAGGTCGGGGGCGATGCCGCCCGAGATCGCGTCGATGCCATGGCAGCGCGCGCAGTTCTGCGCGAACGCCGACTTGCCGATCTTGATCGCCAGTTCGTTGCCGCGGTACGGATTGCTCTCGCGCCAGTTCTCGTCGCCGAGCGGGTCCAGCCCGGTGGTGTCGACCGCCTGCGGGGTCACGTCGCCGTGGGCGTGGGCGGTGGCCGCCGTCAGCAGGGTCGCCAGCACCAGACCTGCACGCATCGTGATCTTCATCATCGCCAAGCTCTCCTCCGGGTCTTATGGGATGAGGGGGTGTTCGAACGCCACGCAATTCAGCAATGAGCGTGCCATGAGCAAAATGCAAAGGCCAAATCATTGATCCAGAGCATTTTTGCGCACGGACAACACGTTCAGACCCTGCAAATGGCCCGGCCATCCCGGCCGGACGGCGATGGCACATGGCCGGCTGTGACAGTTCCGGTACGCACTGTCACGGCTGGTCACGGCTGTTCCGCACACCGGCAAGCATTTCGCAGGGCGGCAGAAAACGGGTTTAGAATCAGGTTTTACCGCGCGTGGCGTAATGCCGTGCCCGGCGATACGCCCACAACGACAAGGCCGTGCCCCCCGGCGCGGCGGAGGAGGAGAGCATGTTGGACCGCCTTGCGTCGCAGCACGCCGCTCGCGTGCTGTCGGTTGCCCGGGACGGCGATGCCCGGGCTGGCCGCTCGGCCCCCGACGCGGCGATCTCGCGCTCGTGGGAGCGCTGCATCGCCAACCATGGCCTCGAACCGATCCTGCCGCGCGGCACGCTGGTGCTCGACCGGCCGGCCCTTGCGCAGCGCCAGGAGAAACTGCAGGACTTCGTCGAGCTGGCGCGCGTCGAGATGGACCGCCTGTACCAGCAGATCGCCGGCTCCGGCAGCGCGATCATCCTGACCGATGCCGACGGCGTGATCCTCAACTGCGTGACCTCGCCGGGCCTGGCGCGCATGTTCCAGCGCGCCGGCCTCTGGCTCGGCGCCGACTGGAGCGAGCGCCACGAGGGCACCAACGGCATCGGCACCTGCGTCATGGAACGCCAGCCGGTGACCGTGCACCGCGACGAGCACTTCCTCGCCCGCCACATCGGCCTGAGCTGCTCGGCCGCCCCGATCTTCGATCCGGCCGGCAACCTGCTCGCCGTGCTCGATGCGTCCACGGTCAATTCGCGTGACTCCAAGCAGAGCCAGTTCCACGCGCTGGCGCTGGCGGCAATGTCGGCCAAGACCATCGAGAACTGCGCGTTCCAGCGCCACTTCCGCCAGGCCTCGGTGCTGCGCTTCCACGCCCGGCCCGAGTACATCGGCGTCATCGCCGAGGGCCTGCTCGCCTTCGACGGCGACGGTCGCGTGCTCGGCGCCAACCAGAGCGCGCTGAACCAGCTCGGCGGCCTGTCGCGCGAAGAACTCATGCACCTGCGCGTCGCCGACATCTTCGACCTGAGCCTCGACGTGCTGATGGGCCGCGCCAGCGTGCACGCCACCGTCTGGCCGCTGCTCGACCGCCGCGGTCACGGCTATTACGCGATGCTGCGCGGCCCCGAGAGCGCCCTCGAACGCGGGGCGATGTCGATGCCCGCCGCACGCCGCAGCACCGCGGCGGCACGCCCGGCAATCCCCCCGCAGACCGCGCCCGCCCCCGGGCGCACGATGAGCGCGGTGATCGCGCCGCGCATGGACCTCGAAGGCCTCGCCGGCGAGGACCCGGCCATGGCCTACAACGTGCGCTGCGCGCGCAAGGTCGTCGATCGCAACGTCACGATCCTGCTCAACGGCGAGACCGGCACCGGCAAGGAGGCCTTTGCCAAGGCCGTGCACGATGCCAGCGACCGCGCCGACAAGCCCTTCGTCGCGATCAACTGCGCGTCGATCCCGGAAAACCTGATCGAATCCGAACTGTTCGGCTACAAGGCCGGCGCCTTCACCGGCGCGCGCCGCGAAGGCATGCGCGGCAAGATCGTGCAGGCGCACGGCGGCACGCTGTTCCTCGACGAGATCGGCGACATGCCGGCGCACCTGCAGACGCGGCTGCTGCGCGTGCTGGAGGAGCGCGAGGTCGTGCCGCTCGGCGGCGAGGCACCGATCATGGTCGACCTGCACGTGATCAGCGCCACGCACCGCAACCTGCCGGATCTCGTTGCCAGCGGCAGCTTCCGCGAGGACCTCTACTACCGCCTCAACGGTCTGGTGCTGACGCTGCCGGCGCTGCGCGAGCGCGCCGATCTCGCCATCGTCATCGAGCGCGTGCTCGCCGCCGAGGCCGAGGGCCAGCCGGTCGAGCTGTCCTTCGAGGCGCGCAACCTGCTGCTCGAATACCCGTGGCCCGGCAACATCCGCCAGCTGCGCAACATCCTGCGCACGGCCGTCGCGCTGTGCGAGGACGCCGAGATCCGCCCCGAGGACCTGCCCGCCGAACTCGGCCGCGCTCCGGGCATGGCCGGCCCCGGCGCCGCCGAGGCGGCGCCGCGCCTCGTGTCGCCGCCGGTCGAGACGATCGCCGCGACCGATCCGGAAGGTTCGCTGGCGAGTGCCGAGAAGGCCGCGCTGCTGCGCGAGCTGGAACGCCACCGCTGGAACATGACCAACACCGCACGCGATCTCGGACTGTCGCGCAACACGCTCTATCGCAAGCTCAAGAAGCACGGCATCACGCCGCCGACGCTGTCCTGAGCAGTCCCGCCCAGACCTGTTGCTGTACCGGCGTCCCGGATTCGAACACCGGCCGGGACACCGTCGCATCGTTCCCGGGACACCACCCCCGCCCCCGGCCGCGGCGGGCCGCTGGCGACAGCCGCAAACCCGCATTCCGGGCCGCTCCCCGCTGGCTGGCATGCACATTGCTGATACTCAAACTGCGAGTTCTGACGCCGTGCCGGCACCGTCCCCCCTTTCCGGTGCCGGCCGACCTCCAGCGCCGGGGCTCGCACTCCTCCTCGCTTGACCCCCGCGATCCGGGACTCTTGGGGCGACCGAACGACACGGTCGCCCGTTTTTTTGCGCGTCTTCCCACGTTCGCCTCCCGGCACCGCCCGCAGGGCGCCGGCGTGCCTCGACTGACACACTCTGTCCCGCCGGCCGGCGCTTCTGTCCGCACGGACGGCCCGGATGCTGCGAGCGCACAACGACAAACGTCGCATGATTCGAAATAAACCTTTGACCTTCCATGCATTTTTGACCGGGCTTCCGCGGCTGACCGGCTGGCATGCGACGTGCTAAAACTGCCGGGCGGCAGTCGCCGGACCCAGAACCCCAATCACGACCCCGATCACCGAGGAGATCACCATGCAGTGGAGCAAGCCCGAGTTCACCGAGATGCGTTTCGGCTTCGAAGTGACGATGTACATCGCCAATCGCTGAGCTGATCCGCCCGACGCCGGCCCGGGCCACCTTCCGGGCCGGCGTTTTCATTCGGCCCAGGACCGGCAGTGCCGCTGCCCGCCCGGCCATCCCTCTCCCGAGAGTGCGGCCCACCGCACCGCCCTGCCCGACCACCCACGGGACACCGACATGCACATCCACGTCCTCGGCGCCGGCGCCGGCGGCGGTTTCCCGCAGTGGAACTGCAACTGCGCGAACTGCGCCGGCTACCGCGCCGGCACGCTGCGGGCGACGGCACGCACGCAGTCCTCGATCGCGGTCAGTGCCGACGGCACGGACTGGATCCTGTTCAACGCCTCGCCCGACATCCGCGCCCAGCTCGCGGCCTTCGCGCCGATGCAGCCGAACCGCGGCATCCGTGACACCGGCATCTGCGCGGTCCTGCTGATCGACAGCCAGATCGACCACGCCACCGGCCTGCTGATGCTGCGTGAACACACGCGCCGGCTGCCGGTGTACCTGAGCGCGCCGGCGCAGCAGGACCTCTCCACCGGCCTGCCGCTGCTGAAGGTGCTCGAACACTACTGCGGCACCGAAGTGCACGAACTGCCGCTCGATGGCGCGGCGTTCACGATTCCCGGTGCCGCAGGGCTCGTGATCCGCACCGTCGCGCTGGCGAGCAAGGCGCCGCCGTACTCGCCGCACCGCCATGACCCGCATCCCGGTGACAACGTCGGTGTGTTCATCGAGGACACCCGCAGCGGCGGCAGGCTTTTCTACGCGCCCGGCCTCGGCGAAATCGAAGACCACCTCCTGCCCTACCTCGAACAGGCCGACCTGCTGCTGGTCGACGGCACCTTCTGGACCGAGGACGAGATGATCCGCCACGGCATCGTGCACAAGTTCGCGCGCGAGATGGGCCATCTGCCGCAGTCCGGCGAGGACGGCATGATCCGGGCGCTGGCGCCGTATCGCGGCCGCAAGGTGCTGATCCACATCAACAACACCAACCCGATCCTCGTCGAGGACGGGCCCGAGCGCGCCGAACTGGCCGCGCACGGCATCGAAGTGGCTTACGACGGGATGGATTTCGAACTATGAGCACGCAAGCGCCGGCCTGGAGCCGTGAGGAATTCGAGGCGCGCCTGCGCGGCCTCGGCAGCCTGTACCACATCCACCACCCCTACCACGTGCGCATGCACGAGGGGCAGCTGAGCCGCGAGCAGATCCAGGGCTGGGTCGCGAACCGCTACTACTACCAGATCAGCATCCCGCGCAAGGATGCGGCGATCCTCGCCAACTGCCCGGACCGCGACACGCGCCGGCGCTGGATCCAGCGCATCGTCGATCACGACGGCAACGACGCGCAGGAAGGCGGCATCGAGGCCTGGACGCGGCTCGGCATCGCCTGCGGCCTCGATCGCGAGACCATCGAGTCGCAGCGCCTGGTGCTGCCGGGCGTGCGCTTCGCGGTCGATGCCTACGTGAACTTCGCGCGTTCGGCGAGCTGGCAGGAGGCCGCCTGCTCGTCGCTGACCGAACTGTTCGCGCCGACCATCCACCGCCAGCGCCTGAACCACTGGCCGGACCGCTACCCGTGGATCGAGCCCGAGGGCCTGCAGTACTTCCGCAACCGCCTGACCGAGGCGCACCGCGACGTGCAGCACGGCCTCGCGATCACGCTGGAGCACTTCGCGAGCCGCCTCCAGCAGGAACGCGCGCTCGAGATCCTGCGCTTCAAGCTCGAAGTGCTGTGGACGATGTGCGATGCGATGTGGATGGCCTACGTCGCCGAGCTGCCGCCGTTCACCGGCTGCGAAGCCCCGGCGGTTCCGGCATGAGCGGCGCGCGCCTTCGCATCGCGCCCGGCTACCGCCTGCAGTGGGAGCCGGCGCAAAGCTGTCACGTGCTGCTGTATCCGGAAGGCATGGTGCAGCTCAACCCTTCCGCCGCTGCCGTGCTCGAACTCTGTGACGGCAGCCTCGATGCCGACGGCATCGTCGCGGCCCTCGAAGCGAAGTATCCCGGCGCCGATCTCGCCGCCGACGTGCGCCAGTTCCTGGAGGTCGCCGATGAGCGCGGCTGGTTACGTTCCGCCTGAAGTACCGTCACGGCCGCTGTGGCTGCTCGCCGAGCTGACCTACGCCTGTCCGCTGCAGTGCCCGTACTGCTCGAACCCGCTCGACTACACGGCGGTGCGCGAGGAGCTCGACACCGAGACCTGGAAGCGCGTGCTGCGCGAGGCCCGGGCGATGGGGGCGGCCCAGCTCGGGCTTTCCGGCGGCGAGCCGGCGACGCGCACCGACCTCGAGGAGATCGTCGCCGAGGCGCGCCGGCTCGGTTACTACACGAACCTGATCACCTCCGGACTCGGCCTCGACGCAGCGCGCATCGAGCGCCTGCACGCGGCCGGACTCGATCACATCCAGGTGAGCTTCCAGGCGAGCACCGAGGAGCTCAACAACCACCTCGCCGGCACCGATGCCTTCCGGCACAAGCTGGAGATCGCGCGCGCGGTCAAGGCCGCCGGCTACCCGATGGTGCTCTGCTTCGTGCTGCACCGCGACAACACCGACTCGATGGACGCGATCCTGACGCTGGCGGCACAGCTCGGTGCCGACTACGTCGAGCTCGCGACCACGCAGTACTACGGCTGGGCCTGGGTCAACCGCGACCGGCTGCTGCCGACGCGCGAGCAGCTCGTGCGCGCCGAAGCGGTCGCGCACCGCTGGCAGGCCGACATGAAGGGCCGCATGAAGATCTACTACGTCGTGCCCGACTACTTCGAGGACCGGCCGAAGGCCTGCATGAACGGCTGGGGCAAGGTGTTCCTGACCGTCGCCCCCGATGGCACCGCGCTGCCCTGCCACTCGGCGCGCGAGCTGCCGGGCCTGAGCTTCCCGAACGTGCGCGATCACTCGGTCGAATGGATCTGGAAGGACTCCCCCGGCTTCAACCGCTTCCGCGGCTACGGCTGGATGAAGGAACCCTGCCGCTCCTGCGACGAGAAGGAAAAGGACTTCGGCGGCTGCCGCTGCCAGGCCTTCCTGCTGACCGGCGCCCCCGAGAACGCCGATCCGGTCTGCAGCAAGTCGCCCGAGCACGGCCGCGTGCTGTCCGCGATCGAACAGGCCGCGGCGACGCCGTCCGAACGGCCGCTGGTGTTCCGCAATCCGCGCAGCGTCCGTCGCCTGCACGGCGAAGCCTGAGCGTCCGGCGCCCTCTCGACTGGCGAAAAATAAACTGAATGTAATACTCGGTGTCCGACGGATCAGCCGCCCCGGGGCGGCTGACCTGCATCAGCCCGCCGAGGTCCGGTGCCGGCTACGTTTCGCATCTTCCGAACCGCGCGCCGCGGCACCGGACCATCAAGCGACCACCGGAGAGAGTCGGCCACATGAGCATTCCGAATTACATCGAATGGAGCGACGAGCTTTCCGTCGGCATCCAGGAGATCGACGAGCAGCACAAGTATCTGGTGCAGCTGGTCAATGAGCTGAACGTGCACCTGCTGAGCCACGGCTCCGCGAAGGAGACCGTGCACGAAGCCCTGGACAAGCTGATCCGCTACACCGAGACGCACTTCGTGGTCGAGGAAAGCCTGATGCGCATCCTCGGCTATCCCGACTACGACTCGCACCGCCAGCACCACGAGGACCTGATCCAGATGGTGCTCGACTTCCGCCAGCAGCTCAACGTGGAAGGTCGCGTCTCGCGCACCGAACTCATGGAGTTCCTGCACAAGTGGCTGACCTATCACATCCTGAAGGAAGACAAGCAGTACTCGGAGCACTTCCTGAGCCGTGGCGCGCAGCGCTCGTGGCTGAAGGGCTCGTGGCTGAAGAAGTTCTGGAAGTGAAGCTCCGCAACTGAAGCCCGGAAGAGGGCCCGCACCGGGCGCGCTGTCCGGAACCCGCTGAACACGACGCCGGCCTGCCGGCGTCGTTGCGTTTCAGCCGGCGTCGATGCTGACCTGCTCGCCGACATCGGCGAAGCAGGTGAACAGCGAGGCCGGCCGGCCGCGATCAGCCGCCGGTGCCACGGCCTCGTACAGCCGTGCGGCCGCCTCGACCCAGGCCGCCAGCATCGGCGGCTCGGCGAGCAGATGCCCGGCCTTCGGCAGGCGCACCAGCTCCGCATCCGGCCACACCGCCCCGAGCGCCTCGGCCTGCACGATCGGGCAGACGCGATCGAGCTCGCCGTGCAGCAGGATGCCGGGGATGCCGTCGAGACGATGGGCGTTGGCGAGCACCCGGTTCGGCACGATGAAGCAGGCGTGATGCAGGTAGTGCGCGGCGATGCGCGCCTGCGCGATGCGCCGCAGCGGATCGGGTGGCAGTTGCGGCTCGCGATCGGGCGGCAGCGTCCAGGTCGCGACAGCGTTGTCCCAGCCCGCCCAGGCGGTGGCGGCCCGCGCGACGACCTCCGGGTCCGACGAGGTCAGGCGCCGGTAGTAACTGGTCAGCAGGTCACGGCGCTCGGTCTCGTCGAGATGGCCGACGAAGGCCCGCCAGGCGCTCGGAAAGCGCAGCGCCACGCCATCGGCGCGGTAATACCAGGCGATGTCGCGCGGGCGCGCGAGGAAGGTGCCGCGCAGCAGCAGCCCGAGCGTGCTGTCCGGAAAGGCCTCGGCGTACAGCAGGCCGAGCGTCGCCCCCCAGGAGCCGCCGGCGACGACCCAGCGGTCGATGCCGAGCGCAAAGCGGATGCGTTCGAGATCGCCGAGCAGGTCGGCGGTCGAATTGTGTTCGATGCAGCCGGCCGGCAGCGAACGCCCGGCCCCGCGCTGATCGACCAGCACGATGCGCCAGCGCGCCGGATCGAACAGCCGCCGCTGCAGCGGATTGCAGCCCGAACCCGGGCCACCGTGCAGGAAGATCACCGGCAGCCCGTCGGGCGTGCCGCATTCCTCCACGTGCAGCACATGGCCCTCGCCGACGGCGAGGGCATGCACCGCGTACGGCTCGCAGGGCGGAAACAGGCAGCTGTCCAAGGTTCGCCCTCCGGCCGCACGCCGGCCGCAGCCGGCCGGCGTGTGCCTGCAGAAAGTCCCGTCGTGACGACGCAGCGGCGGGAAGGCCGCTCCGCTCACGGATCAGTTCACGGCTCAGTTCACGAAATAGTGACCGACGCCGACGATCAGGCCGTTGACGACCTTGATGTGCGACATCTTGCGCTGCAGCTTGTTGACCTTCGGGTTCAGCCACATGTACTCGACCTCGCCCTCGCCCTTGTTCTTGGCGATGTCGAGCATGGTCGCGACCACCGGGTTACCGGCGACATCGACGAGGTCACGGGCCGGCTTGCCGACCAGAGCGGGATTCTGGCCGTTGGCCTTGTAGGTGCCCTCCATGTCGAACGCGAACACGTACAGCTCGCCCTTCACGAACTTGCCCTTCGGATTGTTGAACTCGGCGAGCGCGGCATCGACACCCTTGTCCTTGATCTCGGCGACGGCCTGTTCCAGCAGCGCCAGCGCGTCCTTCTCGGTCGCCCAGGCGTGGGCGCTGGTCGAGCTGAAGGCCAGCAGCGCGGTCGTGAACAGGGCCGTCAGGATCCTGATGAATTTCATGGAGCTTTCTCCTCCGGTCTGAAGCTTGTCGAAGCTTGTTTGGAATGTGCCGCTGACGGGCAACGGAAGGGTGCGCGGAACGCCGCGTCTGCAAGCCTCGCGCGGCGCCCCAGCGACTGCACTGACCCATAGCAAGGAGCAAGCCATTGACAGCAAGACGCTGATTTGACATGGCCCGCGACCGGGGCGAAACAGCTGTCCGAGCGGCGTCACAGCCGCCCTGTCACGGAATCGGTACGCCATCCGGCACAGGCTGCGCGCCGTCTGGCGTATCGCGGCCTCAGCCCGGCCGGCCGCTGCGCTTCAGCAGCCCCCGCTGCGGGTCGTAGCCCAGCGTAGCCGCGATGAAGAACAGCGCCGCGCTGCCGAGCACGACTGTGCAGGCCAGTGGCTCGAAGCGCCCGTACAGCGCGTAGCGGATCAGCTCGACCGCATGCGTGAACGGGTTCCACCGGGCGATGTGCCAGACGATCTCGGCGCCCGACTCGCGCAGCTTCCACAGCGGGTACAGCGCCGAGGAAATGAAGAACATCGGGAAGATCACGAAATTCATCGTGCCGGCGAAGTTTTCGAGCTGCTTCACGTACACCGACAGCAGCAGCCCGAGCGCGCCGAGCATCAGCCCGCCGGCCGCGAGCGCCGGCAGCACCGCCAGCCAGCCGCCGGCCGGAATCTCGACGCCGAAGGCCGCCGCCACCAGCAGGAAGGCATAGGCCTGCAGCACCGACAGCAGCGTGCCGGCCGCGAGCTTGCAGAACAGCAGCCACCAGCGCGGCAGCGGCGCGGTCAGCAGCAGCCGCATCATGCCCATCTCGCGGTCGTAGACCATCGCCAGGCTCGACTGCATGCCGTTGAACAGCAGCACCATGCCGAGCAGGCCCGGCGCGATGTAGACGCGGTATTCGATGTAGGTGTCGTAGGGCGGGATGATCGCGACGCCGAACACGTTCTGGAAACCGGCGGCGAACACGATCAGCCACAGGCTCGGGCGCACCAGCGACGAGAACAGCCGCCCGTACTGGCGGCAGAACTTCGCGACTTCGCGGCCGGCAACGGCGTTGAGCGCGAGCAGGGCGTGGGCGGGGGTCATCGGCGGACGGGCCTCGGCAGCGCTGGGAAAGGATGCCGCGCAGCTTAAACGCCTGCGGAAACGCCCGCGAACCCCGGCGCCTGCGCCACGACCCGCACCGGTGCAGCCGCCCCGCCGGCGGGCGCAGCTGTCAGGAGCCTTGACGCTGGCCGGCCAACATGAACAAGCCGCACACGACCGATCAGCGACTTGGGGACCGTGTGCGCCGATGGCATCGGGCTTGTATCGCTGCATCGCAGCATCCGCAACCGCCTGCGGACGCCGCGCATCCCGTTCCCCACCCGCCCCCGGGAGTCTGCCGCATCATGTCGAGCCCCACGCCGCGTCATCCGTCCTCCCCCGCCAGCGGCCCCGCGTCGCTGGAGCGCACCCTCGGCCCCTGGCAGCTCTGGGGCATCGCCGTCGGCCTCGTGATCTCCGGTGAATACTTCGGCTGGAGCTACGGCTGGGCCAGCGCCGGCACGCTCGGCTTCCTCGTCACCTCGACGCTGGTCGCGCTGATGTACGCGTGCTTCATCTTCAGCTTCACCGAGCTGACCACGGCGATCCCGCACGCCGGCGGCCCGTTCGCGTATGCACGCCGCGCCTTCGGCCCGGCCGGCGGGTATCTCGCCGGTGCGGCGACGCTGGTCGAGTTCGTGTTCGCCCCGCCGGCGATCGCGATGGCGATCGGCGCCTACCTGAACGTGCAGTTCCCGGGGCTCGATGCCAGGACCGCCGCGGTCGGGGCCTACGTGATCTTCATGACGCTGAACATCCTCGGCGTGCAGATCGCGGCGACCTTCGAGCTGTTCGTGACCGTGATCGCGATCGTCGAGCTGCTGGTGTTCATGGGCGTGGTCGCGCCGGGCTTCTCGCTCGCGAACTTCACGGCCGGCGGCTGGGCCGGGGCCGACAGCTTCACCTGGGGCTCGGTCGCCGGCATCGTCGCGGCGATCCCGTTCGCGATCTGGTTCTTCCTCGCGATCGAGGGCGCGGCGATGGCCGCCGAGGAGGCCATCGAGCCGACGCGCACGATCCCGATCGCCTACATCGCCGGCATCCTGACGCTGCTCGTGCTCGCCTACGGCGTCATGCTGTTCGCCGGCGCGACCGGGGACTGGACGAAGCTCTCGAACATCAACGATCCGCTGCCGCAGGCGATGAAGGTGATCGTCGGCGAAAACTCGGGCTGGCTGCACATGCTGGTGTGGATCGGCCTGTTCGGGCTGATCGCGAGCTTCCACGGCATCATCATGGGCTACTCGCGCCAGATCTACGCGCAGGCGCGCGCCGGCTACCTGCCGCGCTGGCTCGCGCAGGTGCACCCGCGCTTCCACACCCCGCACCGCGCGATCCTCGCCGGCGGCGTGGTCGGCATCGCCGCGATCTTCTCCGACGAACTGGTCAGCTTCGGCGGCCAGACGCTGACCGCCAACATCGTCACGATGTCGGTGTTCGGCGCGATCGTGCTGTATCTGGTCAGCATGGCCAGCCTGTTCCGGCTGCGCCGGCTCGAACCCGCGCTGCCGCGGCCGTTCCGCGCGCCGCTGTACCCGCTGCTGCCGGGCATCGCCTTCGCGCTCGCCGCGCTCTGCCTGCTGACGATGATCTGGTTCAACCCGCAGATCGCCGCGCTGTTCGCCGGCCTGCTCGTGCTCGGCTATCTGTACTTCCGGCTGACCGCCGGCCAGCGCGCCGCGGCGCACGACGACACGCTGCTGCAGGCCGTGCCGGCGGCCGACTAGCGCGTGCGGTGCGGCCGGGCGAACGCGCCCGGGACGCGCTCGCGGCCGCCGTCCGGCCTCAGAGCGGATGATCGCTGCGGCTCAGGCAGTGCCCGCAGGCGCAGTCCGGGTCGTGGCCACCGGCGGCCCCGCTGGCCTCGGCCAGCAGCCGGGCGGCGAAGGCATCGGGGTCGAGCGCGCGTGACCACAGCCAGCCCTGTGCGGACTCGCAACCGAGCCCGGCGAGGAAGTCGCGCTGCGCGGCGGTCTCGACGCCTTCGGCGACGGTTTCGAGGCGCAGGCTCTGCGCCAGATGCACGATCGCGCGCGCGATCGCCGCGTCGCTGGCATCGCCGGGCAGGCCGCTGACGAAGGAGCGGTCGATCTTCAGGCGCTGGATCGGGAAGTGCTTCAGGTAGGCAAGGCTCGAATAACCGGTGCCGAAGTCGTCGATGGCGATGCTGACCCCGTGCGTGCGCAGCGCCTCCAGCGTCGTGCGCGCGGCCGTGGCGTCCTCCATCAGGCAGCCTTCGGTGATCTCCAGCTCCAGCCAGCCCGGCTCCAGCCCGCTCGCCGCCAGCGCCGCGGCGACGCTCGCGCCCAGGCCCGGGGAGCGGAACTGCACGGCCGAGACGTTCACCGACAGCCGCACCGGCGGCAGGCCGGCATCGAGCCATTCCCGCGCCTGCCGGCAGGCCGATTCCAGCACCCAGGCGCCGATCGGCACGATCAGTCCGCAGTCCTCGGCCACCGCGATGAAGTCCGCCGGCGCGATCTCGCCACGCTCGGAGTGACGCCAGCGCAGCAGCGCCTCGGCACCGAGCGTGCGCCCGCTCGCCACCTCGACCTGCGGCTGGAATTCGAGGCGCAGCTCGCCGCGTTCGAGCACGCGGCGCAGCGCGTTCTCGAGCCAGATGCGCGCATCGTTGGCGGTGTTCATCGCCGGCGTGAAGTACTGGCACTGGTTGCGACCGGCGTGCTTGGCATGAAACATCGCCGTGTCGGCGTGGCGCACCAGGGTTTCGGCGTCGTGACCGTCCTCCGGATACACGGCGATGCCGACGCTGCCGGTCACGTACAGCTCGTGCTCGCCGACCTGCACCGGCTCGCAGATCGCCGCCAGCAGCTTGCGCCCGACGCGCCCGGCATCGGCCGGGTCATCGAGTCCGGGCAGCAGCACGATGAACTCATCGCCCCCCGAACGCCCGAGGGTGTCGGATTCGCGCAATACCCCGGTCAGCCGGCAGGCGAGTTCGCGCAGCAGCGCATCGCCGACCGGGTGGCCGCAGGTGTCGTTGATGATCTTGAAGCGGTCGAGATCGAGGAACAGCAGCCCCACCCGCCCGCTGCGCCGTGCCGCGAACGCCACGGCCTGCTGCAGCCGGTCTTCGAGCAGCCGGCGGTTCGGCAGCCCGGTCAGGAAGTCATGCTGCGCGAGGTGGCGGATGCGCGCCTCGGCGGCCTTGCGCTCGCTGATGTCGGTGAAGATCGCGACGGTATGCGTGGTCCGGCCCTCCGGATCGCGCACCGCCGACATCGACAGCCACTGCGGGTACGGCGAGCCGTCGCAGCGGCGGCTCCAGAGCTCGCCCTTCCAGGCCCCGCCGGTGGCGAGCGCCTGCAGGCAGGCAGCCAGGGCGTCCGGATCGTCGTCGCTGCCGAGCAGGCGTTCGAGCGGCTGGCCGGGCAGTTCCGCCGCCGGGTAGCCGGTGATGGCGGCGCAGGCGCGGTTCAGCGACACGATGCGCTGCTGTTCGTCGGCGATGAAGATCGCCTCGCCGCTGCCCTCGAACACCTGCGCCGCCAGCCGCAGCCCGGCCTCGGCGCGCCGGCGCTCGGTCACGTCGGTCACGAGCATCAGCCAGGCCTCGCGTGCGCTCCAGACCAGCGCGTGCGCGACCCACTCGACCTCGATCGGCCGGCCGTCGGCGCACCGGTGCCGCGCGAGCCCCTGGCAGCGCGCCGGCTCCCCGGACTCGCGATCCGCGGCATCCGGCAGGCCGGACGGCGCCCCGGCACTTGCGTGCAGATCGGGCAGCGCCATCTGCAGGAAGCGCTCGCGCGCATGGCCGTAGGCATCGAGCGCCGCCTGGTTGACGGCGAGAAAACCGAGCGTGCCGGCCTCGACCACCCACATCGGCTGCGGGCTGGCCTCGAACAGCTCGCGGTAGCGGCTCTCGCTCTCGGCCAGCCGCGCCTGCGCGCGCGCGCGCTCCTCGGCGAGCTGCTGGCCATCGAGCGCGTGGCCGATCTCCTCGGCCATCGCCGCCAGCAGGCCGATGCGCTCGGGCGTGAAGAAGCCGGCCTCGGTGGCGTAGACGGTCAGCACGCCGCTGATGCATCCGCCCTCGCGCAGCGGGAACACACCGGCCGAGCACAGCCCGTACTTGCCGGCGAGCACGGCCGCACGCTGCAGGCCGAGGCGTCCGAGCATCGCCAGCAGATCGTTCTCGACGCTCGGTGCCCCGCGGCGCATGGCTTCGGCGACCGGACCGACGGCGTCCGGACCGGCCGGGAATACCTGCAGCTGATGCAGGTAATCGCCGGCCGTGCCGCTGAACACCTGCGGGCGCACGCAGGCGGCCGCGGCATCGAGCGTGCCGATCCACGCGAAGCAGAGTCCGCCGTGGTCGGTGGCGATGCGGCAGACCTGCGCGTACAGCTCGGCCCGGCTGCGCACGCGCATCACGGCGCGGCCGGTCTCGCTCAGCGCCGCGTACAGCTCGGTGAGCTGGCGGATGCGGCGCTCGTCGTGCTTGCGCGCGCTCAGGTCGCGCACCGTCGCCAGCGTGCCGCCGGCGCGCCCGGCGGCATCGGGCAGCGCGCAGTGCAGGATCTCGTAGCAGAGCGCTCCCTGCGCACCCGGCAGATCGATCTCGTGCGTGACGATGTCGCGGCTGCCGAGCGCGCGCAGGCGTGCCGTCTCGCAGCTGGCCGCGACCGCCGGCGGCAGGCCGAGCTCGAACAGCGTGCGCCCGTGCGCGGCGACGGCCTTCAGCCCGAGCAGGTCGAGGCCGTTGCGGCTGATGTAGCGGCAGCGCCCGTCGGCATCGAACAGGAAGAACAGGTCCGGACAGGCCGACAGCACGGTGTCGAAGGTGCGCAGCTGCGCGGCGAGTTCCGAATACAGCCGCACGCGCTCGGCCTCGGCAGCCTCGACGCGCGCGAGCGTGCTGCGGATCAGCGCGTACAGCAGCAGCGCCGTGACCCCGACGAACAGCCAGCCCTTGTACATCGACAGCCGCGTCAGCCACGCCCGGTCCGGCGCCAGCGCCTCGGCGGCGATGTCGGAGAACAGGATCCAGATGGCGGCGAAGGCCGCATAGATCAGCGCGATGCGCAGCGCATCGCGGCGGGACGGAGTCATCGGCGCAGACCGGTGGCGGCTCGGGAGCGATCGGCCCGCCACGGAACCGTGCCGATCGGCGGACGCGGCCAGTCTATCCAAGCCGCATTGCCGCATACGCAGGTGCCACAGCTTGCGACATCCGGCTCGACCGGCCGGCGCGCAGCGCCCGGCGGACGCCTCGGTGGACCCGGATGGCCCGGCGGCTCAGGATGGACCGATCCCCGCCGCCGGCACGCAGCGCGCTGCCGCAAGCCCCGGCCGGGACGCCGCCACCGCCACCGGAGCGCCGCCGATGACCGACACCCCGCCCCCGCCCGTCACTCCCAACCCGTGGACGGCGCTGCGCCGGCACACCGATGCGCGCATCGCGCTCGGGCGCGCCGGCGTCAGCCTGCCGAGCGCCGCGCATCTGGCCTTCCAGCTCGACCACGCCCGCGCCCGCGACGCCGTGCATCTGCCGCTCGAGCGTGCCGCCCTGCACGCGGCGCTGGCGCAGGCGAGCGGACTCGAAGTCCTGGACCTGCACTCGGCCGCCGCCGACCGCCTCGAATACCTGCAGCGCCCCGACCTCGGCCGCCGGCTCGACGAAGCCTCGCGCACGCTGCTCGCCGCCCGGCCGGTCACGACCTGCGACGTGGGCTTCGTGATCG
>JAFEGB010000084.1 GCA_018240295.1 Pseudomonadota bacterium
AGTTCGGCGCGCGCCTCGGCCGCGCGGCCCGCGGCCAGCGCCGCGACGCGCCGGTCCTGCGGCGACGGATCGGCCGGCGCCAGCGCGGCGCGCTCGACCTGCAGCATCTTCGCGAGCGTCGCGGCCGGATCGCCGTGGATCACCGCGGCATCGATGCCGACCTCGCCGGCGACCGCGTAGGCGCGGCCGTCGGGTCCGGTCTTGTAGGTATAGGAGCCGCCGCGCGCCAGCTCGCCGGCCGCGGCCCGGTGGGCGGCCTCGTGGGCGCGCACGCGGGCGTCGATGGCGGCGAGTTCGGCGACTTCGGTGCGGGTGTCCGCCGAGGCGGCAGCGGCGCTCGCCGGACTGCCGGTCTGCGCCGGCATCGCCGCCTCCTCGCTGCCGCGCACGGACGGACCGGCGTAGGCGGAGGGCGTGATGGCAGGGCTGAAGGCGACGGCGGCAGACATCTCGGGCACCTGCGGCTGAACGGGGTCAGTGTAGCGGCCGGGGCGCAGCCCGGCAGGTCGTGCCGCCGGGCCGTCGTGCGGAGATACGCCTGAAGCCCGGTTGCCGTCCTGCCGAAAAGGCGGCGCACTCGGCAGCAGCATGCCACGCTGATTCCCGGCCCCGTACCCCCTGCGGCGACGGCGCACGCCCGGGTTCGGTCCGGTCCGCACCTCCGGACGCATCCCCCGGCGCTTTCCAGCCTTTCCCATACCTGCCGAGGATTCCAGGAGTCTGCCGATGAGCATGAATGGATTTTTCAGGGCCTTCCCGGCCGATGCCTATCACGAAATGCTCCGCAACCCAGCCCGGATCGACCCGCTCATCTGGGACGAGGATCAATCGGCTGATTCGACCGATGTCGAAACCGCCTGGGATGTCCTGCAGCGGCTGCTCGACGGCGCCGGATTCGATTTTGACCAGCAGGTCGATCAGGCGCTGAGCAACGGCGCCTGCTTCATCGCACCGGAAACCGTGCTCCGGCATGCCGCCTCCCTGTCTGGCTGGTCGCATGACAAGCTTCTCGAAGCGCTGGAAAACGTCGGGGACGAGGAGCTGTACCATCTGGACCTGTTCAGGGAGGACGAGGACGGCCAGCAGTCGCTGCTGGAAGAGTTCGACAAGCTGGCGGCCTTCTACGCGAGAGCCGCGGAAAACCGGCACGGCGTGATCTTCTACCTGGCCTGAGCAGCGGCCTCAGGCCGCCGTCAGCCATTCGACGCGCGTCTCGCCGGAGCCGCCGTCCGACAGGATTCCCTGCAGTTGCGCCAGCCAGCGCCGGGCCGCGACATCGAGCTGATACGGCGGATTGCAGACGATCACGCCGCTGCCCTTCATGCCGAGCGGCGTGTCGTAGGGCGCAAGCCCCAGTTCGATGCGCAGCAGCGCCGGCACGCCGCTGGCGGCGAGGGCGCGGCAGAAGCGTTCGGACGGTGCACGGTCGAGGATCGGATACCAGATCGCCACCGTCCCCTCGCGCCAGCGCCGGTGGACCTGGCCGACCAGCTTCAGCAGCCGTTCGAATTCGCCGGCCAGCTCGTAGGCCGGATCGACGAACAGCAGCCCGCGCCGCTCGGGCGGCGGCAGGAAGGCGCCGGCGGCTTCGTAGCCGTCGCGCTTATGCACCGCGATGCGCCGGTCCGCGGCGAACAGCGCCTTCAGCGACGGCTGATCGCCCGGATGCAGCTCGCAGGCGATCAGCCGGTCCCGGTCGCGCAGGCGCTGGCGGATCAGCGCCGGCGAGCCGGGGTAGCGGCTGAGCCGGCCGTCGGGGTTTTCGCTGCGCACGGCAGCGACGTAGGCGGCGAGTTCCGGTTCGAGATCGGCGCGTGACCACAGCCGGGCGATGCCGTCGCGGTATTCGCCGGTCTTCTGCGCCTGCGCGGCGCCCAGCTCGTAGAGGCCCGCCCCGGCATGCGTGTCGAGCGCGAGCCAGGGCTTGTCCTTGCGATTGAGGCCATCGAGCAGCTGCAGCAGCAGCGTGTGCTTCAGGCAGTCGGCGAAGTTGCCGGCGTGGAAGGCGTGGCGGTAACTGAGCATCGGCGCGGGCTGGCGGCGGCAGGCGGGCCGGTCAGCGTGGACAAGCGCCCGGCAGCACGCAAGCCGGACTCACGATGCCGACAGCCGCAGCGGCAGGCGCTGCGGCCCCCAGTCCCCGGGCCCGGCCTCGAAGCGCCCCGGCAGCGCATGCCCGCAGGCGCGGCAGCAGCCGTGCGCATCGAGCTGCCAGCCGTCGATCCGGTAGCGGCCGTCGCGACCGATCAGCTTCGCGCCGCAGCCCGGGCACCAGGTGCTGGCGCCTTCGGGGTCGCGGACGTTGCCGGTATAGACGTACTGGAGCCCGGCCTCGCGGGCGAGACGGCGTGCGCGGCTCAGCGTCGCCGGCGGCGTCGGCGGGGCGTCGGTGAGCTTCCAGTCCGGGTGAAAGGCCGTGAAGTGCAGCGGCACTTCGGGTCCGAGTTCGCGGCCCACCCACTCGGCGAGGCGCGCGATCTCGTCATCGCCGTCGTTGTAGCCGGGGATCAGCAGCGTCGTCAGCTCGAACCAGACCCGGGTCTCGCGCTTCAGGTACACGAGCGTCTCCAGCACCGGCGCCAGATGTCCGCCGCAGACGCGGTGATAGAAATCCTCGGTGAAGGCCTTCAGATCGACGTTGGCCGCATCCATCGCCGCGAAGAACTCGGCGCGCGGCCCGGCGCAGACGTAGCCGGCCGTCACCGCGACGCTGGCGATGCCGCGCGCGCGGCAGGCGGCGGCGACCTCGACCGCGTATTCGAGAAAGATCACCGGGTCGTTGTACGTGTACGCAACGCTGCGACAGCCGCTGTCCGCGGCCGCCGCGGCGATCATCGCCGGCGTCGCCTGCGCGGCGAGCCGGTCGGTGTCGCGCGACTTCGAGATGTCCCAGTTCTGGCAGAACTTGCACGCCAGATTGCAGCCGGCAGTGCCGAAGGACAGCACCGGCGTGCCCGGCAGCCAGTGGTTCAGCGGCTTCTTCTCGATCGGATCGATGCAGAAGCCCGACGAGCGCCCCCAGGTGTCGAGCACCAGCGCATCGCCGTCACGCCCGCGCACGAAGCAGAGGCCGCGACTGCCGTCGTGCAGCTTGCAGAAGCGCGGACACAGGTCGCACTGCAGGCGGCCATCGTCGAGCCGGTGCCAGTAACGGGCCGGTGCGGGGGCTGTGAACAGTTGTCGCTGCATGGCAACACCCTCTGTACCTGCGACTCATATCAGGGAAATATTAGAATTCGTTCAGAATTCGACGGAGTGTCGATCCAGTCCGAGTGGAGGCCGCAGTCCGCTGCGACAAAGACGATGGCGATCAGCCCTGCCCGCACCCTGCGCCCGCCGGCCGTTGCCGGCCTGTTCTACCCGGAAGATCCGGTGGAACTGCGGGCCAGCGTCACGGCGGCCCTCGCCGGAGTCGCCACCGCCGCCGGTGCCGCCGCTCCGAAGGCGCTGATCGTGCCGCACGCCGGCTACGTCTATTCGGGACCGATCGCCGCCAGCGCCTATCGCCGGATCAGCCGGCTGCACGGACGCATCGAACGCGTCGTGCTGCTCGGCCCGAGTCATCGCATCGGCTTTCGCGGCATCGCGCTGACGAGTCACGCGGCTTATGTGACACCGCTCGGCACGGTTCCGATCGACCGCGAAGCCTGCGCGTCGATCGCGGCCCTGCCCGGCGTCGTCGAACTCGACGCCGCCCATGCGCAGGAGCACAGCCTGGAGGTCCACCTGCCCTTCCTGCAGCTGACGCTCGGCGACTTCCGGCTGCTGCCGCTGGTCGTCGGCGATGCCGATGCCGCCGGCGTCGCCCGCGTGCTGGAACGCCTCTGGGGCGGCGCGGAAACCCTGGTCGTGGTGAGCACGGATCTCAGCCACTACCACCCCTACAGGGAAGCGCAGCAACTCGATGCCGCCACGTCGCGCGCCATCGAACAGCTGCGGTTCGAGTCGATCGGCCCCGAGCAGGCCTGCGGCTGCCGTCCCCTGGGCGGTCTGCTGCACCTCGCCCGCGAGCACGGTCTGACGGTGTCTGCCATCGATCTGCGCAATTCCGGCGATACCGCCGGCGGACGCGACCGGGTCGTCGGATACGGTGCTTACGTCTGCCATGAACACCCCCGTGAACATTGAAGCCCTCGAACACCTGAGCCTCGAAGAGCGCGCGATGCTGCTGCGTGTGGCGCGGGCCGCGATCGATCGCGGCCTGGCCTCGCGCCAGCCGCCCGAGGTCGAGGTGGCCGCCTTCCCGCCGGCGCTGCGCGAGGTCGCTGCGACCTTCGTGACGCTGAAGCTCGACGGCGAGCTGCGCGGCTGCATCGGCACGCTCGAAGCCCGCGATCCGCTGATCCTCGATGTCGCGCTGCACGCCTACGCCGCCGCCTTCGACGATCCGCGCTTCCTGCCGGTGCGCCGCGACGAGTTCGAGCGGCTCGACATCTCGGTGTCGGTGCTGACGCGCCCGGAGCCGCTGAAGGTCAGCAATCAGGCCGAACTGCTCGAACAGCTGCGCCCGGGCCGCGACGGCCTGATCCTCGACTACCCCGGCCACCGCGCGACCTTCCTGCCGGCGGTCTGGAAGGACCTGCCCGACCCGCTGCGCTTCGTGCGCAACCTCAAGCGCAAGGCCGGCCTGACCGAGAGCTTCTGGTCGCCGCAGCTGCGCTTCCTGCGCTACGGCAGCGAATCCTTCGACGAGCACGACTTCGCACCCGCGGCCTGAATCCCGGCCGCAGGGCTGGCGAGCCGGGGGGGCGATGTGTATGATGCGCGCCTCACCCGCAAGGGTAACGGGGCGGTAGCTCAGCTGGGAGAGCGTCGCGTTCGCAATGCGAAGGTCGAGGGTTCGATCCCCTTCCGCTCCACCAACACCCACCCGCCGGCTTCCAGAGCCGGCGGGTTTTTTCACCCCGGCAACCCGGCCGGGCAGACGATCAACAGGTTTCGGGGCGGTAGCTCAGCTGGGAGAGCGTCGCGTTCGCAATGCGAAGGTCGAGGGTTCGATCCCCTTCCGCTCCACCAATCATTCAACGCCC
>JAFEGB010000085.1 GCA_018240295.1 Pseudomonadota bacterium
CGGCCCCGGACGGCCCGCCCGCGCCGCCCGTGGCGCCGGACGCAGTGCTGCTCGGGCTGCGCCGCATCGACGGCGCGCGGCTGCACGAGCGCCTCGGCGACGGCGCGCGGGCCGCGCTCTGCGAGCTGCTGGCCCGCGCCGGCGACGGCGAGAACGAGCTGCTGCGCCTGATCGTCGACAACCGGCGCGCCGAGCTGCAGCGCCGTGCGCATCAGCTCAAGGGCGTCGGCGGCGCGCTGTGCGCACACGCGCTCGCCGAGGCCGCCGCCGCCCTCGAAAAGCGGCTGCGCGCCGATGCCGAGGGCCACGAACCGCTGCCGGTCGTCGAGACCATCCGGCTCGCCGATGAATATGCGCGGGTGCTGGGAGAACTGCGCGAGGCCGGCTACACCCCCGCCGAGCTGCCGCCGGCGGCGGCCGGCATCGATTTCGTCCACGGACTCGCACGCCTGAAGGCGCTCTGCGCGGCCACCGATCTCGAAGCGCTGGCGCTGGCGCGCCGGCTCGGCGAGGCGCAGTCTGTCGGATGGTCGGCCGCCCGGCGCCGGGACTGGGCGGCGGCCGTCGCCGCGCTCGAGCGCTACGATTTCTCCGCTGCGGAAGCCGGTTTCGCCCGCTTCGTTCCTTCAACGCACGACACGGACCGTCAGGAAGAGCCTCCCCATGACTCGTCGTAACCGCCCACGCGCCGGCGTGCCGGAGCCAGGCTCCGGCGTCGCCTCGCGCGCCTCCCCCGAAGCGGACATTCCGGCACCGGCCGAAGCGCCGGCGGACGGGCCGCCGCTGCCCGGGGCCGCTGCTCCGTTCCTGCAGGAGATTCTTCCGTGCAGTCCGGCCGAGGCCGAGACCGCAACCGAGGCCGCGACCCCCGCGGCCGGGCGCGAGCCGCCGGGCGATCTGTACGTGGTCGGCATCGGGGCCTCGGCCGGCGGTCTCGAAGCCCTGCGCCCGCTGATCGCCAACCTCGTGCCGAACGGCCGGCTGAGCTACCTGATCGCGCAGCACATGTCGACGCAGCACCGCAGCCTGCTGGTCGACCTGCTGGCGCGCGATGCGCAGGTGCTCGTGGTCGAGGCGACCGGCGGTGCCTGGCTGCGTCCGGACACGGTCTACGTGACACCGCCGGATCGCGACATCCTGGTTTCGAGCGGCCGCATCGTGCTGCGCCGCCCCGGCGCCGACATCGGCCCGCGGCCCTCGGTCGATGCGCTGCTGAACTCGCTCGCGACCGAATACGCCGAGCGCGCGATCGGCGTGATCCTCTCCGGCACCGGCTCCGACGGCGCGCACGGCTGCCGCGCGATCAAGGCGCGCGGCGGCTTCACGATCGTGCAGGAGCCGGGCAGCGCCAAGTACGACGCGATGCCGCGCGCCGCCCAGCGCGCCGATGCCGTCGATCTGGCGCTGCCGCCCGAGCTGATCGCCCGGCGCCTGCCCGAGCTGGTCGACGCGCCGGCCGGAGCGGTGGCGCTGCAGTCGGCCGAGGAAGGCAGCGGGGCCGAGGGCGAGGAAAACGGTGCGCTGCGCGGCCTGCTCGAACGCGTGCTGCGCGCCACGCAGACCGACTTCACCGATTACAAGGAAGCGACGCTCGGGCGCCAGATCGGCCGGCGGCTCGCGGCGCTGCGCCTCGAATCCCTGAGCGCCTACCTCGATTACGTCGACCAGCGCCCCGAGGAACTCGGCGTGCTGCAGCGCAGCTTCCTGATCTCGGTGACCGAGTTCTTCCGCGATCCGGATGCCTTCCGCGCGCTCGAACGCGCGCTCGAACCGCTGATCGCCGGGCACGGCGGCCAGGGGCCGATCCGCGTCTGGGTGCCGGGCTGCGCGACCGGCGAGGAAGCCTATTCGCTGGCGATGCTGTTCGCGCAGCGCCTCGGCAGCCGCGCCGTCGGCAGCGTCAAGATCTTCGCGACCGACATCGACCCGTCGGCGACCGAGTTCGCGCGCCGCGGCATCTATCCGGAGCCGGCCGTGCAGGGGCTCGAACCGGAGCTGCGCGAGCGCTGGTTCCGCCAGGAAGGCCGGCACTACCTGATCAGCAAGACGATCCGCGACCTGTGCGTGTTCGCCCGCCAGGATCTGGTGCGCGACCCGCCGTTTCTGCGCATGGACCTGATCAGCTGCCGCAACCTGCTGATCTACCTGAAGCCGAACCTGCAGGAGCGGCTGCTGAACCAGTTCCACTACTCGCTGACGCCGGGGGGTTACCTGTTCCTCGGCAAGTCCGAGAACATCACGCAGAGCGGCCGGCTGTTCTCGACCGTCGATGGCCGCTACAAGCTGTTCCGGCGCAAGTCCGTGCTGACGCCGCGCCCGCTGATGATCGGCAGCGGCAACCTCGGCATCGGCCAGCCGGCCAGCACCGGCAACCGCAGCGTGCCCTCGCGCCAGGCGCGGCTGGAGGCGATGCGCGACGAGCTGCTCGATCGCTACGCGCCGCCGAGCATCCTGCTCGGCCCCGGGCTGGAGCCGATGCACTTCTGCGGCGACGCCCGCCGCTTCCTGCGCCTGCCGGACGGCCCGGCCGACTTCGGCCTGCTGTCGCTGCTGCTGCCGGAGATGCGCGGCGAGTTCCGCACGCTGCAGCACCGGCTGCAGTCCGCCGACGGCAGCGACCACGTCAGCGGCCACATGGTGCCGGTGCACACGACGCTCGGCTCCGAGTACGTGCGCATGCGCCTGAGCCGGCTGACCGTGCCCGAGGCCAGCGAGGACATGATGCTGCTCAGCATCGAGCCGATGCGCGCGACCGAGCCGCCGCCGGCGGCCGTCAGCACCGGGGCCGCGCCGGCCGGCAGCGATCACGATCACGCGGTGCTGACCGAGCGCCTGCGCGACGCCGAGAACGAACTCGGCGCGACGCGCGAGCACCTGCAGGCGGTCATCGAGGAACTGGAAACCTCGAACGAGGAGCTGCAGTCGCTGAACGAGGAGCTGCAGGCCTCGACCGAGGAACTGCAGAGCTCGAACGAGGAACTCGAAACCACCAACGAGGAGCTGCAGGCCACCAACGAGGAGCTGACCACCGTCAACGACGAGCTGGAGGCGAAATCCGAGGAGCTCACGCAGGTCAACACCCAGCTCGTCAACATCCAGCAGTCGGTGGCGCTCGGCCTGATCGTCGTCGACGCCGACCTGCGCGTGATGCGCTACAACCCGCCGGCCGTGCGCGTGTTCGGCCTGATGAACGACGACCTCGGCCAGAGCCTGCTGGCCGTGCCGTCCTTCGTCGAGATCGGCGACCTGCGCCGCAAGCTGCTCGACGTGGTCGGCAGCGGCCGCACGCTGTCCGAGGAGCTGCGCCGCGAGGAAGCCACCTTCCTGATGCAGATCGCGCCGTATCGCGAGGACAGCGGCGTGATCTCCGGCGCCGTGATCACGCTGTCGGACATCACGCGCTTTCGTGAGCTGGAGCGCGCGCACGCCGAGGGCGACCAGCGCCTGCGCCTGATCGCCGACGCGCTGCAGGACGCCATCTGGCTGGCGACCCCGGGCTTCACGCGCATGCTCTACGTCAGCCGCGGCTACTTCTCGCTGTGGGAACGCACGCCCGAATCGCTGTACGCCGATCCGCATTCCTTCCTCGATGCCGTGCATTTCGAGGATCGCGCGCGCGTGCGCCGCCAGTTGCTGGAAACCGATCCGCCGGCCACCGACCTGACCTACCGGCTGCTGGTGCCCGGCGCCGGCCAGCGCTGGGTGCGCCAGTGCACGTCGCTGGTGCGCTGCGAAGAAAGCGGCCCGGCGCTGTATCTGGCCACCAGCGTGCGCGACGTGACCGCGGCCGCCGCCGAGCGCGAGCGGCTGCAGCACAGCGAAATGAACCTGCGCACGGCCATCGACCTGCTGCCGATCGCCGCGCTGCTGCGCGACGCCGAGGGCCGCGTGGTGGTCGCAAGCGGCGCGCTGTCGGCGCTGCTCGGCTACCGGCCGGAGGCGCTGGTCGGCCATCCGCTCGGCGACGTGCTGTGCGCCGAGGACGCCGAGGGCGAGCGCGCGCGCTATCTGGCCGCGCGTGCCGCCGGCGAGCGCAGCTACACGCAGGCCGTGGACTGGCGGCGCGCCGACGGCACGACGGTGCCGGGGCGCCTGAGCGTGCGCTTCGCGGCCTCCAGCGACGAGGTCGGTGATCTGAGCCTGGCGCTGGCGCTGCTCGACGAGCTGCCGTTCGGCTGATGCGGTGCGGAGGCGATGACGATCCGGCGCTGATGCCGGACCCGGCCGCGGTGCGGCTGTGCGGCTTCCCGCCACTCGTCGGCGAGCGGCCGCGCGTGCTGGTGCTCGGCTCGATGCCGGGCGCGGCCTCACTCGCCGCCCTCGAGTACTACGGCCATCCGCGCAACGCCTTCTGGCCGATCATGGGCGAGCTGTTCGGCGCCGGTCCGGCGCTGCCCTATGCCGAGCGCACGGCGCGGCTGGGCGCCGCCGGCGTGGCGCTCTGGGACGTGCTCGCCGCCTGCCGCCGCCCCGGCAGCCTCGACAGCGCGATCGAGCCGGATTCGATCGAACTCAACGACATTCCGGGCCTGCTCGCCGCGCAGCCCGGCATCCGTCACGTGTTCTGCAACGGCACGGCCGCCGCGACGCTGTTCCGCCGGCACGTGCTCGGCCGCCTGCCGCGGGCGCTGCCGTGGACGCGGCTGCCATCGACCAGTCCGGCGCACGCCGGGCGCAGCCTGGCCGACAAGCTCGCCGCGTGGCGGGTGCTGGCCGACACCCTGGCCGTGGACTAGCGCCCGGCCGCGGCATCGGCCGCGAGCGCGTCGAGTTCCTCCGCTGCGAAGCCGCCGGCCAGCCGCGCCTCGACGTTGTACGGCGGGAACACCGCGGTGCGGTGCTCGGCGAGCAGCCGGCGGAAGGTCGAGCGCGGCTCCAGCCCGCGCTCGGCGCAAAGATGCGCGTACCAGCGCGAACCAATGGCGACGTGGCCGACCTCCTCGGCGAGGATGACTTCGAGCACGGCGACGGTTTCGGCATCGCCGGCCTGACGCAGGCGTTCGATCATGCCCGGCGTCACGTCGAGGCCGCGCGCCTCCAGCACGCGCGGCACCAGCGCCATGCGCAGCAGCGGATCGTGCGCGGTGCGCCGCGCGGCATCCCAGAGCCCGTCGTGCGCCGGCAGCTCGCCGTAGGCCGAATCCATGGCCTGCAGCCGGGCCGTCAGCAGTTCGAAATGCCGGGCCTCCTCGGCGGCGACGCGCAGCCAGTCGCCGTAGAAGTCATCGGGCAGACCGCGGAAGCGCTGCACGGCATCGAGCGCGAGGTTGACGGCGTTGAACTCGATGTGCTCGTTCAAGGATACGGCCACCACCCGGACCTCCACCCTTCCCCGCCGGGGCCCTGTTCCGACCCCCGCCGGCACCAGCAG
>JAFEGB010000086.1 GCA_018240295.1 Pseudomonadota bacterium
ACAGGTGCGCTTCCGCAAGGAAGAGGAACTGCGTAAGGGCATCGCGCAGCTGAGCGGGGCCGAGCGCGCGGTCGACGGCAACGTCAAGCTGCTGACCTCGTGCCCGGCCTGCCAGCAGGGTCTGAGCCGCTACGCCGATGACACGGGGCTTGCGACCGACTACATCGTCGTCGAACTCGCGAGCCGCCGGCTCGGTGCCGACTGGCAGCAGGGCTTCATCGAGCGCGCGCGCAGCGGCGGCATCGAGCGCGTGCTGCTCTGATCCGGCGCCTCGCCTGCTGCGGCAAGTCTCAGACGACGCAGCAGGCGAGCAGGAAGCCGGTGTCCTCGTCGGTCTGGAACGGCCGGCGCACCGGATTCGGCTGGCACAGGAAGCGGATCGTGAAGCGGTGCCGGCCGCCGCTGATCTCCGGGAACACCCCGGATTCGACGGTGACGCCGACGCGCACCAGCTGCGCCGGCAGCGCCGGATCGAGGCCCTGCTGGTAGAAGCCGGACTGCGCGACCTGCGGATCGGCCTCGGCGGCGGCGCGGATCGTGCGCAGCACGGCTGCCGCGGCGTCACGCCCCGGCAGCAGCGGGGTCAGCCAGCCGTCGAGCTGATCGGCACGGATTTCCGGATCGCGGTTCAGCCAGTGGTGCAGCGCCGGCAGGTCGAACGAACACGCACCGCCCGGGATGCTGGCGCGCTGGCGCAGCGCGTTCAGGAATTCGTTGCGGCGGATGTCATCGAGCTGCAGCGCGTCGAGGCGGCGCGCAGCATCGGCGCTGGCGGCAAGGTCGCGGATGCTTGCATCGACGGCGACCGGATCGGCGGCTGTCTCGCGCTGGCGATCGAGCTGCAGGCACAGCCGGTCGGCTTCCTTCAGCAGCTCGGCGCGCACCTCGGCGCGCCCGAGCAGGCCGAGCAGTTCGATCAGGCTTTCCAGCGCCCCCCGCGCCTCCCAGACCGACCAGCCGGCGGCGGCGTGCAACACGCCCTCGTAGAGGAATTCCAGCCGCAGCAGCACGCGCATGCGCTCGTTCAGCGGCTGTTCGTACCAGACGCAGCGGTCCACGGGGTGACCTCGGCTCCGGAAGGGGGCCGTATTGTCGCGAAGCCGGGCGGGGCCGGCAAACGCCGGATGTCACCGGCGCGCGCCGGGGCGGGGTGTCAAGCGCCGGCGTGCAGGGCCTGGTAACGCCGGTCAAGGGCCGTGACCGCCTCGTTCAGCTGTTCGAGCGTGCCGGTGTTGACCAGCACGTCGTCGGCGGCGGCCAGGCGCTCGGCGCGCGGCATCTGCGCGGCGAGGATCGCATGCGCCATGGATTCATCGCTGCCATCGCGCGCAAGCACACGTTCGAGCTGGGTTTCGGGCGGCACGTCGATGACCAGCACGCGCGAGCACAGCGTGCCGTAGGCGCCGCTTTCGAGCAGCAGCGGCACGACCAGCACGCAGTAGGGCGCACCGCTGCCGGCCAGCGCTGCGACGCGTTCGGCGGCCAGGGCGCGGATGCGCGGATGCGTGATCGCTTCCAGCCGCTGGCGGGCGGCCGCATCGGCGAACACCAGCCGGCGCATCGCGGCACGATCGAGCGCACCGTCGGCCGTCAGCAGCCCGGGGCCGAAGGCGGTGACGATTTCGGCGAGTCCGTCGCTGCCTCTGGCGACGACCTCGCGCGCGAGCAGATCGGTATCGATGACCGGCACGCCGAGCCGCGTGAACGCGGCGGCTGCGGCCGACTTGCCGCTGCCGATGCCACCGGTCAGGCCGAGCACCCAGGGTTGACGCGCGTTCACAGGCCGACGCTCCGCAGGTAGGCCGTGGTCAGTTCCTGCCCCCACAGCAGCGCGATCCAGCCAGCCGCCGCGAGGAAGGGGCCAAACGGCAGCGGCCGGCCGGCATCAAGTTGCCCCGCCACGCGCAGCAGGATGCCGATGACGGCCCCGACGCCGGCCGAAGCCAGCAGCACGAACGGCAGCTGCGCCCAGCCGAGCCAGGCGCCGAGCAGCGCCAGCAGCTTGAAATCGCCGCGGCCCATGCCTTCGCGTCCGGTCAGCAGCCGGAAGACGTGATAGACGCTCCAGAGCACCAGAAAACCGGCCATCGCCCCGATCACCGCATCGCGCAGCGGCACCAGCACCGGCACCAGCGCGAGCGCGAGTCCGGCCCACAGTCCGGGCAGCGTCAGTGCATCGGGCAGCAGGAAGGTGCGCAGGTCGATCACCGCCAGCGCCAGCAGCAGCCAGGTCAGCGCCAGCGCGGCCGGCGTCTGCAGCGACCAGCCGAAGCGCCAGACCACGACGAGCGACAGCAGCCCGCAACCGGCCTCGATCAGCGGATAGCGCAGCGGGATCGGCGTGCCGCAGCCGGCGCAGCGTCCGCGCAGCCACAGCCAGCCGAGCACCGGCAGGTTTTCGAGCGGGCGCACCGGGCGTTCGCAGGCGGGGCAGTGCGAGGGCGGCCACAGCAGGTCGAAGCGCTCCTGCGCGGCCGGGGGCTCGCCGCGCAGTTCGGCACATTCGGCAGCCCACGCGCGTTCGAGCATGAGCGGCAGCCGGTGGATCACGACGTTCAGGAAGCTGCCGACGATCAGGCCGAGCAGTGCCACCAGGGTGTACAGCAGCACGGGCTGCGTGGACAGGAGCAGGGACAGTTCGCTCATCGTCGCGGCATCAGACCACCGAGCCCATCTTGAAGATCGGCAGGTACATGGCGATGACCAGACTGCCGACGATGCCGGCCAGCAGTGCCATGACCAGCGGCTCGATCAGCGTCGTCAGCATGCCGATCTTGTTGTCCAGTTCTTCCTCGTAGAAGTCAGCAACCTTGGTCAGCATGTCGGAGAGTGAGCCTGCCTCCTCGCCGATGGCGACCATCTGGACGACCATGTCCGGAAACAGCGTCGTCTGGCGCATGGAAAAGTTCAATTGCTGGCCGGAAGACACGGCATCGCGCATTTCCAGCACGGCACGCTCGTAAACGATGTTGCCGGTTGCGCCGGCGACGGAGCGCATGGCCTCGACCAGCGGCACACCGCCACCGAACATCGTCGCCAGCGTGCGCGCGAAGCGGGCATTGGCAGACAGCGAGAAGATGTCGCCGAGGATGGGCAGTTTCAGCGATACCCGATCCAGAAGTTCCCGGAAGGCACGCGAGCGCTTGTGGTACTCGATCAGGCCGACGAACGTGCCGATGATGCTGCCGAAGATCGCCCACCACCATTCCTGGAAAAACTGGGAGATGTCGACGACAAGACGTGTGAACGCAGGCAGGTCGGCACCGAAGCCCTTGAACAGGGATTCGAATTGCGGAATCACGAAGATCATGATGAAGGCCGTGACGATGAAGGCCACGACCAGCACGATCGTCGGGTACAGCAGGGCTTTCTTGACCTTGGCCTTGATGCTTTCGGATTTTTCCTGATAGATCGCGATCTTGTTCAGGATGCCGTCGAGTACACCGGCTTCCTCGCCGGCATTGACGAGGTTGCAGTAAAGGTTGTCGAAATGCAGCGGATGCTTGCCGAGCGCAGTCGCGAGCGGCAGGCCGCTTTCGACATCGGTTTTTACTTCACGGATCAGCTCCTTGAACTTCAGGTTCTTGGTGCCTGAAACCAGCATGTCGAGCGATTGCACGACCGGCACGCCGGAATTGAGCATCGTTGCCAGCTGGCGCGTGAACAGCATCCGGTCCCGTGAAGTGATCTTCTGGCCGAAGTTACCGAGCAGCGGTTTCGGCTTTTTCTTGACCTTGCCGACGACGATGCCCTGCTTGCGCAGTTCGCCCTTGACGATTGCGTCGCTGGGGGCGTTCAGCTCGCCTTTCACGCGCTTGCCGCGCTTGTCGACCCCTTCCCAGAGGAACGTCAGTTCCTGCACGGAGGCTGCCTTGACGGGGGTTCTGGCCACGGTTCGTTAGTCCTTGGTGACGCGGTTGACTTCGTCCAGGCTGGTCACACCCTGACGGATTTTCAGCAGTCCGGAGTCACGCAGGTCGCGGATGCCTTCGCGTCTGGCCTGATCCGCGATCTGGATCGAGTTGCCGTTGCTCATCATGATCCGGCCCATTTCCTCGGAAATCGGCATGACCTGATAGATGCCGACGCGGCCCTTGTAGCCGTTCGTGCACTGATCACAGCCGACCGGCCGGTAGATGGTCAGGGTGTCGAGTTCATCGGCCTTGAAGCCCAGGTTCAGCAGTTCCTCGTGCGGGATGCCGCGCTGTTCGGTCTTGCAGTTCGGGCACAGGCGACGCGCCAGACGCTGCGCGATGA
>JAFEGB010000087.1 GCA_018240295.1 Pseudomonadota bacterium
GGTCGGACAGCGCCGTCTCGCCGCGCGCGCGGGCGGCCTGCAGGCGCGCAAGGCCGGCGACGAGCGCGGCCGGGGTCGAAGCGAGCAGCGCCGCGCGGGCCGGCAGCCGCGCATCGGCCTGCGCCGACAGCGTGCAGGCGAGGTCGACCAGCTCGGCGCGCGACAGCTGCGCCGCGCAGGCCGCCAGCGAGGCGAGCCGCGCATCGAGGGCCGCGGCGTCGGGTGCGGCGAGCAGCAGCAGTTCGGTGTCCTGGGCGCTGCGCAGCCAGCGGCGCTGGGTCTCGCTCAGCGTCGCGGCCGCCGCCGGTGCCTCGTCGGCCGCGGACAGCGCCAGATGCACGTCGATGCCGCCGAAGCCGAAACCGCTGACGCCGGCGAGCCGCGCGGCCCCGTCGGGCCAGGGCTCGCCGTCGGCGAGCACGCGCAGTCCGCTCGCCGCGCCGGCGAACAGCGGATGCGGCGTGCGACAGCCGGTGGTCGGCGGCAGCACGCCTTCGCGCAGCGCCAGCGCGGTCTTGATCAGCCCGGCCGCACCGGCCGCGGCCTTGGTGTGGCCGATGTTGGCCTTGATCGAGCCGACCGCGGCCGCCATGCCGGTCACGGCGCCGCGCGCCGCGGCCAGTGCCTGCAGCTCGACCGGATCGCCGACCGCGGTGCCGGTGCCGTGGCATTCGAACAGCGCCGCGTCGGCCGGGGAGCGGCCGGCGCGCTGCCAGGCGCGCTCGATCGCACGGCGCTGGCCGGCCACCTCGGGCCGCGTCAGCCCGCCGCTGCCGTCCGAGGCCACGGCCCAGCCGCGGATCAGCGCGTACGGCCGCAGGCCCTGCGCCCGCGCATCGGCTGCGCGCATCAGCAGCGCCAGTCCGCAGCCCTCGCCGGGCCAGAAGCCGGTGCCGGCGGCATCGAACACGCGCATGTCCTCGCGCGCCAGCGCCCCGACGCGCGCGAAGCCGACCAGCTCGAACGGATCGAGGCTGAGATCCACACCGCCGGCGATGGCGACATCGAGATCGCCGGCGGCGAGCGCGCTGCAGGCCTGCGCGATCGCGAGCAGCGAGGACGCGCAGGCGCCATCGACGCTCCAGCCGCCGCCGCCGAGGTCGTAGTGGTTGCAGATGCGCCCGGCGATCGTGTTCGCGAGGCCGCCGGCCAGCGTGTCGGCATCGGGCACCGGGAACGGCGCCTTCCAGCACGCTTCGAGTCCGGCGAGGAATTCCCGCTGCCGCGCCGCCGGCCAGCCTTCGGCCGCGAGCCGGGCGGCGACCGTGCGCCGCGCGTACGGCCAGCGCAGGCGCAGGCTGGCGGCGCGCGAGACCTCGCCGGTCAGCGTGTTGCCGATCACGACGCCGGTCGTCAGGCGCGGCAGCCCGGCGCCGTCGCCGAAGCCGGCATCGGCGAGCGCATCGGCGGCGACTTCGAGCGCCAGCCAGTGCGCCGGGTCGCTCGCGCGCACGGTCGCGGCCGGGATGCGGAAGCGCTCGCGGTCGAAGTGCCAGCCGTGCAGCACGGCGGCCTCCGAGGCATGCGTGCCGTCGGCCCCGGCCACGGCTTCGGCGTAGTCGGCGAGGTTCAGGCGCTCGCGCGGCAGCCGCCGGAAGGCCCGGCGCTGCGCGAGCGCCATCTGCCAGAGCGCCTGCGGCGTGCCGGCGTCCGCATAGCGGCAGGCGAGACCGACGATGGCGATCGCCGGCGCGAGCGGCGCGTTCATGGTGCGGTCTCCGGCTTGCCGAGCACGCCGGCCGGCGACGCGACCCGCCGGCTCAGGCGCAGGTGCTGCGCGTACAGCCAGGCGCCACGGATCGAGCAGACCGCGAACAGCGCGAAGAACAGCCCGAACACCACGTGCAGCGCCATCAGCACGCCGTAGGCGGCCGCGACGCCGGCGCCGAAGGCGAACTGCGCGCGCGGTGCGACCGGCGTCGTCGCCGGGTCGGTGACCATGTAGAACGTGAACAGCAGGAAGGCGATGCCGGTCATCGGCGCGAGCCCGGCCGCGAGCGGCGTATCGAACAGCCACGCGCGCAGGCCCGCCTGCAGCGCGAAACCGCCGAGCCAGCCGAGGATCAGCGGCAGCTTCTTCGTGAGCCTGGCGTTCAGGAAGCTGCCGAGGCCGATGAACACGCAGGGCAGCAGCCAGTCGCCGGCCCCGGAGAGGTTCTCGGCGAACTGGTACGGCGGCGTGATCGCGATCCACGGGAACAGCAGCAGCGTCACGGCGATGCCGGTGTTCGACGGGTTCAGGAAGTGGCGCGTCGCGCCGCCCGGCCCGACCGGCACGCGCAGCAGGTACTTCGAGCCGATGCCGACCGCGACCGCGAAGGCCACCGGCGCGAGCCGGGCGTTGGTGTAGATCAGCATCGACACGGCCAGCCCGGTGATGTGCGCCGGCAGCAGGAAATCGACGAAGCCGCCGAAGCCGCCGCCGAGGAAGCGCGGGCGCAGGCCGCGGCTGCGCGCCTCCAGGGTTTCGAGCAGGAGTTCGAGCGCGTATGCGGTCACGAGCGCCACCAGCGGATGCGCCCAGGCCGGCTCGAAACCGAGCAGCGTGTAGCCGGCGACATTCAGCACCGTGATCGCGGTCGCGAAGCGGCGCAGTGCCGCGAGTCGCAGGTCGGGTCCGGCCATCACGCACCTCCCGGGGCCGCGGCATCGAGCAGCAGCACGTGGCGGCCCGGTGCCAGCCTGCGTTCCTCGACGTGGACCTGACCGTCGGCGGCGCGCCAGCGCAGCGTCACCGGCACCGGGGCCTCCGAATCCCCGAGCCCGAAGTGCAGCTCCGGCGCGCGCCGGCCCGAGTGGCCGTTGCCGCCATCGACCTGCGCGACGCGCACGCGGCCATCGGGCAGGCGCACGCGCGCCTCGGCGCCGATCGCCGGGCGGCTTGCGCCATCGGCGAGCGGCACGCGCAGCACGAGTTCCAGCGAGCGGCCGCAGCGCGGGCAGTCGTTGCGCAGGAACAGCGACGGCTCCCACTGGTTGGCGATCGCGAGATCGAGGTCGCCGTCGCCATCGACATCGGCGATCGCGAGGCCGCGGCTGATCATCGGCCGGCCGAGCCCGATGTCGGCGGCGAGATCGACGTAACGGCCATCGGCCCCGCGCACGAAGAACGGCGGGTGCGCATTGCCGCTCAGGTCGGCGCCGGGCCGGAAGTCGGCCCAGATGCGCGGATCGGGCAGCAGTTCGTCGTTGGCCATCGCCAGTTCCTGCAATTCGGGCCAGCGGTTGACGCTGCCGCGCACGAAGCCGGTCGCCTGCACCAGTTCGAGCCGGCCGTCGTTGGCGAAGTCGGCGAGCTTCAGGTCCCAGCCCCAGTCGCTGCGCGACAGGCCGAGCGCCTCGCTCTGATCCGTGTACGGCGCGATGCCCTGCTGCATCAGCCCGGCCGGGCCGCCCGGCAGGAACGCGAAGTGGCTCTCCTGCAGCGCGTGCTCGGCGGCGATGTTGCTGACGAACATGCCGAGCCGGCCGCTGCCGTCGAGGTCGGCGAAGTCGATGCCCATGCCCTTGAACGAATCGCGCCCGAGCACCTTCGAGGCCGGGTCGAACAGGCCGCGCCGGCCTTCGAGCGGCACGAAGCGCAGCGCCCCGGGCGTCGAGCGGTTGTGCAGCAGGCGGTCGGGCCCGAAGTCGTTGGCGAAGTACAGCTCCGGCAGCAGGTCGCCATCGAGATCGGCCGCGCCGAGCGCGAGCGTCCAGCCGCCGCGCACGTCGGCCGGCAGATCGACGCTGACCTCGGTGAAGGCCGGCCGGCCCGCGTGACTGCCGGCCTCCAGGAAGAAATGCGCCGGCCCGCCGTTGAAGGCGCGCGACATCGAGTGCTGCATCGTTTCGGGCGCGCGGCTGGCCGGGTCGAGCAGGCGCGAGCCGTCCGGGAAGTAGTTGGCGATGACGAGATCCGGGCGGCCGTCGCCGTCGAGGTCGGCCAGCGTCGCGCTGTTCGTGTACCAGCGCGCCGGCTGTGCGGCGAGTTCGAGCGGCCGGAAACCGCCGCGGCCGTCGCCGAGGAAGATCAGCGGCGTGCGCCCCCAGTAGTAGACGAGCGCATCCATGCGCCCGTCGCCGTCGAAGTCGCCGGGCAGGCAGCCCATCGGCGCCATGGTCCGGTCGTACGGCAGCGGGCGCGGATCGAGCGCCACGGTCGCGAAGCGCGCAGTGCTGCCTGGTGCCACCAGCCCCGGCACCGGCAGCACCGAGACGAGATCGGTGCGCGGATCGACCAGACAGGCATCGTTGGCGAGGCCGTCGCCGTCGAAATCGGCGAGCGCGACGCCGGCGCCGACCGAGGAGATCCACGCGGAAATGCCGGCGAACGCCGGACTGACTTCGCGCACGCCGCGCATCGGCCCGGGCACGCCTTCGAGCGGGCCCTGCACGAAGCGGAAGGCGGCGGCGAGCGCGGCGCGCTCGTCGGCGGACGGCTCCGGCAGCCGGGCCAGCCCGTACAGCGCCAGGATCGCCAGCAGGGCGAGCGCCCGGCTGAGCCAGCGCGGCGGCGAATGCAGCAGGCGCCCGAGGGCCGTGGAAGATTTCAGCATGGGACGGGCTCCTCGCTGCGCGGGCGCAGCAGCGCGTGGATGCGGTGGCGCCAGAGCGCATAGGCCGGCTCGGGGCCATCGGCCGGCAGCGCCTGCAGCGCGCGGTCGGTGGCCGCCGCCGCGGTGACGGCATCGCAGCCGCACAGCGCGCGACAGCCGCGTTCGGTGTCCGCTGTCGGGTTGCCGGCGTGCAGCCGGGCCTTGGCCGCGAACGCTGCGCCCTGCGCGAGCCAGCCGGCGTGCGCACCGGCCAGCCGGCGCAACTCGGCCAAGGCTGCGTCGCCGGCGCCGCCGGCATAGGTCGCGGCCAGCCCGACGCCGGCCCACAGATCGGCATGCCGGCCGGCGTCCAGCCCGGCAACGGCCATGGCCACGCGCCAGGGGTCAGCCCCGCAGACGAACCACAGGCTGCGGCCGAGCCCCTGGTCGTGGACCCGGCGGGCTGCCATCCCGAGCCGCGCCGGATACGCCGCCGGAATGCGTCCGCCGCCGAAGTAGCCGCGGTGAAAGCCCCAGCCGTCGTAGGCCAGCCAGCCGAGCAGCGGATCGAGCCGCCGCCGGTAGCCCTCGCCCCAGGGCAGCCGCGCCAGCGCCCAGCCGGCGCCGACGTGGACGATGTAGCAATGCGCAAGCGCCGGCCCGGCGAGGAAGGCCTGCAGCCGCGACGCCGTCCACGGCATCAGCAGATCGAGCAGCGCGAGCCCCATGCCGGCGCCCTCGTAGGCAAAGCCGCGCCCGGCCAGCGGGATTTCCGCATCGAGTTGCGCGGCGAGCGCTTCGGCCGAGCCAGCGGACAGGGCGGCCCGGTATCCGTCGATGAAGGTCCGGCCGATGCCTTCGAGCCGCTGCTGCACGGCCGGAGGCGCCGGCAGGAAACCGCGCCGCTCGAAGCTCGCTGCTTCGCGGCCGATGCCGAGCAGCGCGCAGGCAGGTCCGGCGGATCGGGCCATGGCGGCCTCCGGAAAAGGGAAAGGCTTCGGGGAAGCCGGTGCGCCGGCCCGCATCGGGACGCGGCGCAGGGAGGGGATCACACGGCGCCGTTCAGGCCCGGGTGCGGTCGGGTATCCGGCGGCGACGGCGCAGGCCCGCGACGGCCGCGGCGCCGAGCAGCCAGAGCGTTCCCGGTTCCGGCACGACGAAGATGCTGTTGTTCTGCGACTGCATCACGTCCTGCAGGCCGTTGATCGTGGTCTGCAGGCCACCGCCCACCTCGGCGAAGGTCACGCTGTAGGTCACCGGCAGCACGGTATCCATCAGGCCGGTGTTGTCGCTCTGGAAGTCGTGGATGCTGATGCTGCCGGCGGTCTGCGGGCCGTCGAGTTCGACGAAGATGTCGAAGAAGCTCGACGGTTCGGACCCGTAGTGGACTTCGAGCGGGCTGCTCGATCTCAGCGACAGGTATTCGAGCATCACGCCGATGGCGACCGGCCCGCCGCCGGGGGTCAGTTCGGCATCGGTGGTGCGGCGCACGACCGTGTCGAACAGCTCGATGACCGGCATCTCGTAGCAGTGGTGGTTCGTCGAGCCGGTATGGCAGCCGGGGCCGACCAGGAACTTCTTCGCGGTTGCGAACGGCAGCGCGATGTTGCCTTCGACGGCGATCACAGTACCGGCAGCGATCAGCTCCGAATCGGTGCCGTTCTTGCTGCCGAAAAAGCCGGCCGGCAGCGCCGCCGGCAGCGTGAACGAGGACCCCGGGGTGGTCCTGAACCCGTCCAGCCCGTTCGCGAGCGGGACGGCGTGGGCGGGAACCGCCAGGGTCAGCCACAGCAGCGGCAGACCGGCCAGTCGACACAGCCAGATCGACAACCTGTTCATTGCGCTTCTCCCGATGTCGGCAGCGCAGGGCGCGCTGGATCAAGCCCCCGGAGAGGGCACCGCAGCGGTGCTTCAGCCCGGTCGGCGCCGGCTCAGCCAGAGGGCACCGAGTCCGAACAGCGCCAGGGTCGCCGGCTCCGGGACGATGGCCGGACCCGCCCGGTGACTGGCGAGCAGGGCCAGTTCGGCGACCACACCCGGCAGGAAACCCCCGGCGGGGAGCTGGGCCGTATGGGCATCGCCGACACCCGGCGTGCTGCTCCAGAGGCCGGACTGCTGCACGAAGGTGTCCTGGAAGGTGCTGCTGCCGATCACGGTGTCCGTGCCGGGCAGCGTCAGCGTGATCTCGGCGAACACGTCGAAGAACGAATCGAAGGTGCCGCCGTTCTCGCCGGTGCGCGTGATCGTCAGCGCGCCGGTCGAGGCCGGCAGCGCATCGAGCGGGCGCTCGGGGTTCGCGGCCGTGCAGGACTCGCCGGGATCGCAGGCACCGTCGTCGTTGCCACCGGGAGCGCCGATGTCCTCGATCGGCTTGTTGACGTTCACATGGACATCGGCGAACACGCCGGGGCTGATCTGCACCGGCGCAACGCTGCGCAGCGACAGTGCGACGAGTTCGAGCGGCATGCTGCCCG
This sequence comes from Pseudomonadota bacterium, assembly GCA_018240295.1. Taxonomy (GTDB): domain Bacteria; phylum Pseudomonadota; class Gammaproteobacteria; order Competibacterales; family Competibacteraceae; genus Plasticicumulans. The sequence continues at coordinate 6,992 of JAFEGB010000087.1, forward strand.
AGTCGCCGATGCCGTTGAGCGTCAGCGCCGGTCCCCGGCGCAGCAGGATGGTGTCGACGTTGCCGCGGTCACCGGCCCCGGTATCGAAGGGCAGACCTTCGAGCTGCACCGGCCCGATGCCGGGCAGGGTCGCGAACGTGCCGGCGGCATCGGTTGCGAACAGGTCGAACCCGGGATCGATCACCAGCGGCACCGCCATCGCCGGAGCGGCCAGCCAGAACGCGCCCGTCAGGGCCAGCGCGGGCGGCCCCAGCCTTGTCTGCATTGACATCTTCTTCTCCCCCGGCCTGCCCGATCAAACTGACACGGACAGATCGACGTATCACCTCTGTGGTAGGCCGGACTGCAGCCGTGAACGGCAGCCCGGAATGCCCCGGTTGTTTCCCGGTGGTCAGTCCTGACAATGCATTGGCTACGCCACACCGATAAAAATCAATCAGATCAACTGCATCGAACAAACGCACTGCGACACTGGTTTCATGGATGTAAAAAAACCGGACATCACGCGTCTGTATGGCTGTGTACGGCAGCCACAGGCAGCACAGTCAGGGGCCGGACGGCCCGCCGCCCACGGACCCGGCGACGGTTGCGCTGCCCGAAGCGGCAAAACCCTGTAAAGAAATTGAAATACACGCGTCCGGACGCGGGCCTGCACCCACGTGCCGGCTTGGCGGCAACGGCCGTGCTCCGTATGATTCGCGCCCTGCCCGAGGAGCGCTGCAACGGGGAAACACCCACCCGCCAGGCTCGGTCACCGTTTCCCAACGGCGCTCACCTGACCCCGTGCCGGGCACGGGATGTCCCGGGTGAGCCGACGACATCTCCCCCGGCCACATCGACAGGAGCCCTCTCCATGAACGCTGTGGTCCAGACCGAACAGTCCTCCTTCTCCGATTTCCACGTCGCCGACCTGTCGCTCGCCGGCTGGGGACGCAAGGAAATCGCGATCGCCGAAACCGAGATGCCCGGCCTGATGGCCGTGCGCGCCGAGTACGCGACGAGCCAGCCGCTCAGGGGCGCGCGCATCACCGGCTCGCTGCACATGACGATCCAGACCGCCGTGCTGATCGAGACGCTGGTCGCGCTCGGTGCCGAGGTGCGCTGGGCCTCGTGCAACATCTTCTCGACCCAGGACCATGCCGCCGCCGCGATCGCCGCGGCCGGCATTCCGGTGTTCGCGTACAAGGGCGAATCGCTGGACGATTACTGGGACTACTCGCACCGCATCTTCGAGTGGGCCGACGGCGGCTACTCGAACATGATCCTCGACGACGGCGGTGACGCGACGCTGCTGCTGATGCTCGGCACGCGCGCCGAGTCCGACCGCTCGGTGCTGGCGAAGCCGACCTGCGAGGAGGAGATCGCGCTGTTCGCGTCGATCGAGCGCACGCTGGCGCGTGATCCGAAGTGGTATTCGACGCGGCTCGCCTGCATCAAGGGCGTCACCGAGGAGACCACCACCGGCGTGCACCGCCTGTACCAGCTGCAGAAGGAAGGCCGGCTGCCGTTCCCGGCGATCAACGTCAACGATTCGGTCACCAAGTCCAAGTTCGACAACCTCTACGGCTGCCGCGAATCGCTGGTCGACGGCATCAAGCGTGCGACCGACGTGATGATCGCCGGCAAGATCGCGGTCGTGCTCGGCTACGGCGATGTCGGCAAGGGCTGCGCGCAGTCGCTGCGCGGCCTCGGCGCGACCGTCTGGGTCACCGAGATCGACCCGATCTGCGCGCTGCAGGCGGCGATGGAAGGCTATCGCGTCGTGCGCATGGACGAGGTCGCCGATCAGGGCGACATCTTCGTGACCACGACCGGCAACGTCGGCGTGATCACGCACGCGCACATGCAGCGCATGCGCAACAACGCCATCGTCTGCAACATCGGCCACTTCGATTCCGAGATCGAGGTCGCGAGCCTGAAGCAGTACCGCTGGGAGAACATCAAGCCGCAGGTCGATCACATCATCTTCCCGGACGGCAAGCGCATCATCCTGCTCGCCGAGGGCCGGCTCGTGAACCTCGGCTGCGCCACCGGCCACCCGAGCTTCGTGATGTCGAACAGCTTCACGAACCAGACGCTGGCGCAGATCGAGCTGTTCAACCACGCTGCGAAGTACGAGCGGCAGGTCTACGTGCTGCCGAAGCACCTCGACGAGAAGGTCGCCCGCCTGCACCTCGATCGCATCGGGGCGCGGCTGACCGAACTGTCCGAGGTGCAGGCCACCTACATCGGCGTGCCGAAGGAAGGCCCGTACAAGCCGGAGCACTACCGGTACTGACCGGGGCCGGGGCACGGAGGCGATAACCGGCCGGCCGGACCTTCGCGGGTCCGGCCGGCGCATGCGACGAGCGAGGAAGCGACGGCCATGAGCGTGACGCTGATGATTCCCGACGTTCCGGACGAACTGGCCCGCCGGCTGCGCGCGCGTGCCGCCGGCAACCGTCGCACGCTGCAGGCCGAACTGCTCGACATCGTCGAGACCGCGGTCCGCGCCGAATCGCGGCGCACGCTGCAGGATCTGGTCACGCAGGGACAGCGCCTCGGCCTCAGCGGCTCGCCCGCCGAGTCCGCGGGACTGATCCGCGACGCCCGCGATCGCGATGATCGTCGTTGATGCCGGCGCGCTGGCCGCGGTCCTGTTCCTCGAAGCCGGGTATGAACCGACGCTCGCCCGCATCGGCGAGGCACCGCTCTGCGCCCCGACGCTGCTGCCCTACGAGCTGACCAACATCCGCATCGTCAAGGAGCGTCGCCAGCCGTCGCTGGCCGCGGCGCTGGCGCTGCAGTTCGACGCCTTCCTGCGCCTCGA
>JAFEGB010000088.1 GCA_018240295.1 Pseudomonadota bacterium
GACAGGTGGAACTCGCGTGCCGAGAAGCCGCGCTGCTGCAGGCGCAGCGACAGGCTCATCAGCAGCGAGGCGAGGCGCTCCTCGGCCGACTTCTTGCCGAGCAGGGTCAGCAGTTCGTCGTCGGAGTGGATCTCGCGGCTCATGATGCGCACGAGCTGGCGCCCGAGCGAGGGGATCGCGACCGCGAGGTCTTCGAGCTGCGCGAACGGGATTTCGCAGATGCTGGTGGTTTCGAGCGTGCGGGCGCTCGACGGATGCGCGCCATTGTGGATGGCGTCGAGGCCGATGATCTCGCCGGGCAGGTAGAAGCCGATGATCTGCTCGCCGCCGGTCTCGGTCATCGTGTAGGTCTTCACCGAGCCGGCGCGGATCGCGTAGACCGAGCGGAACTCGTCGCCGAGCCGGAAGATGTGGTCGGCGCGCGCCAGCGGGCGCTTGCGCTTGATGATCTGGTCGAGGCGGCCGACATCGTCGAGGCCGATGCCGACCGGCAGGCACAGCTCATGGAGACTGCAGTTCTGGCAGCCCAGGCGCAGCATGGCGAGATCGAGCGGCTTCGGGGAACAGTCGTTCATCGGCGGCATACCGGCACGAGGCGTTGACACTTCATTGCACCAGATTCATTGACCTGACGCAACGAAACCACCGGAGGCGCAAATGCGCATGTCCGCAGCGTTTCCAGTGGCCGGCACACCCGTATATGCTAACGATTTGCAAGATGCGCCAGCCGGGAACCCCACCGCACATGTCCGCACGAACTGCCGAGATCCGGCGCGACACGCTCGAAACGCAGATCCGCGTCGCGATCAACCTCGACGGCCAGGGCCACGGCCGCTTCGACACCGGCGTGCCGTTTCTCGAACACATGCTCGACCAGGTCGCCCGCCACGGCCTGATCGACCTCGACATCAGCTGCCGCGGCGACCTGCACATCGACGCGCACCACACGGTCGAGGATGTCGGCATCGCCTTCGGTCAGGCCCTGCGCGATGCGCTCGGCGACCGCCGCGGCATCCGCCGCTACGGCCACGCCTATGTGCCGCTCGACGAGGCGCTGTCGCGCGTCGTCGTCGATTTCTCCGGCCGGCCCGGGCTCGAATACTTCGTCGAGTACCCGCGGGCGCGCATCGGCGAGTTCGATGTCGACCTGATCCGCGAATTCTTCCAGGGCTTCGTCAACCACGCCCAGCTGACGCTGCACCTCGACAACCTGCGCGGGCGCAACGCCCACCACATCGCCGAAACCCTGTTCAAGGCGTTCGGACGGGCCCTGCGCATGGCCGCAGAACCCGATCCGCGCATGCAGGGAATCATGCCCTCGACCAAGGGCACGCTCTGACGCCGACCACCGCCGTCGCCGGGAATCGCTGAATGTCTGCCGTCATCGCCGTCATCGACTACGGAATGGGCAACCTGCACTCGGTTGCCAAGGCCCTCGAACACGTTGCGCCGCTTGCACGCGTGCGCGTCACGCAGCGCGCCACCGACATCCTGGAGGCCGACCGCGTCGTCTTCCCGGGTCAGGGCGCGATCGGCCACTGCATGCAGGAGCTCGCCCGGCTCGACCTGGTCGAAACCGTGCGCCGCGCCGCCCGCGAGAAACCCTTCCTCGGCATGTGCCTCGGGCCGCAGGCGCTGATGTCGCACAGCGACGAGAACGGCGGCATCGCCGCCCTCGACGTGTTCGCAGGCGACGTGCACCGCTTCCCGGAAGGGCTGCGGGATGCGCACGGCCTGCGGCTGAAGATTCCGCACATGGGCTGGAGCTGCGTGCAGCAGATACGCCCGCACGCGCTCTGGGCCGGCATCGAGGACGGCGCCCGCTTCTATTTCGTGCACAGCTACCACCTCGCCCCGGCCGATCCGGCCCTGGTCGCCGGCGAGACCGAATACGGCATCCGCTTCGCCACGGCCCTGGCCCGCGCCAACGTGTTCGCCGTGCAGTTCCATCCCGAGAAAAGCGCGGCCGCCGGACTGCAGCTGCTCGCCAACTTCGCCGCCTGGGACCCCGACCGGACGGCCTGACGACTTCCACCGCTCGCTAGCACCCCCGGGGACAGAGGACCTCGCCCATGTTGCTGATACCGGCCATCGATCTGAAAGACGGCAAGTGCGTCCGCCTGCGCCAGGGACGGATGGAGGACTCCACCGTGTTCTCCGACGATCCGGTGGCGATGGCCGGGCGCTGGGTGCAGGCCGGCGCGCAGCGCCTGCACCTCGTCGACCTCAACGGCGCCTTCGCCGGCCGGCCGCAGAACGCCGAGGTCGTGCGCCGCATCGCCGATGCCTTTCCGGACCTGCCGATCCAGGTCGGCGGCGGCATCCGCAGCGAGGAAACCGTCGAGACCTACCTCAACGCCGGCGTGCGCTACGTGATCATCGGCACCAAGGCCGTGCAGGAGCCGCACTTCGTGTCGGACCTGTGCATGACCTTTCCGGGGCACGTGATCGTCGGACTCGATGCCCGCGACGGCAAGGTTGCCGTCGATGGCTGGTCGAAGCTCTCGAAGCACGACGTGATCGACATCGCGCAGCGCTTCGAGCGCGATGGCGTCGAGGCCATCGTCTACACCGACATCGGCCGCGACGGCATGATGCAGGGCGTCAACGTCGAGGCCACCGTGCGCCTCGCGCAGGCCGTGTCGATCCCGGTCATCGCCTCGGGCGGCGTCACCAATCTCGATGACATCAAGGCCCTGTGCGCGGTCGAAGGCGAAGGCGTCGCCGGCACCATCCTCGGGCGCGCGCTGTACGAGGGCACGCTCGATCTCGCCGAGGCGCAGCGCTACGTGGACCAACGGAAGACCTGAAATGGGCCTCGCCAAACGCATCATCCCCTGCCTCGACGTGGACGCCGGACGCGTCGTCAAGGGAGTCAACTTCGTCGAGATCCGCGATGCCGGCGATCCGGTCGAGATCGCGCGCCGCTACGACGCCGAGGGCGCCGACGAGATCACCTTCCTCGACATCACCGCCAGTTCCGATGACCGCGCGACCATGGTCCACGTCGTCGAGCAGGTCGCCGGCCAGGTGTTCATCCCGCTGACCGTCGGCGGCGGCATCCGCTCGGTCGCCGACGTGCGGCGCATGCTCAACGCCGGCGCCGACAAGGTCTCGATCAACACCGCCGCGGTCAGCCGGCCCGAACTGGTGCGCGAGGCCGCCGACTACTTCGGCAACCAGTGCATCGTCGTCGCGATCGACGCCAAGCGCACCAGCGCCGCCGGCGAGCCGCTGCGCTGGGAAGTCTTCACGCACGGCGGACGCCGGCGCACCGGCCTCGACGCCATCGAATGGGCGCAGCGCATGGCCGCCTTCGGTGCCGGCGAACTGCTGCTGACCAGCATGGACCGCGACGGCACGAAGATCGGCTTCGACCTCGAACTGACGCGCGCCATCACCGAGGCGGTGCCGGTGCCGGTGATCGCCTCGGGCGGCGTCGGCAACCTCGATCATCTCGCCGACGGCGTGCAGCTCGCCGGCGCCGATGCCGTGCTCGCCGCCAGCATCTTCCACTTCGGCGAATACACGATCGGCGAGGCCAAGCGCCACATGGCCGCGCGCGGCATCGAGGTGCGGCTGTGAGCGCCCCGGCCACGATCTCGACCGCCGCCCTCGATGCGATCCGCTGGACCGCCGACGGCCTGGTGCCGGTCATCGCCCAGGAAGCCGGCAGCGGCCGCGTGCTGATGTTCGCGTGGATGAACCGCGAGGCGCTCGCGCGCACCGTCGCCACCGGCGAGGCCGTGTACTGGTCGCGCTCGCGCGGCCGGCTCTGGCACAAGGGCGAGGAATCCGGGCACGTGCAGAAGGTCCGCGACCTGCGCCTCGACTGCGACGCCGACGTGCTGCTGCTCGAAGTCGAGCAGGTCGGCGGCATCGCCTGCCACACCGGCCGTCATCACTGCTTCTTCCAGGCGCTCGATGCCAATGGCGACTGGACCGCGGTCGAAGCGGTCCTGAAGCGCCCCGACGAGATCTACCGCTCATGACCAGCTCCCCCGCCGGCGCCCTGCTGCGCGCCGACGACGTGCTCGCGCGCCTCGCCGCCGTGCTCGAAAGCCGCAGGGGCGCCGATCCGGCCAGCTCCTACGTCGCGAAGCTCTACGGCAAGGGGCTCGACGCGATCCTCAAGAAGATCGGCGAGGAAGCCACCGAGACCGTGCTCGCCGCCAAGGACGGGGATGCGCAGCATCTGGTCTACGAGATTGCCGACCTCTGGTTCCACACGCTGGTGCTGCTCGCGCACCAGAACCTCGGTCCCGAGGCCGTGCTCGCCGAACTCGACCGGCGCTTCGGCCTGTCGGGACTGGCCGAGAAGGCCGCGCGTACGCCGGACTGACACCCCCGCTCCGGCCCGCGCGCCCGCCCCGGCGCCCGCATCCCGCGGCGCCGGCCACTGAAAGAGAGAAGAGAGGACTGCCCCCATGGGTTTCGGAAGCATCTGGCACTGGCTGATCGTGCTGCTGATCGTGCTGGTCGTGTTCGGCGCCAAGAAGCTGCGCAACGTCGGCTCCGACCTCGGCGCCGCCGTCAAGGGCTTCAAGGACGCGATGGCCGAGAACGACAACAAGCCGGAAACCCCGGCGCAGCCGGCCGAGCCGCCGAAGCCGGCCGGCAGCATCGAGCACGGTCGCGTGATCGAGGGTCAGGCGACCCGCGAGCACGACCGCGAGCCGCCGAAGGTCTGAGCCGGCAGCCGCACGATGTTCGAAATCGGCTTCTGGGAGCTGGTGCTGATCGGCGTCGTCGCGCTGGTCGTGATCGGCCCCGAACGGCTGCCCGGCGTCGCGCGCACGGTCGGGCGCTGGGTCGGGCGGGCGCGGCAGATCGTCTCGACCGTGCGCTCCGAGGTCGAGCGCGAACTGCAGATCGAGGAGATGAAGCGCACGATCGCCGAGCACGACACGGCCGAGCAGTTCCGCCAGCTGCACGACCAGATCCGCACGCTGGAAAGCGAACTGCGCTCCAGCGTGCAGAGCGCCGACCCGCGCACGGCCGCCACGCCGGAGCCGCTCGCGCCACCGGTCGAAACCGCCGCACCGCTGCCGGCCGCCAGCTCCCCCCCCGCCGCCCCCGCCGCAACGCCGGCATCACCCGCCCCGGCCGCCGCCGCGCACCGAGACTGAACCGTGAGCCAGCAGATCCACGACAGCGAACAGCCGATCCTGACGCATCTGCTCGAACTGCGGGACCGGCTGCTGCGCATGGTGGCCGGCGTCTTCGCCGTGCTGCTCTGCCTGCTGCCGTTTGCCAACGGCGTCTACAGCCAGTTCGCGCAGCCGCTGATCGCGCACATGCCGGCATCGAGCAGCATGATCGCGATCGACGTGATCTCGCCGTTCCTGACGCCACTGAAGCTCTGCCTGGTCATGGCGATCTTCCTGGCGATGCCGTGGATCCTGTACCAGGTCTGGGCCTTCGTCGCGCCGGGCCTGTATCCGCGCGAGAAGCAGTACGCGCTGCCGCTGGTCGCGGCCAGCACGGCGCTGTTCTACGCCGGCATGGCTTTCGCGTACTGGGTGATCCTGCCGGTGTTCTTCGCGTTCCTGACCACCACCGCACCGCAGGGCGTGGCGGTGATGACCGACATCAACCACTACCTCGACTTCGTGCTGACGATCTTCTTCGCGTTCGGCGTCTGCTTCGAGGTGCCGGTTGCGACCGTCGTGCTGGTGCTGTTCGGCGTCATGACCGCCGATCAGCTCGCCGCCAAGCGCCCGTACGTGGTGGTCGGTGCCTTCGTGGTCGGCGCGGTGCTGACCCCGCCGGACGTGATCTCGCAGACGCTGCTGGCGGTGCCGATGTGGATGCTGTTCGAGATCGGCGTCTACATCGCCCGGCTGATCGAACGCCGGCGGGCCGCGACGCCGGCCATCGCCGAGGAAGGCGACTGAGCCGGCCTTCCCGGCCCGCGCAGCCCATCCATCCGTAACCCATCCAGATGGAGTCGGGGCGGTCGGCATCCTGCCGCCGCCCCGCCTTTTTTGCCTGCCGCACGTCCGTGTACGGTCAGCTCCGGGTTCCCCCTCCCGAATGACTTGCCGTCTCAGCCGAGCGGCTGGATGGCGATGACCTTGCGCTCCTGTGCGCTCTCCTGAAACTTCAGGCCGTCGAAATACGCGCCGAGCGGGCAGACCTGTCCCGGCACGCAGCTGTGTTCGTGTGCGCATTCCTTCTGGGTCGAGTCGAGCAGCACGATCTGCTGGCAGACCGGACAGCGTTCAAACGGCGAGTCGAAGGTACACATGATGGCTCTCCTCTCATTGGTGCTCTGTGGTTCGTGATTCGAAAATCCGATCCCGCGCATCCCTGTCTATCGTTGTATCTGCGTGTCTGCCCACATTTGCTCACAATCTGCCGGGCTTTTCATTGACCGGGATCAGGATTGCGAATCACGTCCACGCCCCGGCTGCCGCACATCAATGCCGGCGGTGCCGAAACGGCGTGAACTGGAAATTCGTCCTGCGAGAACCCGGGCTCAGCGCCCGGCCGGCGTCGGTGTCAGATGCAGCTCCGCGGGCCAGCCGGCACAGCCGTGCAGGCAGCGCAACCGCAATCCGCCGGCCGCGCGCACGGCCTGCCAGCGACTGGGTCCGGGCGCGAGGCCGGCCGCCGGCGGCAGTTCGGCCCGGTGCCCGGCGAGCGCATCCGCGCCGGCGACCGGCCCGCGATAGGCGGCCGGAGCCGGCCAGTCGAGCCACAGGCCGTCATCGGCTTCCCGAACCGATCCGGCACTGACCACGTAGCGCCGGCCATCGGCCAGCGTGCCGTAGAGCACGGCCTGCAGGTGTCCATCCGGAGCGTCCACCAGCACCAGCCGGTGCAGGCCGGGGGCATCGGTCCAGATGCCCGGGAACGGCGACGGCGACGGCTCTGCTGCCGCACCCGCCTGGCAGCAGAGTGCGAGCAGCAGGCCCGTCCGGCCCCGGAGGGTCCGGCGCTCAGTAGCGGCGATGGCCATGCCCCCAGCCGCCGTGATTGTGATAAGGCCGGTAATAAGGGCGAGGATAAGGCCGGTAATCGCGGTAATAAGGCCGGTAGTACGGCCGCACGACCACCGGCGGCGCGACGACCACGGGCGCGGGGGCGTAGCTGTAGGCCGGCGGCGCAGACGAATAGGCCGGTGCATAGCCGCCGTAGCCGTAGCCGTAATCGGGCGCGACGGCCACGCAGCCGCCCGCGAGCATCAGTACAGCCGCGGTTCCCAGACGCAGTTTCAGGGACATGGTGACACCTCCTCCGCGCGATCCGGCCCCGATCGGCAGACGTTCATCAGGCATTCGCCCGGCGGATCATTCCGGGTGATAGGGACGCGGCACCCAGCCGTTCTTGCCCCGCGCTTCGGGGGTGCCCGGGGCCGGGCTGGCCCACTTCACGTCCCGGCGATCACCGCCGCCCGAAGGTTGCGGTGCATGCGCGACCGGCGGCGGATCGGCGCGGCGCGCATCGTGCCGGCCACGATCCTCCTCGTGACGACCGTAGTCGCGACCGCGCCAGCCCCGGTCATCGCCACGCCGGTCATCGTCGCGCCCGCGCCAGCCGCGATCGCGGTCATGGTCGTGCCGGTCGTAGTCACGGCGGCGGTTGTAGTAA
>JAFEGB010000089.1 GCA_018240295.1 Pseudomonadota bacterium
CGATGTCGTCCTTCAGCGCCGCGAGCAGCGCCGGCGCCGCGCTGCCCTGCTTCCAGTTGCGCCGCAGCAGCGTGCGGGCGTTGGCAATCTTGGCCTCGACCAGGCCGCGCGCCAGCCGCAGGCAGGCGGCCTCGTCGAAGCTCGCGCGGTACTGGGCGCTGCGCAGTTCGACGTTGCGGTGCCCGGTGCCGATGGTGTGGCCGAGGAACCAGCTGCCGTGGCTGTGCCAGCTCACCGGAATGTCGCGCGCCATCAGCTCGTGCAGCGCCGGGGCGCTGAGGCTGACGTTGCCGTGCAGCACGAGCTGCGAGACATCGATCAGGCGCACCGGCTTTGCCGGCTCGCGCTCGATCTCGACGGTCAGCGTCTCGCCGTCGCGGCCGATGCGCGCATACGGCGCCTGCACGAACAGCAGCTGCGCCGGGTCATCGGCCACCGCCAGCGGTCGCGGTGCCAGATCGCCGCCGCGCAGGCGCGCGGTTTCGTCGGGCAGGCAGATGCCGACCAGCGCGCAGCGCGGGCACTTCGGACTGTCGTCGAGCGGCGGCGGCAGCCGGCCGGCCGTGGCCAGTGCGCGCAGGCCGGCGACCGCGCTGCGCGCTTCGGTGACGAGGTCCTCATCGAGCGTCACCGGCACGCGCTCGCGGCTGCCGGCGTACCAGATCACGCCTTCCCGGCACTCGAAGCCGTGCTCGCGCAGCAGCAGGCCCTGCAGCGCGAGCTGCACGCGCTCGGGCGCATGCGGGCCGCGCGCCGCGTGCGGGCGCCTGCCGCGCTTGTAGTCGACCGGTGTGGCGAGCAGACCTTCGGCCTCGACCAGATCGAGCTTCGCGATGACGCCGAGCGTGGCGGATTCGAGCGTCACCGAGCGCGCATGGATGCGCTCGCCTTCGGGCAGGGGCTCCTCGGGCAGCACACCGCCGGGGCGGTCGACCTGCCGGTGCACGTACTGGCCGTCGACGGTTTCGGCGCTGTCGGTCCATTCCTGCTGCACCCACATCAGGTACGCGAGCCGCGGGCAGTACACGTACTCGTTGACCATGCGCGCCGGCAGCGGCGGCACGGCGGCGAGCGTGGGGTCGGCGTCGGTCGCCATGTTCAGAACACCAGCGGACCGGCCGGTGCGCTGCGACGGACCTGCGGAGCGGCCGGCGGGATCAGCCGGGCCGGGCGCAGCACGGCGTAGCCCTGACCGAACTCGTGGCGCTGCGACTCGTACACCGCGACCACGCCGCGCGCGTGCAGCGCGGCGATGCCGCCGTCATCGGCGGCGGTCAGCTCCGGCGTGCCGAGCAGCGCGGCCAGCGTGTCGGGACCGATCGGGCTTTCCCACAGCGGCCAGCGGAAACGGCGCTGGCCGCCGCGGCGCTCGGGCACGAAGCCGGTGGTCTGCAGCCGGCCGCGCACCGGCAGCACCGGCAGCAGCGCCAGCGCGAAGTGCGCGAGCCAGACCGCGAAGCGCACGCTCTTGTTGGCGCTGTCGGCGGTCGGGGCCAGCGGACGCAGCGCGTGCAGGCGCTCGCCGTCCGGGTCCCAGCCGAGCGCGTGCTCGGGGTCGGGCCAGGTCCACGGCCCGAACAGCGCCTCGGAAGCGGCTTCGATGAGCGCCGCCGGCGTCTGCCGGCCGCGCCGCCTGCCGTCCGGCAGCAGCGACAGCGCCAGATCGCCGAGCGCGGCGAGGAACTGCTGCTGGCCGGAGGTCATGTGCAGGCGGGTCGGCGTCAGCCGCCCCTTGTCATCGACGATCGCGTCGCTGCCGCAGCCGGCCGCGAAATCGGCCGCGAAGCGCGCGGCCGGGCGGGCGAGCGCGCTCATGTCGCGGCAGCGCGTGCGGAAATCGGCGACCGGCATGCGCAGCGTCGGTCCGGCCCCGGCCAGATGCGGCCAGCCGCCGGCGCCCGCATGCGCATCGAGCAGCAGCCGGCACAGCGCATCGGCATCGAGCGGCGCCGGCGGCGTCAGCACCGCGATCCAGTCATCCTGCAACTCCCAGTGCAGCCGCGCCCCGCGCAGCGCCGGAATCTCCGCGCTCCAGCGCAGCAGCCCGAAGGCTGCCAGCGCACCGAGCGGATGACTGCCGACGAGGCCGGTCAGCGCGAGCGGCGGGCAGGGGGTTTCTGCGTGCCGGCAGTTCGTATCACTCATGATCCGTTTCCTCCTGCCGCATCCGGCGCTCGTCCTCGGAGCGCCGGTGGTCGGCCAGCCGCAGCAGGGCTTCGAGCCAGGCGAGTCCCCACCAGCCGTAGCGCCGCTGCAGGCGCGCGAAGCGTTCCGGCCAGCCGCTGTCGAGCCGCTCCAGCCCGTGCGGTCCGCGCAGCCGCAGCCGCCGGTCGAACAGCTCGAAGCTGGCGTCGAGCGTTGCGGCGCCGGGGTCGTCGATGACCGGCAGGAACGGCCGGCCGCGGCCGTGGTGACTGCCGACCAGATGCTCGACCAGCTCCGGGTCGTGGGCGGTGGCGAGCAGGCCGGGGTAGGCGCGCAGCAGCTGCACCGACGCGCATTCGTGCCGGCCGCCGCGCGGATAGCCGGCCAGATCGCGGGCGCTGGCGACGGCCTGACGGTCGAGCCGGTCGAGGGCGCCGGACTTGGCCAGCAGCGGCGCGGCGGGCGGCGCCGTGCCGCCGTACAGCCAGGCCTGGAAGCGCGGATCGGCCTTGCCGGCGTCGTGCAGGTCACCGGCCAGACCGAGGTCATCGACCAGCGCCGGCGGCAGGCCGAGCGTTTCGGCGAAGCGGCTGGCCTGATCGCCGACGCCGCGGCAGTGCGCCTCCAGCCCGACGCGCACGGTCAGCGAGGCGTCGTCGCCATCGTCGGCCGCGACCCGCTCCGGCCGCGCCTCGGCCAGCAGCCAGCCGCTCAGCTCGGCGTCTTGGGTGCGGCCGCCGTAGCGCAGCAGCCGCGGCGGCCTGCCCGGCGCGGCCAGCGCATCGAGTGCCGCGCACACCGGCACCGGCAGGGCGGCGATCCCGCGCAGTTCATCGAGCACCGTGCGGGCGTCCGGCGGGTTGTCGTCGGCCTCGGCGAAGAGCTTGCGCAACTGCTGCGCGGCTTCGGCCACCGCGGCGGCCTGTGCCTCGGCATCCGCCCCGGTCCGCAGCATCAGCCGCCACTGCGCGACGCAGGCCGGACCGAGGCGCAGCACGGTGCGGCCGTGTGTCCGGCGCGCTGCCGCTTCGGCCAGATCCGGCACCGCCTCGCGCAGCGCCGGGTTCCAGGCGCCGCCGGCGGCGACATCGAGCCCGCCCCAGGCTGCCGGCACGATCAGCGTGTCGCCGGGGCGGATCGCGCGGGGGCCGACCGGCGTGGCACCGTCGCTGCCCCAGCGCAGCGCCCGCCGGCCGCCGCGCAGCGGGGCATCTTCCGGCACCAACCCGCCTTCGAGGTCGCTGCCTTCGTCCGGCAGCGGGCCGTCGGCGAGCCAGGCGCGCGCGGTCCACACCGGCAGCGACAGCGCTTCGAGCGAGGACGGCGGCAGCGCGGCGACGAGTTCGCGGGCCCGCTCGACCCGGCCGTCGTCATCGAGGTCGCCAGTCTCGTCGGCGTGCAACTGCGGCAGGTCGGCGCGCCAGATCAGTTGCACCTCGGCCGGCGTGGTCTGCGGGCCGTGCAGCCACAGCGCCGGTTCCGGCGACGGCAGCGGCGCCGGGCTGGTGCGGGCGAGCAGATCGACGTGCATCGGCAGCAGCACCGGCGCCTGCGGGCGCGGGCTCAGGCAGTCCGCGCCCGGTGCGACTTCGCGCAGCCGGGCCGCCAGCGCCTCGATGCCGAAATCCACCCCCGGTGCCGCGGCCGGCTGGCCGCGGGTTTTCGACTTCGCCGGCTGCACGGCGACGGCGTTCAGCCACTTCCAGGTGGCAGCGATGGCGCCGCCGTAGACCGGATCGTCTTTGCCGGCATCGCTGACGTGCAGGATCGCCGCCGGTGCGCGGCTGCGGGCGCCGAGCCGGTTCAGCCGGCCGAAACGCTGGCGCAGCGCATCGAGCGGCGCGGATTCGGTGACGAGCGCATCGAAGTCGAGATCGGCGCCGACTTCGATGGTCTGCGTCGCGACCACGTACAGCGGGCGCGGATTGTCGCCGGCAGCGCGCCCGGCGCGGATGCGCGGCAGGCATGCCTCGACCAGCCGGTCGCGATCGAGCGGACGCATGCGGCCGATCAGCAGCAGCGCGTCGGCATCGCCGGCGCCGCGCAGCTTGGCGTACAGCGCCCGCGCGGTGGCGATGCGGTTGACGACGATGCCGACCACCGGCGCGGCCGGTGCCGGAGCGGCGAACAGGTCGGCGGTGTCGCCCGGTGAGTGCGGTGCCGTCGTCGTCGCCGTCGTCGGACAGGCAGCCAGCAGCCGGCGGGCGCTGTCGGCGAGCCGGTCGATGAAGACCTCGGCCCTGCAGGCCAGCAGTTCGGCCGGCTTGGCGGCCCGCAGGCGACGCGCCAGTTCCGGATGCGCGCGATCGGCCGGCGTCAGGCGCAGCGCATCGCCGGCTTCGGCTGCGCCCTGCGTGGCGCTCAGCGGCACGATCGCGACCGGCCGCAGCGGCGGCGTCTCGCGCCAGTCGGCCCCGCAGTAGCGGCGGATGGCGCGCACGGTGTCGTGGAAGGGCTGCGACAGGTGCGCTTCGTCGAGCAGGATCAGCGTGTCCTCGCCGAGCAGGCCGGCGTGCAGCGGCCAGGCGAACTCGCTGAGGCCGTAGCCGCGGAACAGCAGCCGCGAGCCGAGCTGATCGACGGTCGAGAGCAGCAGCAGCGGCTGGCACGGCGATCCGGCCCAGGCGTTCTCGCGCGGCACGCCGCCGCGCAGCCGCTCGACCGCGAGCACCGGCGCCGGGCTGCCGGCTGTGGTGCCGGCCAGTACCCGCAGCCGGGCGGCAACGGCGTGCAGCACCGGGGCGGCGGCGGGGTCGGTCTCGGCGGTGCCGAGGGCCGCGGCGATCCTGCCGGCGTGCGTGAAGGCGCCATCGACCACCAGCCGCCGGTCGACGACCAGCGCGATGCGCAGCGGCGCCCGGCGTTCCGCCGGCGGCAGCCCGGCTTCGAGCGCCAGATGGAACAGCGCCGCATCGAGCGCGCTGGTCTTGCCAGCCGCGGTCGGCAGATCGAGCGCCTGCGGCCAGCCGCGGCCGGCGGCGAGGTGATCGACCAGCGCCTGCTGCCACGGGAACGGCGTGAAGCCGTGCACGGCGGCGTAATAGGCGCCGAAGTCGGCGGCGGCGAGCGGCGCCAGCGGGGCGACGGCGTTCATGCGCACCTCCGCGGATGCGGCAGCGGGCGCATCAGCCCGAGCCCGAAGTGCCGGCCGGCCCCGAGCACCAGCGGACCGGCGACCGGCTGCGCGAAGTCGATTTCGACGTGGGCGAGGAACTGGCCGCGCCAGCGTTCGCCGGCCTTGCCTTCCCGGAATGCCGCGGCCGGCAGCGCGCCGATCAGGCGGCTGTCCGGCCCGAAGCGGACCGCTGCCGGTGCCGGCAGGCCGAGATCGGCGCAGTGGCGCGTGACGATCACGAGCGCATCGCGCTGCGGGTGACCGGGGCGCGGGTGGTGGCCGAAGGCGAGCGGCGTCGCCGAGGCCCAGCGCGTCGCCGGCCCGCTCCAGCTCGCCGGCTGCAGCGTGCGCGCTGATTGCGTCAGCTCGCCGGCATCGAGCCGCTGCAGGTGCCAGTCGCCGTATCCCCTGAACCTCAGCGTCGCGCCGTCCAGCCGCAGGCAGGCTTCCCCGATCGCGGCGCGTTCGTCGGCCGCCAGATCGTCCGGCATCAGCAGCGCGAAGCCGTGCGGCGTGCCGTCGGCGTGCGGATCCTCGACGCGCGGCAGCGGCACGATCGCCAGATGCGCGCGCCGGCCCGGACTGCGGTCGGCCTCGTGGCCCGAGATCACGGCCGGCACCGGATCGGGCGTCAGGCTCAGCAGCGTCGCGCGCACCGTCTGCGCGAGCAGGCCGATCGACTCGGCCGGCAGCGCCGGACCTTCGTGACGGCGGAACACCGCGGCGAAGCGCAGCCGGCTGCGCGGCAGCGGCGGCTCGGGGTCGATGCCGGCCGGCGCATACGGCTGCATGCGGCCTTCCGGCGCCTCGATGCGCCGGCCGAGTGCCAGCCCTTTCGCGTGGCAGGCTTCGAGCCGCGCCAGCCGTCCCGGTCCCGGCACGCGCAGCGCGATGCTGCCGTGCGCGGCCGGCAGCAGCGTCGCGACCGGTACTTCGGCCGGCACATGGGCGCGCACCGGACTCGCCGAATGGCCGAGACAGACCAGTTCGCGCGCGAGGCGTGCAAGCGCCGGGGCATGTACGGCGCAGTCGGCCGGGTCGGCGTTCCAGACGAAGCTGACGACCGGGTCGATGGGGGCGTAGGCCGGAAAGTGGCGTTCAGTGCGCAGTCGCGGCAGTCGGATGCCTTCGAGGAAGGCGTGCGGAGGCTTGGTTTGCCTGACTTCTTGTTCGGTTGGATTTACCGGTACATAACAACGAAGCGGCGTGCGCACGGCATCGGCTGCCGGCAGCGGCGGCTCGGCGCGGATGGCCGGTGGCGGCAGGGTTTCGAGCCACGCGAGCGCGGCGCGCGCGGCGGCCCGCTCCGTGTCATCGAGATCGGCCTCGTGCAGCGTCGCCAGCAGCGCCGCGAACAGCCGCCCCGGATGCGGCGGCCATTCCGGCCGGTCCCGGCCGTCGCGCGCCGTCGCCAGCACGCGGCCGAGCAGGAATTCGATTTCGAGCGCGAGCATCGCCTGATCTCCCTGGTGCGCTTGCCTCAGTCCCCGGTCCCGGTCGCCGCGCGGCTGCGGCGCACCAGTTCGATGAGCTTCGGCTGCGGTTCGAGCACGACCGGCTGCGACGGCCACTCCAGCCCGGCCGCCTCGGCAGCCAGGCGCGTGGCCTCGAACAGCGCGCA
>JAFEGB010000008.1 GCA_018240295.1 Pseudomonadota bacterium
CAGGTATCGCCGCCGTCGGTGCTGGCGAGAATCGTGCCGTTCTCACCCACTGCCCAGCCGCGCCGGCCGTCGGCGGTGAAGTGCACGGCGATCAGAGCCTTGGTGATGCCGCTGGCCCGCGGCGTCCAGGTATCGCCGCCGTCGGTGCTGGCGAGAATCGTGCCGCTGTCCCCCACCGCCCAGCCGCGCCGGCCGTCGGCGGTGAAGTGTACGGCGATCAGATACTTGTCGGTGCCGCTGGCTCGCCGCGTCCAGGTATCGCCGCCGTCGGTGCCGGCGAGGATCGTGCCGCTCTCACCCACCGCCCAGCCGTGCCGGCCGTCGGGCAGGAAGTGCAGCGCGCGCAGCGCCGGACGGGCCGGCGGTGGCAACGGGCGCGCGGGCGCGTACTGCTTGCCGTTGCCGGCCGGCAGGCCCTGGGCCGCGGCATCGGCGATTCCGGGCAATGCACTGCGAGCCGTTTTCGGTGCCGTGCCCGCGGAAGCTTCGTCCGGCGGCCACTGCCGCACCCAGCGCATGCCGTCCGCCGAGCCGTGCAGGATTTCGCCGGCCCCGGTCGCGAGCCAGATGCGGCCATCGTCGGCGACGTGCAGCGCGTTGATGCCCGCGCTGATCCGCGGCAGACGCATGAAGGCGTTGCGCTCGATCGGCCAGCGCCAGAAATCGAGGCTGAGCCAGCCCGGCTCCACGCGCCACGCGTCCGGATGCGGCGGCTGCAGCAGCGCGGCGACGGTCGAGGCGACGAGGAGCAGCGCGCCGCTCAGGAACAGCCACAAGCGCGGCTGACGCAGCCTGCTGGAGCGAGTGAAAGAGGCGTCTTCGGACGGTCCTGACGCGGATTCAGCCACTGGCGAGACTCCCTGCGACAGACCGGCCTGCGAGTGATGCCGGTCGATCGCTGCAGTCTGGCCGCTGCCATCCGCGCGACCGGGCAAGCTGAACGAATGGCAATGGAAGCCCGGCACCGGTGCCGGTGTAGCCCCCGGCGAACCGCAGCCTCGCGGTTCCTGACCAAAGGGAGAACACCCCATGCACCGCCGTCCGCCCGTCGCCTCGCTGCTCGCGCCGCTCGCCGCCACGCTGCTCGCCGCGCTGTCCGCCGCTCCCGCCCATGCCGTGCCGGTCACCGACCCGGCCGGCGACATCCTGTCGACCTATGCCGGCGTGCCGGCGCAGGGCGATGTCGATGTGCTGTTCGCCGAGGTCATCTTCAACGGCAGCGGTTTCCACCTGAGCGCGACGCTGGCCGACACGCTCGGGCAGACGCCGGGCGCGCTGTACGTCTGGGGCTTCGATCGCGGCGCCGGCACCGAGCGCTTCGCGACGCTGCCGGGCGGTGTCGGCGTGCTGTTCGACTCGGTCGTGGTCATCGATGCGCTCGGCACCGCCACCGTGCGCACGCTGGCGCCGGGTGTGGCCGTCACCGCAACGCTGACGGCGAGCCTCGTCGGCGACACGCTGAGCGTCGACGTGCCGCTGTCGGCGCTGCCCTCGGCCGGCTTCGCGCCCGGCGCCTACACGTGGAACCTGTGGCCGCGCGTCGGCAGCGGCAACAACAACCAGATCACCGACTTCGCGCCCGACGGCAACGCCGATCCGGCGCTTGCCAACGCGCTGGTGACGGTGCCGGAGCCGGCCAGTCTGGCGCTGGCGGCCGGCGGGCTCGGCCTGATCGGCCGCCGGCGCCTCCGGCGCCGCTGAAACTCCTGCAGCCGCTCAGGCCGCGACGCAGGCGCGCTGGCGCTCGATCCAGCCGGCGACTTCGGCCGCCGGCATCGGCCGGGCGATGCCGTAGCCCTGGCCGCAGTGGCAGCCGAGTTCGACGAGGCGGCGGATGTGCGCCTCGGATTCGACGCCCTCGGCGATCGCGCGCCGGTTGAAGGCGCGGCAGAGACCGAGGATGCCGAGCACGATGGCCTGATCGCTCGGACTGTCGAGCATCGAGGCGATGAAGCTGCGGTCGATCTTCAGCGCGTCGAGCGGCAGGCTGCGCAGGTGCGTCAGCGACGAGTAGCCGGTGCCGAAGTCATCGAGCGCGACGCTGACGCCGAGCGCCTTGCAGGCCTCGATCACGGCGACCGTCGATTCGAAGTCATCGATCGCGACGGTCTCGAGGATTTCGAGCTCCAGATAGCCGGGCGGCACCGATGGCGTCGCCGCGAGGATCGCGCCGAGCCGGGCCGCGAACGACGGGTGCAGCAGGTGATGCACCGAGACGTTGACGCTGACCTTCAGCCGCAGGCCGGCGGCCAGCCAGGCGTCGATCTGCCGGCAGGCGCTGGCGATCACCCATTCGCCGAGCGTCGCCGACAGCTTCTTGTGCTGCAGCGCGTTCCAGAAGGCATCGGGCGCGAGCAGGCCGCGCTGCGGATGGCGCCAGCGGATCAGGGCTTCGAGCCCGGTCGGTGCGCGCGTGGCGAGGTCGATCTGCGGCTGGTAGAACAGCTCGAACTCGCCGTTGCGCAGGCCGGCGGCGACCGCTTCGAGCTCGTCGTGCGCGGCCTTCAGGCGCCGTTCGACCTGCGGATCGAAGAAGCGCACGCCCTCGCGCCCGGCGTTCTTGACCTCGTACATCATGTGATCGGCGTGGCGCAGCACGCTGTCGGCCTCGAGGCTGTCGTCCTGGATCAGCACGACCCCGATGCTGGCGGTGACCTGCACGGTCTGGCCATCGCTGCGGCCATCGAGCCGGATCGGCTCGCGCAGCAGCCGGCTGATGCGCTCGAGCACGGCCTCGCAGTCCTCGGCCGACTCGACCTCGGTCAGCAGCAGCGCGAACTCGTCGCCGCCGAGCCGGGCAGCGGTGTCGCTGGCGCGGATCGCGCCCTTCAGGCGCTGGGCGATGACGCCGAGCACCTGATCACCGGCGTGGTGGCCGTGGCGGTCGTTGATCGGCTTGAAGTGATCGAGATCGATGTAGGCGAGCGCGGCCAGCATGCCCGGCTCGCGCGCGCGCCGCGCGATCAGCTGCTGCAGGCGGTCGGTCAGCAGCGTGCGGCTGGCAAGCCCGGTCAGCGCGTCGTAGTACGCGAGTTCGTGCAGCCGGCGTTCGAGCGCGGTGCGGCGCATCGCCCCGGTGACCGAGCGCATCAGCCCGACCGGATCGAGCTGGTTCTTGGTCAGGTAATCGTTGATGCCCGAGCGCACGGCGGCGCCGGCGATCTCCTCGTCGCCGAGGCCGGTCACCATGATCGTCGCGCAGCGCTGCGGCACGACCTCGCGGATCAGGTCCATCAGGTCGAGCCCGGTGAGCCGGCCGAGCCGGTAGTCGACGATCATGCAGTCGAACGCCTGCTCCTGCAGCAGCGCCAGCGTCTCCTCCGGATCGCAGGCCTCGACGACGGTGGCATCGGGTGCGGTGCGCAGCAGCATGCGGCGCACGCGCTCGCGATCGACATCGTCGTCATCGACCACCAGCAGCCGCAGCTGTGCCTTGTCAGTGGTCTCCGGCCAGGGGAGCGGAATCCGGAAATCGGGCATGGCGGCTTATCCCGGCAGGCGCACGGTCTGCTGGTAGACGTCGAGCAGGCTGACCAGATGCCGGAACTGCGGGCCGATGCAGGACTTCACCATGTAGCCGGCGATGTTCTCGTGGTAGGCGCGCGTGCGGTCGGTGTCGGCATCGGAGGTCGTCAGCACGAACACGACGGTGTCGCGCAGCCGCTCGTCGGCGCGCAGGTTTTCGAGGAACTCGAAACCGTTCATGCGCGGCATGTTCAGGTCGAGCAGCACCAGATACGGCCGGTCGATGCGCTTGCCCGCGTGCGTGCCGCGCAGCACGTGCAGGGCTTCGAGGCCATCCTCGGCGGTGACCACGACCGGTTTCAGGTCGCACTTCGCGAGGCTGCGCAGCACGGCCTCGGTGGCGACATCGTCGTCATCGACGAGCAGCAGATTCATTCTTGTCATCGTGCAGGTCTCGGCGCTGGAAGCGGGGCCACCAGACGTGGAACGTGGTCTGGCGCAGTTCGGGGTCGGAAGTCAGTTCCAGCCGGCCCCCGTGGGTCTCGGCCAGTCGCCGCGCAACGGCCAGCCCGATGCCGCTGCCGCCGCGCTCGGCGGCGGTCAGCGTCTGGAACAGCTTGAAGATGCGCTCCTGCGCCGGCTTCGGGATGCCCGGCCCGTCGTCCGTGACCGTCAGGTGGCAGTAGCTGCCCTCGGCCGTGCAGCCGATGCGGACCAGGCCGTGCTCGCGGTCGTGGTGCTTGATGGCGTTGGCGATGAGGTTGCGCAGCACCGTCTCCAGCGGCGTCGGCGGGCTGAACAGCCGGGTCTCGACGAGCTCCCGGCGCAGCTCGAACCCCGGCGGCAGCTGCACGAGCTCGCAGACGCGATCGAGCAGCGGGTCGAGTTCAAGCTCGCGGAAATCGGTGGCGGCGCGGCCGGCGCGGGCATAGCTCAGCAGGTTGTCGATCAGCTGCTCCATGCGCTGCACGCGCAGCGTGATGCGATCGAGGTTCTTCACGACCGCCGGCGCCGGGGCCTCGCCGAGGTCCTCGCGCACCCAGGACAGCAGGTCGCTGATGCCGCGCAGCGGCGAGCGCAGGTCGTGCGAGGCGACGTAGGTGAATTCCTCCAGATTGGCGTTGGTCTTGCGCAGGTCGAGTTCCATCTTCTTGCGCTCGGTGATGTCGGTGATCGCCGCCAGCATGCAGGTCTCGCCGTGCAGCGTGATCGGGCTCAGGCCGACCTCGACCGGGAACTCGCTGCCGTCACGGTGCAGGCCGGTCAGGTCCCGGCCCGCGCCCATGCGCCGCATCTGCCGGTCGCGGCCGTACTGCTCGCGCAGGCCGGCATGGGCGCTGCGGTAGCGCTCGGGCAGCAGGGATTCGATCGGGCGGCCGAGCAGTTCGTGCGTGGCATAGCCGAACAGGGCGTCGGCCTGCGGGTTGGCGAGCACGATGCAGCCGCTGCCGTCGACGACGACGACGCCGTAGGGCGCGCCATCGACGACCTGACGGAACAGCAGCTCGGCCTGCCGGTTCGCGGTCAGATCGGTCAGCGTCGCCAGCACGAAGCGCTCGCTGCCGAGCACGAGCGGGCTGAGGCCGACCTCGACCGGCAGTTTGCTGCCATCGCTCATCCGCGCATGCAGCGCGCGCCCCTGCCCCATCGGCCGGCGCTGCGGCTGCTGCAGGAAGCCGGTGCGCCAGCCCGCGTGCGCAGCACGCAGCGTCTCGGGCAGCAGGTCCTCGACCGGACGGCCGACCAGCTCCGTGGCGTCGTAGCCGAGCGTGTCGGCCAGCTCGCGGTTGACAAGCCGGATCGTGCCCCGGACATCGGCCAGCAGCGCGCCGACCGGCACCGCGTCGATCAGCCCGGCCAGCACGTCAAATCCGGCCCCGAGGCCCGGTTCATCATCCAGCGTCATGCCCGCCCCCTTGAAACCCGTTGCGGCCCGCGCAGCCGGACCCGTCCGTCAAGCCATCCGCACGGTCCCCGTGGTCCGGGTCCGTGCCGGCGTGTCGGAGGAGCGCAAACACGCACATCAGCCGCCAGCGTGTCGATCCGCGTTGCGTTTCAGTCGTTTACGTGTTGCCCCGCAGCATCGCCAGCCGTGCCGGCAGCCGTGAGGGAAAAGGAATCGGCCGCCGGCGACACGGCTTGAGCCATCCGGCAAGGGAATTCCGG
>JAFEGB010000090.1 GCA_018240295.1 Pseudomonadota bacterium
CAGCAACCTCGACGTGATCCGCCAGTTCCTGCCCGATCTGCGCATCGGCTTCGACGAGATCGGCCCGGACCTCTGGCGCATCCACGCCGCCCCGCCGGCCTGAATCCCCCGCCCCGCAGCCGCTCGCTTCCACGCAGGCAAGCGCGAGCCCTGCCGATGCACGCATGCCTGCCGGCGATGCCGACCTCGCTGCCGCGCAGCGATGGATGCTTGCGCCGGATGGGTGGGCCGATGGCGCGCAGGGAAACGCCGATGGCGTGGATGGAAGTGCCGATGGCGCGCATGAAAGCGTGCATGCCGCGCAGCGATCGATGCCTGCGCCGCATCGATGGCTGCCTGAGCTGCAGGGGCCGGGCTTGCCGGCGGACGCAAGTGCAAGCCGCGCGCACGCATCCGCAAGGCTTTTTCATGGGTCCGCAAGCCGCGCGGCAAGGTCCGCAAGGTCTTTTCATGGGTTCGCAAGCTTCGCGGCAAGGTCCGCAAGTCTTTTCGATAGCTCGATACCTGCCGGTGCAGGCAAGTGCAAGCCTCGCGGCAAGGTCGGCAAGCGTTTCGGATAGGTCGATGCCTGCGGCGGCAAGGTCCGCGAGCGTTTTGCCAAGGTCCGCAAGTCTTTCGGATAGCCCGTAGGCTGGGTTGACGCAGGAAACCCAGCGACCGCGGCGATGGCGATCCCCCGCTGCCTCCAACGCCTGCGAAGCTGGGTTTCGTTCCTCAACCCAGCCTACGAGCTTCGTAGGATGGGCTGACGAAGGAAGCCCATCTTCCGCGCGATGCACGCGACAGATGGGCTTCGCTGCGCTCAGCCCATCCTACGAGTTCTGTTCCCGGCGCCGCCCCCGTAGGGGCAACCCTTGTGGTTGCCCGGCCACCGCACCCGCCCCGAACCGCAATCCCGTTCCTGCCCGAACCCGGCGGCGGTGGCGGTAGGGGCGACCGGCCGGTCGCCCCTACGGGGTGGGGTCGCTGGCGGGCGGTGGTTCCGGCAGGTTCTCGCCCCGTGCCTGCGCCAGCACGTTCGCGAATTCCGGCAGCACCACCGCCCGCCCGTCGAGCCGGCATTGCGCGTCGTCGAGTTCGCCGCGGCGGCGTTCGTAGCCGATCTCATCAATGAGCTGGCGGGCAGCAGCGAGCGCGGTGCGGTCGTCGAACAGCCGGGCGCGGTGCAGATGCACGTCGGCCAGAGGCAGCTTCACCCTTGCCCTGCTCCGGCGCCACGTTGCCGTTGATCCGCTGCCGGTATTCGGCCGTGCAGATGCAGAGCACGAAATCCGAATGCTCGGGGTCCATCCGCTGCCGGCACCACGTCGGCCAGTGAACGATGGTCTCGCCGTGGAACTGGTCGAGATCGGCATCGATGCCGTGCCCGCGCAGCGCCTGCACGAACGCCAGCACCCGCTGGCGATGCGCTTCACTGTCGTGGCTGTAGCTGATGAACACCCGTACCGGCATTGCGCGCGTCCCTCCCCTTCCCTCGCCGGCCGATCCTAACGCCGCGCAGCCCTGATTTACCCTCCGCCCACCAGAGCCGTGCCACCGGGAGTCCCTTCGATGAGCGATGCCGTTGATCCCGAACTGCGCCAGCAACGCGGCAAGGCCCTGCGCAAGCGGGCCTCGCGCAAGCAGCATGATCACATCGGCGGGCATGACCGCGATCCGGTCGCGCTGCTCGAAGCCAGCAGCCGCACGCGGCTGCCGCGGCTGCTGCCGCTGCGCTACGGGCGCATGCTCGCATCGCCGTTCGCGTTCTTCCGCGGCTCGGCGATCGTGCAGGCGCATGATCTGGCCGGCACGCCGTACAGCGGCCTGATCGTGCCGCTCTGCGGCGACTGCCACCTGATGAACTTCGGCGGCTTCGCCACGCCCGAGCGCAACCTGATCTTCGATGTCAACGACTTCGACGAAACCCACCCCGGCCCCTGGGAATGGGACGTGAAGCGCCTCGCCGCCAGCTTCCACATCGCCGCCCGCCACCAGGGCTACGCCGAACACGACTGCGCCGACATCGTCGCTGCCGCCCTCGACAGCTACCGCGAACACACGAAGACCTACGCGCGCTGCAGCGAACTCGAACTCTGGTACGACCGCATCAGCTTCGAGCGCCTGATCCAGGAAGCCGAAGACCCGGACATGCGCGCGCAGCTCGCACAGACGGTCGAGAAAGCCAGCGGGCGCACGCACGAACACCTGCTGCCGAAGCTCGGCAGCAGAACGGGCGATCACTGGACGATGCACGACGCACCGCCGGGCCTGTTCCACATCCACGGTCCGGCCAGCCTGTTCGAGCCCGACGATGAATGGCGTCGGCCCGGCGACTGGCAACGGCTGATCCAGCCGATGTACGCGGCCTATCTCGATACGGTCAGCAGCAGCCACCGCGCGCTGCTCGGGCGCTTCCGCGCGCAGGATCTCGCCTTCAAGGTGGTCGGCGTCGGCAGCGTCGGCACGCGCTGTCTGGTGCTGCTGCTGACCGACGGCCACGACAGCCCGCTATTCCTGCAGTTCAAGGAGGCGCTGCCCTCGGTGCTGGCGGACTACGTGCCGGCCGGGCGCTGCCCGTACCGGCATCAGGGCCGGCGCGTGGTCGCCGGCAAGCGCCTGATGCAGGCATCGAGCGACATCTTCCTCGGCTGGACCACGGCCTTCGACGGTCGCCAGTTCTACGTGCGTCAGTTGCGCGACATGAAGGTGTCCCCGGAGATCGAAACCTACGACGAGGCACAACTGCACTACTACGCCGCGAGCTGCGGCCGGGTGCTGGCCCGCGGCCACGCCCGCGCCGGCGGCCTCGCCCCGGAGATCGCCGGCTATCTCGGCAACGGCGATGCGTACACCGCGGCCGTGCTCGACTACGCGCGCGACTACGCCGATCGCGTCGAGCAGGACTTCGAGAAATTCCGCAGCGCCTGCCGCAGCGGCCGGCTGCAGGCGCAGACCGAAGCCGATCTGGCGGCGGAGTTCCGGGTGTAGCGGTCAACCGGCGATGCCGGTGAACACCCCGAGCGCCAGCAGCCGGCCGAGCGCCGGACCGGGGGCGCAGTCGGGATCGACGGCGATGGCGACCTCGCAGGCGGTGTCGAGGCCGGCGCCGCAGGCGAGCGCAGCGGCGAGTTCCCATTCGCCGGCCGTGACCGGCACGATGGCGATGTCGCCGCCTTCACCGGCGGTGCGCCAGATCAGCAGATGCTGGCCGCCGGCCTCGGGATCGACCGCGTGCGCGGCATCGTCGCGGTTCGCGACCCAGAGATCGAGCACCGGCCAGCGCGAGGCGGTGAAGCGCAGCGACGGCCGGGCCCGCAGGCGCAGTGACTGCTGACGCTCGGGCGGCAGCGCCGCGAGTTCGGCGAGCGACAGCACCGTCGCGGCATCGGCGGCGTAATAAGCCTCGTGCACCGCCCATTCGAGCCGCGCCAGATCGGCATGCCACGGCCAGTCGGCGAGCGGCGTGAAATCGTCAAGGAAGACGCCGAACGTGGCGCCGTAGCTGTGCAGGTCGCCACAGAGCGAGGGCGTCTGCGCGACGTAGCGCGCCGCGAGCTGCGCGAAGCTCGCGCAGCCGAGCAGGCGCTCCAGCACCGGATATGCCGAGACCAGCGCGCCGGCGAGCGTCAGCCGGTGGTTGTTGCGGTAGATCGCCAGCCGCTCGGCGACGCTCAGGCTGCCGGCGAGCACGGCGGCGTCGAGACCGGCGAGCGGCTCGCGGCCGCGCAGGGTCGCCGCGAACGCGGTTTGAAGCTCATGCAGGTTCATCACGACAGGCTCCGAGACAGGCATCGGCGATCGCGGCTTCGGCCAGCAGCTGCGGCAGCGGCGGCAGCGCGCTGTCGCGTTCGATCAGCGTCGCCCGCGGCCCGATGCGCGCGAGCACCTGCCGGTACAGTGCCCAGACCTCGGCGCAGACCGGCGCATCGTGCGTGTCGATCAGCAGCGCCTGACCGCGCACCTCGCGCCGGCTGTGACCGGCCAGGTGAATCTCGCCGATCGCCGCGGCCGGCAGCGCCGCGACGATCGCCAGCGGATCGTCGCCGTGGTTGACGTGGTTCACGTACAGGTTGTTGACGTCGAGCAGCAGCCCGCAGCCGGTGCGCGCGACCAGCTCGGCGAGAAACTCGCCCTCGGGGATCACCGACGCGGCGAAGTCGAGATAGCGCGAGACGTTCTCGACCAGCAGCGGCCGGCCCAGGGCTTCCTGTACCTGCTGCACGTGACGGCAGACGAGCGCGAGGGCTTCCTCGCTCATCGGCAGCGGCAGCAGGTCGTTCAGGTGCTGGCCCCCGGCGGCGGTCCAGCAGAGATGTTCGGACACCCACCCCGGCTCGACGCGTGCGACCAGCGCCTGCAGCCGCGCCAGATGCCCGCGATCGAGACCATCGGCGTTGCCGAGGCCCAGACCGACGCCGTGCAGGCTGACGGGCCAGTGCGCGCGCACGCGATCGAGCACGGCGAGCGGCCGGCCGCCGTCGCCGAAGTAGTTCTCGCTGTGGACCTCGACCCAGCCGGGACCGGCCTGATCGCCGAAGTCGCCGGCCAGCAGGGCTTCGTAGTGATCGCCGCGCAGGCCGATGCCGGCGATTGCCGGCA
The DNA here is from genome assembly GCA_018240295.1 of Pseudomonadota bacterium. GTDB lineage: Bacteria > Pseudomonadota > Gammaproteobacteria > Competibacterales > Competibacteraceae > Plasticicumulans. The sequence continues at coordinate 4,582 of JAFEGB010000090.1, forward strand.
TCGACGCAGCACTCTGGCGACCGGATACCGGCGCGCCGTCATTCATGGCGTCGCTCACGCCTTCTTGGTCAGGCTGCCGCCGGTGATCTTCTCGCAGGCACCCTTGGGCAGATAAACCCAGGAGTCGCCCTGCGAGTCGGTCTTGGCCTGGCCGGCGCAGGCATGCGTGTTGGTCTGGCAGTCGTTCTTGCCGGCCTTGACCACGCCGTAGCATTTCTCGGCCGGCGCGTCGGCGGCATGGGCGATGCTGCCGAAACCGGCGCCGAGGGCGATGGCGGTGGCGAGCGCGGACTGCAGCAGGGTCTGGGTCTTCATGGCGCAATCTCCGGATGGGGGAAAAACGGTTCAGGGTCTGGGAGAGGATCCGTGCAGCGGCCGTGTTGGCCTTTCTTGCTGCTGCGGACGATTCCCCTTACGCAGCCGCCGTGCCAGCGCGATGCACGCACCGGCAGCTTTTTTCAAGCCACTGACTGCACTGGAGATTCCTGTTGAACCACCGTCTCGTTCCTGATCCGGTCTCCGGGCACCGGCCTGTCCGCCCGCCTCGCCCCGCGAAATGTCGCGGCCGATCGGCGCGGCTTCGTGGCCGGTCGCGATGCTGAGCGCGCTGCGGGCGCTGCCGCGCACGGTCTGGCTGCTCGGCTGCGTGAGCCTGCTCAACGACGCCGCCAGCGACCTCGTCTATCCGCTGCTGCCGCTGTATCTGGCGACGCTGCCCGGGGCCGGTGCACAGGCGCTCGGGCTGATCGAAGGCTGCGCCGAAGCGGTCGCGAGCCTGCTGAAGCTCGCCTCCGGCGTGCTGGCCGACCGCCATGGCAGCGCACGACCGTGGGTGATCGGCGGTTATGGCCTGGCGGCACTCACGCGACCGCTGATCGCGCTGGCGAGCGGCTGGCCGATGGTGCTGGCGCTGCGCGTCGGGGATCGCATCGGCAAGGGCCTGCGCAGCAGCCCGCGCGATGCCCTGCTCGCGCGCAGCGTCGCGCCGGCGCAGCGCGGACTGGCCTTCGGCGTGCACCGGGCCATGGACAACGCCGGCGCCGTCGCCGGGCCGCTGCTCGCCGCGGCGCTGCTCGGGCTCGGCGTGCCGCTGCGCGAGCTGTTCCTGTGGACGGCGCTGCCCGGTGCGCTGACGCTCTGGCTGATCTGGCGCGTGCCGGAAACGCCGGTCATCGCCGCTCCCGCCAGCACGGCGCCCGCCCCGGCTGCCGGCGCGCCGCTGCCGCCAGCGCTGCGCCGCTATCTGGCGATTTACGCGCTGTTCTCGCTCGGCAACGCCTCGAACCTGTTCCTGCTCTGGCGCGCGCACGAACTCGGGCTCGCCGATGCCGCGCTGCCGCTGCTGTGGGCGCTGGTGTCGGCGGTCGCGATGCTGGGCTCGGCGCCGCTGTCGGGACTGTCGGATCGCATCGGCCGGCGCCGGCTGATCGCCGGCGGCTGGACGCTGTTCGCGCTGGTCTACGCGCTGCTCGGCTGGCCGGGGCTGCCGCCGGCGGGGCTGTGGCCGCTCGCGGCGCTGATGGGGCTGCATCTGGCCGCGACCGAAGGCACGGCGAAGGCCCTGGTCACCGATCTCGCACCGGCGGCGGACCTCGGCCGGGCGTTCGGCTGGTATCACCTGATCAGCGGGCTGTGCCTGCTGCCGGCCTCATGGCTGACCGGCACGCTGTGGGCGGCGCATGGCGCGCCGCTCGCGTGCGCCTGGGCCGGCGGCTGCGCGCTGCGCGCCGCAGCCCTGCTCGCGTTTACCAAACATTAATCTATGCCGGCACGCTCATTCAGCCGTGTTATGTTGAAACGGTGCCTGCAACAGGCACGCGGATTCACTTCCTCCACATCCGACAGGGAACGGTCACGATGCGACTGCGCGAATACCTCCATCGCACCCACTCGTGGACCAGCACGTGGCTAGGGGAATTGTTCCTGCCGTCCGCCGTGCTGTCCCGGCTGCCGCCGGCTGACCGTCAGCTGGCCGAATCGATGCACGAACTGCTGCGGGCCGAAATCATCCGCCAGCTCGATGCCCGCCATGCCGCCGCCGCCGCGCGGCGCAATGAATTCCTGCTCGCCGCCACCGGCAGTTCTGCGCGACTGCCGCGGCCGATGCTCGGCACCGGCGCCGGCCATGTGCCGTCCGAACACGATGTCTCCCGCGCCCGGGCGCTGGCGCTGTACCGGCGCGACGATGAACTGGCCGAACTCGCCTGCCTGTTCATCGGCCAGGAGGCGCTGGCCGCGCACATGGACCCGGAACTGGTCCGCGAGCGCGATCCGGCCGAAGAGCTCTGGCAGCAGCGCTTCGGCACAAGCGCCGTCTGAACCGCCGGCAGGCACTACGCTGCTGCGACCCGCTCCCGGGTCCTGCGCAGTGCCGCCACCATGCCGCTTCCGCTTTCGCCTTCTGCAGCCGGCCTCCTTTCGGCTTTCCTGCTCGTCGCCGGCAACGGCCATGCGGCGCAGATCACGTATCTCGATCAGCAGCGCTCGGCCGCGGTCGATGCGCAGGTGCGCGTACTCGACTTCGGTCACGGCGAACTGCAGAGCGCCGTCGGTCATGATCTCTCGGCCGCGGCCCCCGGCGATTTCAGTCCGTTCACGGCCGGCAGCAACGTCACCGGCCTGTTCGTATCCGACTACGGCGCCAACGCCAGCGCCGACGGCTTCGCGAACCACGCCTCGACGCTGGCCGCCGACGGCATCCGCTTCACCGGCGACGTGGCGATGTATGCCGCCGGCTCACCGGGCTCGCCCGGCATCCCGAGCGTCAGCGGGCTGGCCGAAGTGCTGATGGGGGTGCGCTTCGTGCTCGACGAAGCGGCCACGCTGGAACTGTCGCTGGACAGCGATCCGAACGGCGGTTTCGACTTCCGGCTGCTCGGGGCCGGCGCTTCGGTGGTCTGGGACCAGACCAGCCTCTACAGCCCGGCCACCGGCCCGCAGTTCACGTTCGTGATCCACCTGCCGCTCGCCGCCGGTGAATACCGGCTCGATGCAGCGCTGCGGGCCTATTCGAGCTTCGACAACGATACCGGCTACTCCGCCACCAGCTTCGCCAGCTTCGCGCTGACGCTGCCGGCGAGCGTCATCGCCGAGCCGCACCCGGCGATGCTGCTCTGCGCGGGTCTGGTGGCGACGGCAACCGCCATGCGCAGACGCCCCCGGCCCTTGCCGCTCACGACGCCGCTGCGTACTGCGGCTGCGGCTTGAGTTCCTCGGTCACGACCCGGAAGCCGCTCAGCACGTTCGGCCCGAAGGTGCTGCTGATCGCGACATCCGAGGCATCGCGTCCGCGTGCGATCAGCACGCGGCCGATGCGCGGCTGGTTGTTGCGCGGATCGAAGGTGTGCCAGTGCTGGCCGATGTAGGCCTCGAACCAGGCCGAGAAGTCCATCGGCCCGCCCGGCGGCACGCCGATGTCGCCGAGATAGCCGGTGCAGTAGCGCGCCGGGATGTTCAGGCAGCGGCAGAACGCGACGGCGAGGTGCGTGAAGTCACGGCAGACGCCGATGCGCTCCTCGTGCGCCTCCCAGGCCGTGCGCGTCGCGCGCGCATGGTGATAGCCGAAGCTGATGTGCCGGTGCACGTAGTCGCAGATCGCCTGCACGCGCGCCCAGCCCGGCTGGATGTGGCCGAACAGCTGCCAGGCGATCGGCATCAGCCGTTCGGTCTCGCAGTAGCGGCTGCCGAGCAGGAATACCAGCGTCTCCTCGGGCAGGGTCTCGACCGGATGCTGCTGGGCCTCGGGCACGCAGCGATCGAAGGTGCCGGGGTCCCGGATCAGCGCGTCGCTGCGCACCGTGAAGCGCCCGGCCGGTGCCACCAGCCGCGTGCAGAGGTTATCGAAGCCGTCCTGGTAGGTCTCGGTCAGCACGGCCGGCTGCGTCTGCATCCGGTCCGGCTCGATCAGGTCGGCGCGACGGGACGGATGCACATGCAGCGTCAGGATCATCGGCGTCGGCTGCGGAAGGTCCCAGGTGAGTTCGTATCCGATGCGAATGTGCATGGCGGTCAGCGTCTCGGCTCGGCGGTCGCAGGTGCAACCGGCATTGGCGGAAAGGACAGACCCGCCGCGCACCGATCCGGAGCTTCATGAAGCGCCCGTCGCCTGCGGCGGGCCGCATTCAAGGCCCCTGCCGGCATTGGCAAGGATGCCGGCATGACTGTTCCGACCGCAGGCTGCCGGCGGGGTTCGCGTCAGCCGTCGATCACGCGGACATGCACGCGCGCCGCGAGGTTGCAGAAAAGTTCGTAGGCAATCGTGCCGGCGGCCTCGGCGACGAGTTCGGCCGGCAGTCCCTCGCCCCAGAGCGTCACCGGATCGCCGATGCGCGCCCCGGGCTGCTCGCCGAGATCGACGCACAGCATGTCCATCGACACGCGCCCGACCACCTGCGTGCGCCGGCCGTTGACCAGCACCGGCGTGCCGCTCGGCGCGTGGCGCGGATAACCGTCAGCGTAGCCCATCGCGACCACGCCGATCGTCGTATCGCGCGGGCAGCGCCAGGCGCCGGAATAGCCGACCGGCTCCCCGGCCTGCAGGCGCTTGACCGAGATCAGCGCGCTGCTGAGCGTCATGACCGGCTTCAGGCCGTCCTCGGGACCGGTGCGCCCGAGCATCGGCGTCGCGCCGTAGAGCATGATCCCCGGCCGGATCCAGTCGTGATGCGCCGCCGGCCAGGCCAGCACGCCGGCCGAGTTCGACAGCGCCCGGCGCACCGGCAGGCCGGCCGTAGCGGCGGCGAAGGTTTCGAGCTGCGCGGCGGTCTCGGCGCGCGCCGGCTCGTCGGCGCAGGCGAGGTGGCTCATGACGCCGAGCTGCGGCGCGACGTTCGCGCAGACGCGCAGGCGCGCAAGCAGCGGCGCAACCTGCTGCGGACGCACGCCGAGGCGGTGCATGCCGCTGTCGAGCTTCAGCCACACGCGCAGCGGCGTGGCCAGCCGGGCGCGCTCCAGCCATTCGACGTGCAGCGGGTCATGGATGGCGATCTCGAAATCCTGCTCGGCGCACACCGGCAGTTCGTCGGCCGAGAACACACCTTCGAGCAGCAGCACCGGCTGCGTGGCACCGGCGGCGCGCAGCGCCAGCGCCTCCTCGATGCAGGCGACGCCGAGCATGTCGGCATCGGCGAGTGCCGGCAGCAGGCGCGCGGCGCCGTGGCCGTAGCCGTCGGCCTTGACGATGGCGATGGCGCGCGCACCCGGTGCCGCGGCGCGGGCACGGGCGAGGTTGTGCCGCAGCGCGGCGAGATCGATGACGGCGTGGGCGGGACGCATCGGGCAGGGACTCCGGGCAGGTACGGTGCGTCGCCTCCCGCAGACGGCGGCGACGCTGGAATGTCATCGACGCTTATCGTGCGCCTTCGTGAACGGGACGGGGGACTGCATGCGCAGGCCCCGGCAGGCGGTGAACGCCCTCAGCCGTAGCGCGCCATCGACAGCCCTTCGGTGTCGATGTCCGGCGTGCGTCCGCCGATCTGGTCGGTGAGCACGCGCGCCGAGCCGCAGCACATCGTCCAGCCGAGCGTGCCGTGGCCGGTGTTCAGCCACAGGCGCTTCAGCGGCGTGCGGCCGATGATCGGCGTGCCGTCCGGCGTGTTCGGGCGCAGGCCGGTCCAGAGTTCGGCGCGGCTCACGTCGCCGCCGCGCGGGAACAGGTCGGTGACGACGTGGCGTACGGTGTTGCCGCGCTCGTTGGTCAGCTGCAGGTCGTAGCCGGTCAGCTCGGCGGTGCCGGCGACGCGGATGCGGTCGCCGAGGCGCGTGATCGCGACCTTGTGGGTCTCGTCCATGACCGTCGATACCGGCGCGAACTCCGGATCGACAACGGGTACGGTGATCGAGTAGCCCTTCACCGGGAACACCGGGATGTGGTAGCCGAGTTCCTGCATCAGCTTGGTCGAATAGCTGCCGAGCGCGCAGACCACGGCATCGGCGGTCTCGCGACCGCGGTTGGTCAGCACGGCGGTGATCTCGTCGCCGCTACGCTCCAGCCCGAAGATCGCCGTGCGGTAGCGGAATTCGACGCCGCGCGCCGCGGCCATTTCTGCAAGACGGTTCGTGAACTGGAAGCAGTCGCCGGTCTCGTCGCCGGGCAGGCGCAGGCCGCCCTGGATCTTGTCGCTGACCAGCGCGAGCGCCGGCTCGGCGGCCACGCAGCCGGCCCGGTCGAGCACCTCGTGCGGCACGCCGAGGCTCTTCAGCACCGCGATGTCCTTGGCCGCCCCGTCGATCTGCGCCTGCGTGCGGAACACCTGCAGCGTGCCCTGCTGGCGGTCGTCGTAGTGCAGGCCGGTTTCGGCGCGCAGCGTGATGAACTGGTCGCGGCTGTACTCGGCGAGCCGCATCATCCGCGACTTGTTGAGCTCGTAATCCTTCGCGTTGCAGTTCATCAGCATCTGCCACATCCAGCGCCACATCGCCGGATTGATGCGCGGGCGGATCACCAGCGGCGCATGCTCCATGAACATCCACTTGATCGCCTTGACCGGCACGCCGGGACCGGCCCACGGCGCCGAGTAGCCGGGCGAGATCTGGCCGGCGTTGGCGTAGCTCGTCTCCAGCGCCGGTCCGGGCTGGCGCTCCAGCACGATGACCTGATGGCCGGCCTGCGCGAGGTACCAGGCGGTGGTCGTGCCGACGACACCGGCACCCAGAACGACGATCTTCATGGCAAACACACTCCCGTGACCGGCCCGCAGCCGGCTGAAACTGGACAGGGGAACCGGCGGCTTCGACGGCATACAAGGTCGGCACCGGCAACATGCACTATGTTACCGGCCGTACTGCAGTGGATTTTCCGGATCAGAACCTCATGCACAGCAGAATGCCCCGAAGATTCGAGACTGCCCGCCCCGCGACCGCAAAGCCTGCGCCGCGGCCGTGTCCGGAATGCCTGCAATGAGCGGACCGCGCAGGCTCGACCGTCTCGACCGGCGCATCCTGCAGCAGTTGCAGGTCGCCGGCCGCCAGACCTGGGTCGAGCTGGCCGCGGCGGTCGGGCTGTCGCCGTCGCCGTGTCTGGAGCGCGTGCGCCGCCTGGAGAAGGACGGCGTCATCCGCGGCTACGCGGCGCTGGTGGAACCCTCCGCGGTCGGTGCCAGCCTGCTGGTGTTCGTCGAGATCAGCCTCGACTACACGACGCCCGACATCTTCGAACGCTTCCGCGCCGCCGTCGCCGGCCTGCCGCAGATCCAGGAATGCCACCTGGTTTCCGGCAACTTCGACTATCTGCTGAAGGCGCGCATCGGCGACATGGCCGAATACCGCGAACTGCTCGGCCTGTTCCTGCGCACGCTGCCGGGCGTGCGCGATTCGCGCAGCTTCGTGGTGATGGAGACGGTCAAGGAGACGCAGGCGGTGTTCGTGCCGGAGACCGGGTGAACGCGGCCGGCGACCGGCAGACACCCGTACCCGCTTCACCGCTTACAGCGATCACAGGTAAACGCATGGTTTTTCTCCCCCGCTCGCCAACCCCGCGCCCACGCGGGGCGAGGGGCTGAAAAGCGCAGCGTTCTGATGTGATCGGCATTACCTCCCGCCCTACTCCCTGCTACCTCCTCTGCCCGCCCGCCAGTTCCCTGCCGCTTGATGGGTATCAAGGGCGCTGGCTGCTCCGGCGCGGTGCAATGCACGGCATCTGCACTGTCATGGAGCCGCCGTCCATGCGAATCCGCACCTTGCTGCTTCCCGCGCTCGCGCTCGGCTGCGCGCTGGCGTCGCTGCCGGCAACGGCCGAACCGTCGCCGGCGCGCCAGCGCGAGCTTCGCCACCTCGTGCGTCAGGACTGCGGCTCCTGCCACGGCATGACGCTGAAGGGCGGGCTCGGCACGCCGCTGCTGCCCTCGGCGCTGGCCGGCAAAACCGATGCGCTGCTGGTCGCGACCGTGCTCGACGGCCGGCCGAACACGGCGATGCCGCCGTGGCGCGGGCTGCTCACCGAAGCCGAAGCCGTGTGGATCGTCGCGCAGCTGCGCGCCGGCCTGCCCGAATGATCGAACGCTCCCCCTGCGTGAGGACTGCCGCGATGCGAACCGACCCGCCCGTCTCCCGTGTTCCCGTACGTGCGCATGCCGACGGCCGGCCGCGGCTGCGCTCGCTGCTGCTCGCGTTCGTGGCGATCGCCGCCGGCCTGACCGGCCTGGCCCGCAGCGTGCCGGCCGACGAAGCCGCGGTCCCGGGGCTGCGCGCCACCGGCGATCTGGCGCTGATCGTCGAGCGCGCCGCCGGGCGCGTCGCGCTCGCCGAGACCAGCGGGCGCACGCTGCTCGGGCGCATCGACGGCCTTGGCGATCTGTCCCATGCCGCGCTCGTCTATTCGCGCGATCAGCGTTACGCGTTCGTGTTCGGGCGCGACGGCGGCCTGAGCAAGGTCGATCTGCTGACGCAGCGCCTCGTCGGGCGCGTCGTGCAGTCCGGCAATTCGATTGGCGGTGCGATCTCGCAGGACGGCCGCCACATTGCGGTCGCCAACTACGAGCCCGGCGGCATCCGCATCTTCGATGCCGCGACGCTCGCGCCGCTCGCCGACGTGCCGGCCGGATACGGCGAAAACGGCGCGCGCGCCAAGGTGGTCGGCATCGCCGACGTGCCGGGCGGCGGCTTCATCTATTCGCTGTTCGAGGCCGGCGAGATCCGCCTGACCACGCTCGATGCCGACGGCCGCGCGCAGACGCGGCGCTGGAGCGCCGGCCTGCAGCCCTACGACGGCCTGATCTCGCCCGACGGCCGCTGGTACGTCGCCGGGCTGTTCGGCGAGCCGGGGCTGGCGGTGCTCGATCTCTGGCACCCCGAGGCCGGCGTGCGCAAGGTGCTGCAGCAGTACGGGCGCGATGACCCGAAGCTGCCGGTCTACAAGATGCCGCACCTGCGCGGCTGGGCGATCGCCGGGCGGCTGGCCTTCCTGCCGGCGATCGGTCATCACGAGCTGGTCGTCGTCGATACCGACACCTGGAGCGAGCGCGCGCGCATTCCGGTGCGCGGCCAGCCGGTGTTCGCGATGGCGCGGCCCGATGGCCGGCAGGTGTGGGTGAACTTCGCGCATCCGGACAACGGCGCGCTGCAGGTCGTCGATGTCGAGACGCTCGCCGTCATCGACACGCTCGAACCGGGCAAAGCTGTGCTGCATCTGGAGTTCACGCCGCGCGGCGAGCAGGTCTGGGTGTCGGCGCGCGACAGCGGCGAGGTGCTGGTCTACGACACGCAGCGCCGCACCGTGCTCGCGCGCCTGCCGGCCGACAGCCCGAGCGGCATCTTCATGACCGCGCGCAGCGCGCGCATCGGCATGTGAACGGAGACCGCCGCGATGCCTGCCGCCTTCCCTGCCGCTCCTTCTGCCAGCTTCGTGCTCGATGCACTCGACTGGCGCCTGCTCGATGAATTCCAGCGCGACTTCCCGCTCGACGCGCAACCGTGGGCGCGCATCGGCGAACGGCTCGGGCTCGGCGCCGATGCCGTGCTCGCGCGGCTGACGCGGCTGCAGGCGCTCGGCTGCATCGCCCGCGTCGGGCCGGTGTTCGCGCCGAAGCGCGCCGGCGCCAGCCTGCTCGCCGCCCTCGCCGTGGCGCCGCAACGCCTCGCCGAGGTCGCCGCCATCGTCAGCGCCCAGCCCGAGGTCAACCACAACTACGAACGCGAGCCGGCCGGCCTCGACTTCAACCTGTGGTTCGTGCTGACCGCAGCCGATGCCGCAGCACTCGATGCCGCCATCGCCCGCATCGAGTCCGCGACCGGGCTGACGGTCATGCGCCTGCCGCTGGAGCGCGAATACCACATCGACCTCGGCTTCCGGCTGCACGGAGGCCGGCCATGAACCCGCCACGGCTCCCGGAGGCCTCGCGCGCCACCCCGGCCGGAGCGTGGCGTCAGGCGCTGATCGCCGCCGTGCAGGACGGCCTGCCGCTGGTGCCGGAACCGTTCGCAGCCCTCGCCGCCACGCTCGGCTGCGACGAGGCCGAGGTGCGCGCGGGCCTCGCCGCGCTGCTCGCCGATGGCACCGTGCGCCGGCTCGGCGTGGTCGTGCGCCATCGCGAACTCGGCTTCGCGGCCAACGCCATGGTGGTCTGGGACGTGCCGGACACGCGCGTCGATGCGCTCGGCGCGCAACTCGCCGCCGAGCCGGCGGTGACGCTCTGCTACCGCCGCCCGCGCGTGCCGCCGCACTGGCCGTACAACCTGTTCTGCATGATCCACGGGCACGACCGCGCCGCCGTGCTCGCGGAGCTGGCGGCGATCGTCGGACGCCACGGCCTCGGCGAGCTGCCGCACCGGCCGCTGTTCAGCCGCCAGCGCTTCAAGCAGCGCGGCGCGCGCTACCTCGACCGCGGAGCCCCGTCATGAGCCGGCCCGCCGCCACGCGGCCTGCGCTCGATGCCGCCGATCGCGCGCTGATCAACCGCCTGCAGCGCGGCCTGCCGCTGGTCGATGCGCCGTATGCGGCGGTCGGGGCCGAACTCGGCCTGAGCGAGGCCGAGGTACTGCAGCGGCTGCAAAGCCTGCTCGATCGGCGCGTGCTGACGCGCTTCGGGCCGCTGTTTCATGCCGAGCGGCTCGGCGGCGCGCTGCTGCTTGCAGCCCTCGCGGTGCCGCAGGCCGACTTCGAGCGCATCGCCGCCCTCGTCAACGCCTTCCCCGAGGTCGCGCACAACTACGAACGCGAGCACGCGCTGAACATGTGGTTCGTACTCGCCACCGCGACGCCGGCCGCCCTCGAAGCCGCGATCCTCGGCATCGAGGCCGCCACCGGCCTGCCGGTCCACCGTTTTCCGAAACTCGAAGAGTTCTACGTCGGCCTGTACCTGCCGGCGTGAACCGCAGCCCCGCGCTGGGAGCCCCCCGATGCAAGCGATTCCGTATACCGATGCCCGCAACCAGCTCGCCCGCCTGCTCGATCGCGTCACGCGCGAGCACCAGCCGGTGCTGATCACCCGGCGCAAGGGCGAACCGGCGGTGCTGATCGCGCTCGCCGACTTCGAGCACTGGCGCCACGAGCATTACCTGCTGCGCCGCCCCGACGAGGCCCGCCGCCTGCTCGACACCCTCGACGAGATCCGCGACGGCCGGCACGGCGAGCCGCAGGACCCGCCGCAGGACGGCATCGACTGCGCCGGTACGCAGCCGTGAATCCGCAGCCGCCCGAGGCTGCCGACGCCGACCCCGCCGCCGACGCCGCCCTCGAACGCGCGCTGATCCTCGCCACCCAGGCCGGGCTGCCGCTGACGCCGCGGCCGTTCGCAACGCTGGCAGAACAGCTCGGCAGCGACGCCGACACCGTGCGTGCCGGCTTCGCAGCGATGCAGGCACGCGGCGCGATCCGGCGCATCGGCGCGCTGCCCGATCACTACGCGCTCGGCTACGTCGCCAACGGCATGACGGTCTGGGACATCGACGATGCGCAGCTGCGCGACTGCGGCCGCCGCCTCGGCGCGCTCGGCTTCGTCAGCCACTGCTACCACCGCCCGCGCAGCCTGCCGGCCTGGCCGTACAACCTGTTCGCGATGGTGCATGCGCACGACCGCGCCGAAGTCGAGGCCCGCCGCGCCGAAATGCGCGCGCTGCTCGGCAGCGCCTGCCGCGCCGATGCCGTGCTCTACAGCACGCGCATCCTGAAGAAGACCGGCCTGCGCATCGGCGCCTGAGCCGCGCAGCCGCACCCGGCCACCGGGCGAATCCCTCCCCGCAGGGTCCGCCGGAGATTTATCTTTACACTCCCGCCCGCGCCCGGACGGCCTGCAGCTACGCTGGCCCCCGGAGAGCTGAAGCCGTACAGAAATCGAACTTCTCGCCGCCTCGCGGCCTCAGAAGCAGCATCTTCATCACGGCCCCGCGCCGACCCAAGAGGAGCACCCCATCATGAAGCGCGCCCTGATCCCAGTCGCCGCCCTTGCCTTCGCCGCCCTCGTCAGCGGCTGTTCCACCGTCGATCGCACCGTCAGCGCCGCCCAGCATGGTGACTGGAAGTGCGTCGGCGGCACGGTCGCCGGCCTCGCCGTCGGCGGCATCGCCGGTCACGGCATCGGTGCCGGCACCGGCCGCACGCTCGCCACCGTCGGTGGCGCCGCCGCCGGCGGTTACGTCGGCAACCAGCTCGGCTGCAACTGATCCACCCCGCCCCGCCCCCGTCTCCCCCCCGCCGCCGCGTGAATGCACGCGGCGGTTTTTTTTGGACGCTGCCTCACCCGCCCGCCACCGGCCGCCAGACTGGCGCCATCGACAAACCGCTCACGGCGCAGGAGCAGCGATGGCAGCAGGTGAGGAAGCGCCCGGCACCGCCCGGCCCGCGGGCGTCGCGCAGCGCCTGGCGCTCCTGCTGATCGGTGCCTACCGGCGCTGGCTGTCGCCGTACAAGGGTTTCCGCTGCGCCCATGCCGCGCTGCATGGCGGTGCCTCGTGCTCGCAGGCGGTCGCCGACATCGTTGCCGAGCACGGTCTCTGGCAGGGCCGCCCGCACATCCGCGCGCGCTTTCGCGCCTGCCGGGCCGCGTATCAGGCGCTGGCCGCCAACCACATCGCACGCCGGCCGCCGCCGCAGGCGCATGACCCCGGCCGCAACCGCTGCGCCCGCCGCTGCCGCGACTGCGCCGATTGCAGCGACTGCGCCGGCAGTGGCTGCGACACCTGCTCCTGCCTCGGCAAGCTGCCGCTGCGCCATTGCGACGACTGCGCCTGCGACTGCTTCTGAGCCGTGCCCCAGATGTGCCGCACGCCGTCCGCCCCGCACGCAGACTCAGGCGCTGCAGGCGCGCGCCCTTGCCGGGCAGAGGGTCGCGCATGGTGCGGATGGAAGCGCAGATGGAGTGCATGGAAACGTGCATGACGCGCATGGTCGCCCCCGCAGGCTGGGTTGACGCAGGAAACCCGGCGACCCCGGCGATGACGCTTCCCCGCTGCCTCAGGTCTGGCGATGCTGGGTTTCGTACCTCAACCCAGCCTACGGGTTGTTTTTGACGCCGCCCGTCCGGGTCGCGGAATGCGGTCGGGCGTTCAGAAGCGCAGGATGAATTCCTTCTTCGGGGCCGGCAGGCTCTCGCCCCGTGCCTGCGCCAGCACGCTTTCAAATTCCGGCAACACGACCGCCCGGCCGTTGCGCTGGCATTGCGCGTTGTCGAATTCGCCGCGGCGGCGTTTGTAGCCGATCTCATCAAGGTGAACCGCCTCGGGAATCGTGGAGGCCCGTTGGTGTGAGTCAGACCGCCACGCACTGCTCGGCGAGTTGACGATGGTAGTTGGCCTCAGCCTCGGCTGGCGGCAGGTAGCCGATCGGTTCGAGGAGGCGCTGATGGTTGAACCAGGCCATCCATTCCAGCGTGGCCAGTTCCAGCGCCTCCAGCGTCTTCCAGGGCGCACGCCGGTGGATCAGCTCGGCCTTATGGTCTCGGCCAGGGCGTTGTCGTAACTGTCGCCGGTGCTGCCGACCGATAGCTCGATGCCGGCCTCCAGCAGACGTCCGGTGTAGCGGATCGAGACGTACTGCGATCCGCGGTCGCTGTGATGGATCAGGGC
>JAFEGB010000091.1 GCA_018240295.1 Pseudomonadota bacterium
ACGCTGCTGCGCGGTGCGCACCGCGACGACAACCTCGATCAGGTCATGTGCCGGACACTGGTGTCTATCGGCTGGGACGGCACGGTCTACGACTGCGACTTCAACCAGATGCTCGGCCTGCCGCTCGCCGTGCCGGGTCGCACGCGCCCGCAGGTGCGCGACCTGATCGGCCGCGATCTCGCTGGTAACCCGATCGCGGTCGCCGGTCACTGCTACGGCTGCACGGCCGGGCAGGGGTCGAGTTGCGGCGGGGCGCTGGGATGAGGCCACAGCTCCGGCAGGCGCCGTGACCGGCGCTTGCGGCGCCAACCATCAAGCCTTGTAAAACCCTCTGGTCAGGCCGGAATCGACTGTCAGACTGCGCCTCCCTTCGCTGCGCCGGAATGCGCAACCGCATGGAGTCGCCGCCGATGAAAGCCCTGTCCTCGCTGCCGCCGAGCCGCCGTCTGCCGCTGCTGATGGCGTTGCTGGTGGCCGTGTCGCTGCTGGTGTCTTCAGTGCTCGGCGCTCTAGTGGCGCACTGGGAATCGGTCGATTCGCAACTGGCCGAGGTACGCAACCTCGCCGACAACGGCCGCAAGACCTTTGTGCGTACCCTGAAGGACGTGCATGCCGACCTGCACACGCTGGCCGGCTCGACGACGGTGCGTGCGGCGCTGATCGGCCTGTCCAGGGCCTTCGAGGACCAGGGGCCGCAGGTGCGTGAGCGCCTGCAGCAGCTCTACATCCAGGACAATCCGAATCCGAAGGGCCAGAAGCAGCGCCTCAACGATGCCGGCGATGGCTCCGACTACAGCCGGCTGCATGCCTACCTGCAGCCGTGGCTGACGAATTTCACCGAAGATCGCGGCTGCTACGACCCGTTCCTGATCGATCCCGCGGGAAAGATCCTCTACACGGTGTTCAAGGAATCCGATTTCGCGTCGCGCCTTGACAGCCCGGCGCTGGCCGACAGCGGGCTGGCCGCGGTGTACAAGCGCGCGCAGCAGCTGACCGACACCGGCCACTACGTGTTTGCAGACTTCGCACCGTATGCGCCGAGCAACGGCGATCCGGCAGCCTTCATCGGCGTGCCGGTGCGCAGCGGCGGCAGCGGCGGCCGGCTGCTCGGCGTGCTGGTGCTGCAGCTGCCGATCGAGAAGTTCAACGACACGCTGGCCACGCTCGGCAGCGAGGGCAAGCGCGTGTTCGCCGAGTACGGCCGCAGCGCCGCTGGCGTGATCGTCGATGACTTCGTGCACGAGACCGACGCCGAAGGCCGCGGCGTGCGCCGCATCCGCCTGCCGGTCGAGATCGATGGTGTGCGCTGGTACGTGGTCGGCGAGGTGCATGACGCGACGCTGTACCGGCCGGGTCTGATCCTCGGTGCCACGCTGCTCGCCATGGCGCTGCTGGCGGTGGCGGTGGCGGTGCCGCTCGCGCGCCGGCTGGTGCGCAGCCTGTGGACGCCGGTCGAGGCGCTGGCCTCGCGCTTCGATGCCGAGGTCGGGCGCAGCGTCGAGGAAATCGGCGGCATTGCCAGCCAGGTCGAGATCATCTCCGGCCGGCTGGCGCACGAGGCCACCGATTCCGGCAACCACATCCGCCGCCTGCTCGAACGCATCGACACCGTCTCGGCCAGCGTCGGCACCGCCGCGGCGGCGGTCGAGCAGATCAGCGTCTCGATCGGCAACATCAACAGCGCCACCGGCACCAGCGAACTGCGCATGAGCCATGCCCGCGAGCGCGTGCAGGCCGCCGAAGCCGCGATCGGCGAACTGCTCGGGGCCACGGCCGAGATCGACAAGGTGCTGCGCGTCATCGAGGGCGTCGCCGCACAGACGCGGCTGCTGTCGCTGAACGCCGTCATCGAATCGGCGCGTGCCGGCGAGTACGGCAAGGGCTTCGCGGTGGTCGCCAACGAGGTCAAGGCGCTGTCGCACCAGACCTCGGGCGCGACCAAGGAAGTCGGCGGCGAGGTTGAGGCGATCCGCGCCGGCTCCGCACACAGCGCCGAGGGTCTGCAGGGGGTCGCCAGCGCCGTCGATCAGGTCGGCGAGGCGGTGCGCGACATCACCGGCATGATCGGCGAGCAGCGCATCGCCGTGACCGAGATCGCCGGCATGGTCGGCGCCGTGTCCGGCGAGGCGCAGGCCGTCGCCCGCGAGGCGCGCGATGTCGGCGCCTCGGCCGAGCGCACCGGCGAGGAGGCGCGCTCGATGCGGGAGCTTGCCGGCCGTCTGCTCGGCGATGTCGAGCGCACGCGCTCGCGCACGCAGGCCTTCCTGGCCGGCTTGCGGGCGCTTTGAGGCTTCAGCGCTCGCGCTCGGCGCGCACCTCGATAGCGGTGTCACCCTCGAAGATCACGCTGATCCAGTAAGCGCCGGACATCGAACCCGGCGCGCGGTACAGCCACTGTTCGCGCGAGGGCATGCCGTTGATGCCGACCGACAGCAGCGTCGTCGTCAGCGGCGGCCCGGCCCGGGACAGCACCTCGATGCGGCTCATGCCGTCGGTGATCAGCCGGCCGTTGTCGAGGCGGAAGGAATCGGCGCGGCTCGCGCCCGTCAGCAGCCCGGTGGCGAGCACGAGGGCGACGGCGATGCGGCGGCGCGGGGCGACGGTCATTGCGGCGGGCTCCGGAGGGCGTCCTGCAAGCATAGGTGCGCGGCTTCAGGTCGCGGCCGGCTCCGCGAGTCCGAACCACTGCGCCAGCGTGCCCGGGCGCAGCGCCGCTTCGAGCGCATCGGCGAGCCGTTCGAGCGCCGCCTCGCGCAGCGCGCCCGGGTCGAGCGCTGCGGCCTGCGGCAGCCCGGCCCAGTCGAGCAGCGCGAGGAGGGCTTCGGGCTGATCGAACAGGCCGTGCACGTAGCTGGCGCGGATCAGGCCGTCTGCGGACACCGCGCCATCGAGGCGGCCGTCATCGAGGCGCAGCAGCGGCCTTGCCAGCGCCGGGCCGCTCGAGACGCCGGCGTGAATCTCGTAGCCCTCGACCGGTGCGCCGGTCGCGCCAGCGTCGATGCCGATGAAACGGCCGCGCACGCGGCGCAGGGTCTTTTCCGGCGCAAGCGTGGTTTCGAGCGCGAGCAGCCCGAGCCCCGGCGCGCTGCCCGGCGCGCCTTCGAGGCCGAGCGGGTCGTGCAGGCGTTCGCCGAGCATCTGCAGCCCGCCGCAGAGGCCGAGCACGCGCCCGCCGTAGCGCAGGTGGCGCCTGATCGCCGTGTCCCAGCCCCGGGCGCGCAGCGCCGTGAGATCGGCCTGCACACTTTTCGAGCCGGGCAGCACGATCAGGTCGGCCGGCGGGATGGATTCGCCGGGGCCGATCCAGCGCAGCTCCACCTGCGGATGCCGGCGCAGCGGATCGAGGTCGGTGTGGTTGCTGATGCGGGGCAGCACCGGCGCGATCACGCGCAGCTGCGGCGCGCCCTCCTGCACGTCGACATCCCGGCTGATGGCATCCTCGGCATCGAGCGCGAGGCCGTGCAGATACGGCAGCACCGCCAGCACCGGCACGCCGGTGCGCGCCTCCAGCCAGTCGAGGCCCGGCTGCAGCAGTGAAATGTCACCGCGGAAGCGGTTGATCACGAAGCCCTGCACGCGCGCGCGTTCGGAGGCCGACAGCAGTTCCAGCGTGCCGACGAGGCTCGCGAACACGCCGCCGCGGTCGATGTCGGCGACCAGCCACACCGGGCAGTCGACGGCCTCGGCGAAGCCCATGTTGGCGATGTCGCCGGCGCGCAGGTTGATCTCGGCCGGCGAGCCGGCACCCTCGACGATGACGTGTTCGTAGCGCGCCGCCAGCCGCGCGTGCGAGGCGAGCACGGCCGCGAGCGCCACCGGCTTGTAGGCGTGGTAGGCGACGGCATCCATCGTGCCGATGGCGCGGCCGTGGACGATGACCTGCGCGCCGGTGTCGGTATTCGGTTTCAGCAGCACCGGGTTCATGTCGGTGTGCGCATCGAGGCGTGCCGCCTGCGCCTGCAGCGCCTGCGCGCGGCCGATCTCGCCGCCATCGACGGTGACGGCACTGTTGAGTGCCATGTTCTGCGGCTTCATCGGCGCGACCGCAACACCGCGGCGCGCCAGCAGCCGGCACAGCGCGGCGACCAGCGTGCTCTTGCCGGCATCGGAGGCGGTGCCCTGGATCATCAGCGTGCGGGCGCTCATCGGCGGGCTCTCGAAGGCATGTCGGGGAGGGCGGTGAAGGGGCGCGCGAGTGTAGCGGGCCGCTGCGCCGTGGCTACACTCGCGCGCCCCCAGACCGCCCGCCCCGGAATGCCGATGTCTTCTGTCTCCGCCACCGTGCTCGTGCCCGCGCTCGCGTACCTCCTCGACCGCCTGCTCGGCGAACCGCCGCTGCGCTGGCACCCGCTGGTCTGGTTCGGTCGCTGGGCCGGTGCGCTCGAACGCCGGCTGTACCGGGATTCGATCCGGCGCGGCGGGCTGGTCTGGATGCTCGCGGTGCTGCCGCCGACGCTGCTGGCCGGCGGGCTCGGGGCGCTGCCGGGCTTCGGGCCGTGGCTAGGCGCCGGGCTGCTGATGCTCGCGCTCGGCGCGCGCAGCCTCGACGAGCACGCGCAGGCCGTGGCCGTGCCGCTCGCCGCCGGCGAGCTGCCGGCGGCGCGGCAGCAGCTCGCGCGCATCGTCTCGCGCGATACGGCCACGCTCGATGAAACCGGCATCGCCCGCGCGGCCGTCGAATCGGTGCTGGAAAACGGCAACGACGCGATCTGCGGCGCGCTGTTCTGGTACGCGCTGGCCGGTCCGGCCGGCGCCGTCGGCTACCGGCTGGCGAACACGCTCGATGCGATGTGGGGCTACCGGACGGCGCGCCACGAGCGCTTCGGCAAGGCCGCGGCCCGCATCGACGACGCGCTGAACTGGCTGCCGGCGCGGCTGTGCGCGGCGAGCTATGCCCTCGCCGGCGATGCACGCACGGCCTGGCGCTGCTGGCGCACGCAGGCCCGGCACTGGGACAGCCCGAACGCCGGCCCGGTCATGGCGGCCGGCGCCGGCGCGCTCGGCCTCGCGCTCGGCGGTCCGGCGAGCTACGGCGGTCACCTCGAAACGCGTCCGGCGCTCGGTGCCGGGCGGGCGCCGCGGGCCGCCGACATCGGCCGGGCCTGCGCGCTGGTGCGGCGCGCGAGCGGGCTGTGGGTGCTGCTCGCGATGCTGAGCTCCGGCCTGCGCGGCTGAGCGCCGGCGCGCCTTTGCCGCGGCCCTGCGCGGCAGGGGTGTAACGAATTTTTCCCGCTCCGACAAAGCTGTCTTGATGTTAAGCAAGGCGCGTGCCGGCTCTGGCGGTATCATGCGTCCCCCGACCGCGCCGGAGCGTCCGCACCGTCGCGCCCGACCTGCGGAGACCCCGATCTTGATGCTGCTCGAACACGGCGGCCGGCTGAATGCTGCTGCCGCGCGCTACCGGATTGACCGTGCCGACTGGCTCGACCTGTCGACCGGCATCAACCCGGACGGCTGGCCGGTGCCCCAACTGCCGGCCGAGGTCTGGCAGCGCCTGCCGGAGGACGACGATGCGCTGCCCATCGCCGTCGAGCAGCACTACGGCCGGCCGGGGCTGCCGGTCGCCGGTTCGCAGGCCGCGCTGGCGACGCTGCCGCGGCTGCGCGCAGCCTGCCGGGTCGGCGTGATCGGCCCGACCTACGGCGAGCACGCGCACGCCTGGCAGCGCGCCGGCCACGAGGTGCGCACGCTGACGGTCGGTGCGGTCGAGGCCGCGCTCGGGCAGCTCGACGTGCTCGTCGCCGTCAACCCCGACAACCCGACCGGCCGGCTGCTCGCTTCGAGCACGCTGCTCGGCTGGCACCGGCGACTGGCCGCGCGCGGCGGCTGGCTGCTGGTCGATGAGGCCTACATGGACGCCGAGCCGAGCGAGAGCCTGCTCGCCGTGCGTGAGCAGCCCGGCCTGATCGTGCTGCGCTCGCTCGGCAAGTTCTGGGGCCTGGCCGGCGTGCGCGCCGGCTTCGTGTTCGCCGAGGCCGACCTGCGCGCCGCCCTCGCCGGGCTGCTGGGCCCGTGGAGCGTCAGCGGCCCGGCACGCGCGGTCGCCGTCCGGGCGCTCGCCGACACGCACTGGCAGGACCACGCCCGCGCCTGCCTCGGCCACGCCGCCCGGCGCTTCGCGCGCCTGCTGACCCGCCACGGCCTGCCGCCGGCCGGGCTGACCGCGCTGTTCCAGTGGGTGCCGCACCCGGCGGCGGCCGAACTGCACGAAGGCCTCGCCCGCCGCGGCGTGCTGGTGCGCCACTACGCCGAACCCGGCGGCCTGCGCTTCGGCCTGCCGCCGGACGAGGCTGCGCTGCGCCGGCTGGAACTGGCGCTGGCCGGCGTGCGCGCCGAGCGGCTGGGGCGGCGCTGAGGCACCGGCCGGCGCATCCGGCCGAGGGCTTCCTGTTCTTGTTCATTTTTCTGCTACGTTCATTGTTCGTGAACACAGCGAAAAAATGAACAGATGACGCCGGACCCGACGACAAGCGCAGACTGGCCTCAGCACGCAGCCAGTGCCCTGCGCCGGCTGACCGGCCTGACGGTCGAATTCCACGCCGGAATCGGGGCGGCCACGACGGCCGGCGAGCCCGATGGTCACCTGCAGGTCGACGGGCATCGCTTCGAGGTGGAAATGAAGCGGGCGGAAACCGTGCTGGCCCGTCCGCAGCTGCCCGGGCGACTCGCCGCCGGGGCGCGGCTGTTGCTCTGCGAGCGCGTGACCGCGGCCCAGGCCGGGCGGCTGCGGGCTGCCGGGGTGCGCTATCTGGATGCTGCCGGCAACGCCTGGCTGCACGACGGCACGCTGTTCGTGCTGATCGAGGGACGCGAGCCGGTGACTTCGATCCGCAGCCGGATGCCGCGTCTGCTGCGTCCGGCCGGACTGAAGCTGCTGTTCCTGCTGCTGCGCGAGCCGGCGGCCGTCGCAGCGACCTATCGCGAACTGGCAGCGCGCAGCGGCATCTCGCTCGGCGCGGTCGGACAGGTGATGCAGGACCTGCGCGCCGCCGGTCATCTGCTCAGCGAACAGGGCCGCGCGCGGCTCGTGCGCCGGCGGACCCTGCTGGATCGCTGGGTCCCGGCCTATCAGGAAAGCCTGCGGCCAAGACTCGTGCTCGGCGACTACACCCCGCTGGCAGCCGGGACCGACTGGCAGGCGTTCACGCCGGCTCCGGGCGTCGATTACTGGGGCGGCGATGCGGCTGCCGACCGGCTGACGCACTATCTGGCGTCCCGGACCCCGAGCCTGTACACCCGCGAAACCCTGCCTTCCCGGCTCGCGCTGCGCCAGCGCTGGCGTGCGGCGCGGCCGGAGGATGCCCGCGCCGGTCTGGTCATCCGCGTGCTGCGGGCCTTCTGGCCGCTGGAGGCCGATGATCCGCGTCATCCGGGGCTGGTGCCGCCCCTGCTCGTCTACGCCGATCTGCTCGGCAACGGGGATGACCGGTCCCGGGAGGCGGCCGCCAGGGTGTACGACGCGTATCTGGCCGTCGATCTGGACGCGCCGTGAGTCCGTGTGCGCCGCTGACGCTGCAGCATCCGCTGTCCCCGGAACTGGCCGGGGCACTGATGGCGCTGGCCGCCCGACTCGACGGCCGGCGCTGGTTCCTGATCGGCGCCGGCGCCCGTGACCTGCTGCTTGCCGAGTGTCCGCACGCCCGGCAGCCGCTGCGGCTGCTGTTCCAGCAGCATCTGCCAATCGATCTCGTGCCCTGGGGCCATCAGGATGCGAACGGCAGCATCGCCTGGCCGCCGGACTTCGCCGTGCGCATGAGCGTCATCGGCTACGACGAGGCCTATGCGGCAAATCCGCTGATGCCGGCCGCCGCGGGGCCGGATGAGCGGCTGGATTGCGCACGGCGCCTGCTGCAGGCCTATGCCGACGGCATCACGGATGCACTCCCGCACATCGACCCTGCACACGGACGCACCTGACATGCCTCTGCCGCTGCTGCTCGCGCTCCTGCTGAGCTTCCCCATTCCCGCCCGTGCCGATCT
>JAFEGB010000092.1 GCA_018240295.1 Pseudomonadota bacterium
AGCGCATAGCCGATCTGCCGCGGTGTCAGGCCGAGCAGGCGGGCCGCCTTGGCCTGGACCCAGCCGCACTGTTCCATTGCCGATACCAGCCGTTCGCGCGAGGTGCGCAGTTCCGGTTCACCGAAATCCGCTTCGTCGACCGTCACCGGCGACACCGGGGAAACAACCGGAGCCGATGCAACCGGAGCGCTGCTGCTGTAGCTGCTGCTGCCGTTGACCGGCAGGACCGGAGTCGGCGGGGCGATGCCGCCGGGGGTGGCGCCGGTGGCCGAAGAGACGGCGCTGGCGGCGGCGTTGCCGTTGACGATCGGGATCACGCGGTGATCGTTCGGTTTCCAGAATACGCTGGAGAAACACAGGTTCTTCTGGCAGGCGAGGTCGCTGTCGCGGATGACGTTGCCGCGCGCCATCGTCGCCATGCGCTCGACGCAGTTTTCCAGCTCGCGGACATTGCCCGGCCAGTGACAGTTGGCCATCACGTGCATGGCCTCGGGGCTGACGCGCAGGTCCCGGCCGAGTTCCTCGCCGACGCGCTCGACGAAATGCTCGACCAGCAGCGGGATGTCCTCGCGCCGTTCGCGCAGCGCCGGCAGGA
Organism: Pseudomonadota bacterium; assembly: GCA_018240295.1. Classification (GTDB taxonomy): domain Bacteria; phylum Pseudomonadota; class Gammaproteobacteria; order Competibacterales; family Competibacteraceae; genus Plasticicumulans. Next base: position 596 of record JAFEGB010000092.1, read on the forward strand.
AGATGCTGAGGACGTTGATGCGGAAATAGAGGTCGGCGCGGAATTCGCCCTTGGTGACGGCTTCTTCGAGGTTGCGGTTGGTGGCGGTGATCAGGCGCACGTCGACGCGGATCGTGCGGTTGCCGCCGACGCGCTCGAATTCACGCTCCTGCAGCACGCGCAGCAGCTTGGCCTGAAACCCCGGCGAGATGTCGCCGATCTCGTCGAGGAACAGCGTGCCGCCGTGGGCCATCTCGAAGCGGCCCTTGCGCTCCTGCGTGGCGCCGGTGAAGGCGCCTTTCTCGTGGCCGAACAGTTCGGATTCGAGCAGCGATTCGGGCAGGGCCGCGCAGTTGACCTTCACGAACGGCCCGTCGTGGCGGTTGCTGAGCGTGTGGATGGCGCGGGCGATGACTTCCTTGCCGGTGCCGCTTTCGCCGCGCAGCAGCACGGTCGAGCGCCCGGGCGCGGCCTGGTGGACCTCGGCGAACACCTGCTGCATGCGCTTGCTGCGGCCGATGACGTTCTCGATCGTGTACTTGCCCTTCAGCTCGGTGGCGAGGCGCCGGTTCTCGACACGCAGGTTCTCCTGGGCGTGCTCGACCATGCGGTGCAGCCGGATGGTCTGGCCGATCAGGTTGCCGATCATCATCAGGAAGCGCAGGTCGGTGTCGAAGCGGCTGGCCGGTTCGCCTTCGGTGCGCCGGTCGACGCTCAGCACGCCGACGACGTTGGTGCCTTCGCGCAGCGGCACGCCGAGAAAGGCGACGATCTCGCCGGGCTGCGGCCGTTCGGCGGTGCGGTGCAGGTACAGCGGTTCATTGTTGATGTCGGGAACGACGATCGGCATGCCGCTCTTGAAGATGCGGCCGATGATGCCTTCGCCGGTGCGGAACTGCGCGCGCTTCGCCTCGTCCGGCGACAGGCCGGTTTCGGCGACGACCTGCAGGTCATGACCGTCGCCGGCACTGAGGCAGACCATCGCGCGGCGCACGTGCAGGTGTGTTGCCAGCAGGTTCAGCACGTCGTGCAGCGAGCGGCGCAGATCCAGCGAGCGGGAAAGGATCTTGCTGATCTCGTAGATCGTCACCAGTTCCAGATGGTGACGGCTGCCGGCGTGTGCTTGGGTTCCCATGTCATCGGCCTCCGGGGGGAATCCTGTGAAAACCATGCACAGGATCAATGCAATACCGGAGCCAGACACCACACCTGTCTGATTTGTAAGTAGTTCGACCGTAATCGTCGGGTAGCCGACACCCGACACTGCACCTGCATGGCGCATGTCGCATGTAGGGAATCCGACAATTGCACCAGACCGGACGTTCTGTGGGTATTTCGCCGCTTCTTCTGCCGCATCAATCCCTTGGAAGCTGACGCAGATCATGGCACGGCGGTTGCTCGAAGCCCCGCAACCCTGCCCGAACCCGAGTACTGCGAGGTACCGAACAATGGTGATGCTGACGGACAAAGCGGTGGACGCCGTGCGTGGCGTGCTGACCGCCCAGACGGAAACGGTGGCCGGCCTGCGGGTGCTCGTGAAGACCGGCGGCTGCGCCGGCTACGAATACGCGCTCGGCCTCGAAGTCGAGCCGGCCGCCGATGATGCGGTGCTCGCCTATGGCGATGACGTGAAGGTGTTCGTCGATCCGGTCAGCCTGCCGCTGCTCGATGGCGTGACGGTCGACTTCGTCGAGGACATCACCGGCGTCGGCTTCCGCTTCGACAACCCCAATGCCGTGAAGACCTGCGGCTGCGGCTCTTCCTTCTCGACGGACGCCAACGCGCCCGGCGGCACCTGCTCCAGCAAGAGGGCGTGACGGCCATGTGGGACTACTCGGACAAGGTCAAGGATTACTTCTTCAACCCGGTCAACGCCGGCGTGCTCGAAGAAGCCAATGCCGTCGGCGACGTCGGTTCGATCTCCTGCGGCGATGCGCTGCGCCTGATGCTGAAGGTCGATCCCGAGACCGACGTCATCCTCGATGCGCGCTTCCAGACTTTCGGCTGCGGTTCGGCGATCGCCTCCAGCTCGGCGCTGACCGAGATGATCAAGGGCATGACGCTCGATCAGGCGCTGAAGGTCACGAACCAGGACATCGCCGCCTACCTCGACGGCCTGCCGCCCGAGAAGATGCACTGCTCGGTCATGGGCGCCGAGGCCCTGCACGCCGCGATCGCGAATTACCGCGGCGAGGAGTGGAAGGATGACCACGAGGAAGGCGAGCTGGTCTGCAAGTGCTTCGGCGTCGATGCGGCGCTGATCGAGCGCACGGTGCGCGACAACGGTCTCGTCACCGTCGAGCAGGTCGCGAACTACACCAAGGCCGGCGGCGGCTGCTGCTCCTGCCACGAGAAGATCGAGGACATCCTGATCGCCGTCAACGGCGAGCTGGCCGCGACCGCGAAGCCGGCGATCGTGCAGCAGCCGAAGCCGCGCACGCTGGTGCAGATCGCGCCGCTGAAGCCCGAACCGGCCCCGGCCCCGGCCAAGCCGGCGATGACGATGGTCAGGAAGATCCAGCTCATCGAGAAGGTGCTGGAGGACATCCGCCCGTCGCTGAAGATGGACGGCGGCAACGCCGAGCTGATCGATGTCGACGGCGACACCGTCTATCTGCACCTGACCGGCGCCTGCATGGGCTGCAGTTCCTCGGGCCTGACCATCGCCGGCATCCAGGAGCGCCTGATGCTTGCCTTCGGCAAGCCGATGCGCGTGGTGCCGAGCAAGCCGACCGCGGAGGTCTGAAGCCATGAACGCCCCGGTCTACCTCGACAACAACGCCACGACCCGCGTCGATCCGGCCGTGCTGGCCGAGATGCTGCCGTTCTTCACCGAGCTGTTCGGCAATCCGTCGTCGATGCACCACTACGCCGCCGGCGTCGCCGAGGCCGTGCAGCTCGCGCGCCGTCAGGTGCAGTCGCTGCTCGGTGCGAAGCACGACTCGGAGATCATCTTCACGTCCTGCGGCACCGAGGCCAACAACACCGCGCTGTACTCGGCGCTCGCCGCCAACCCCGGCCGGCGCGAGATCATCACCTCGGTCGTCGAGCATCCGGCCATCCTCGCCGTCTGCGAGCACCTCGAAAAGAACGAGGGCGTGACCGTGCATCGCATCCCGGTCGACGCGAAGGGCCGGCTGGAGATCGGGGCGTACCAGGCGGCGCTGTCGGACAAGGTCGCGATCGTGTCGTTCATGAGCGCGAACAACGAGACCGGCACGCTGTTCCCGGTCGAGGAACTCGCGGTCATGGCCAAGGAAGTCGGTGCGCTGTTCCACACCGACGCCGTGCAGGCGGTCGGCAAGCTGCCGATGAACCTCGCCGATTCGGCGATCGACATGCTGTCGCTGTCCGGCCACAAGCTGCACGCGCCGAAGGGCGTCGGCGCGCTGTACCTCAAGCGCGGCACGCGCTTCCGGCCGCTGCTGCGCGGCGGGCATCAGGAGCGCGGCCGCCGGGCCGGCACCGAGAACGTCACCGGCATCGTCGGCCTCGGCAAGGCGGCAGAGCTCGCACAGGCGGCGATGGAGCACGAGAACACCGTCGTGCGCACGCTGCGTGACCGGCTGCAGACCGGCATCCTGCAGTCGATCTCGCACTGCTTCGTGACCGGCGACATCGAGCACCGGCTGCCGAACACGGTCAACATCGCCTTCGAGTACATCGAGGGTGAGGCGATCCTGCTGCTGCTGTCGCGTGCCGGCATCGCTGCATCGAGCGGCTCGGCCTGCACCTCGGGTTCGCTGGAGCCCTCGCACGTGATGCGGGCGATGAACATCCCGTACACGGCCGCGCACGGTTCGACGCGCTTCTCGCTGTCGCGCGACACCACCGACGCCGATGTCGACCGCGTGCTGGCGGTGATGCCCGAGATCATCGCCCGGCTGCGCCAGCTCTCGCCGTACTGGGGCAAGGACGGTCCGAAGGCCACGCCGGACTTCGCACCCGCCTACGCCTGAGCATCGGCCCGGGACTCCCACACCGGCCCCCTGCGGGCCCGATACCGACTCCCATCCTGATGGCCCCGCACGGGCTCGGCCGTACCGATCTGGTACGGCCGTCTTTTTTGGCGCGGCGGCACCTGTCCGCACCGTCACCCGGGGCCGGAACGCGCCCCGGCTTCCTCCGTCTACGCTGTCGGACACCCCCACAGTGCAGGAGGAAACAGGCATGACGCGCCAGATCTTCGTCAACCTGCCGGTGCGCGATCTCGCGCGCACCCGCAGCTTCTTCGAATCGCTCGGCTTCGAATTCAACGAAAAATTCTCCAACGACGAGGCCGCCTGCCTGATCGTCGGCGATGGCCGCTACGTGATGCTGCTCGCCGAGAACTTCTTCTCGACCTTCACGCACAAGCCGGTCTGCGATGCCCGCAGCGCCACCGAGGTGCTGGTCTGCCTGGGCTGCGACAGCCGCGCCGAGGTCGACGATCTGGTTGCCCGCGCCCGCGCCGCCGGCGGCAGCGTGCCGCGCGACGCCCAGGACCACGGTTTCATGTATGCGCACGCCTTCGAGGACCCGGACGGCCACATCTGGGAGCTGGTGTACATGGCCGAGAACGCCGAGGCCGCCTGACCCGGTGGGCGGACCGGCCTCCTCGGACCCTGCAGATCGCCGCCGGCAATGCCATGCGCAAACCGCCGTATCCGTGCATACCCGAGCGTATTGCTGCCATGCAGCATGATCAACTTACCCAAGCAAAATACTCGGCTATGCTGCAACGCGACATCTTCGTGGATGTCGCTTCTCCTCCTCCTCTGTTTACGCGGTCGTTCGCCCCCCGCCCGACCGCGTTTTTTTATGCCCGTCTTCCGGACTCCGGCTGCGCTGCCGGGCGCATGACCGCCCGCCGCGCCCGGATCGCCTGCTGATCCGGCCCGCCGGCATCGCCTGCAGGCTGAGCCATGCTTGCAGCGGCATGCGCAAGCGCCGGTGAAACCCCGCAGCCGATGCACTTTTCCGTCGTGCATCCGCCCTGCCGGCGCAGCCATGCCGTCCTCGCCCACCGGAGAAGCCCCGTGACCGACTCCCGCCCGTACACGATCGAAGCCCTGAAGCTCGGGCCGATGGACAACTTCGTCTACCTGATCGCCGATCGCGCCAGCGCCCGCGCCGCCGTCGTCGATCCGGCCTGGGACGTGCCGGCCGTGCTGGCGCGCGCGGCCGGACTCGGCCTGCACATCACCGACGCGCTGCTGACGCACAGCCACCAGGATCACATCAACGGCGTCGGAGCCCTGCTCGAAGCCACCGACGCCCGGGTGCATCTGCATCGCGACGAGGCGGCGTTCTGGGGTGCGGAGCTCGTGCGTCCGGCCCTGCACCGCGGCGGCGACACGCTGCTGCTCGGCTCGACCCCGATCGAGGTGCTGCACACCCCCGGCCACACGCCCGGTTCGGTCTGCTACCGCGTCCATGACGAGGTCGTCACCGGCGACACGCTGTTCGTGTACGGCTGCGGACGCTGCGACCTGCGCGGCGGCGACCCGAACCTCATGCACGATTCGCTCTGCCGGCTCTGCCGCGAACTGCCCGGCGGCACGCTGATCCGCCCCGGCCATGATTACGGCATCACGCCGGTCTCGACGATGCTCGAACAGATGCAGGGCAATCCCTTCCTGCATTTTCATGAGGATCAGCGCGCCGGTTTCGTCGAATACCGCATGCACCTGCACGATCGCGAGGAGCCCTACGGGCCGGAACCGGCGCCGCAAGGCTGAAGGCTCGCGGCTGCACGCAAACGCCCGGCCGGCAGGCTGCGCCTGCGGTGCCTGCCCTCAGGGTCCCGGCCGCTGCCCCAGTCCCTCGCTGCGGTACAGGTCGCGCACGCGGCAGTCCTCGCAGAGCAGCAGCCGGCGCAGGCCGTCGCCGGCGAACATCGGGTGATGGGCGAGCCGCCCGGTGATCGTGCGGATCATCGATTGCGTCGCGAAGGCCTTGCCGCATTGCGGGCAGTGGTGCGGCTGATCCTCATGCAGCGTGCGCTGACGGCGGCGCTGTTCAAACGGCAGCAGCAGCCGGGTCTCGCGCTCGATCGCATGCTCCGGACAGGCGGTCTCGCACAGCCCGCACTGCACGCAGGCCGCCTCGACGAAGCGCAGCTTCGGTTCCTCCCCGCCATCGGCGAGCGCCTTCGGCGCGCACACCGACACACAGGCCATGCACAGCGTGCAGGTTTCGGGATTGACGAGGATCTGCCCGAACGGTGCGCCCTGCGGCAGGGCCAGCACCTCGGCCGGCTGCGGCGCGTGCGCATGCAGATGATCGATCGCCGCCCACAGCCGTTCGCGCTTGGCCTCGCTGCCGGCATAGCCCGCCGCCGGCATGGGCGGCATTTCGGCACCTGTCAGCGGATCGCCGTCCACGGCCAGCCAGCCGAGTGCCTCGGCCGGCCAGCCGAGGCCATCCAGAATCGCGCGCGCAAAACCGAGCTGCTCATCGAGCGCGCGTTCGAGCTTCGGCGCCAGATCCGGTGCGCGCAGCACGCGCACCGCTGCCGCGCCGTACGCCAGCGCCCCGAGCCAGAGGTCCATGCCGGCCGAGGCGGTCTCGGCGAGCAGCACCGGCAGCACGCGCCCCGGCCAGGCCAGCGGATCGATGCCGGCGTGCTCGTCCATGAACACCAGCACCGGCCGCTCGCCGCCGGCGGCGCGGTACGTCGTCAGCAGCTTGCGCAGGCGCAGCAGCGTGTCGGCCGCCGGCGGATAGCGGTAGACGATCGCACCGCTCGGGCAGGCGCTCGCGCAGGCGCCACCGCCCTGACAGAGGTTCGGATTGACGCGCACGCGATCGAGCAGCGATTCGATCGCCTCGGCCGGGCAGGCTTCGATGCAGCGCCGGCAGCCATCGAGTCCGGCCTGGCCGTGCGCGCAGATCGAGGCGTCGTAGGCGAAGAACTTCGGCTTCTCGAACTCGCCGCACAGGTCCGGCAGCTCGGCGAGCGCGGCTTCGAGGGCTTCGGCATCCAGCGGCCGGTAATAGCCGAGCGGCCCCCATTCGCGCCTGAAGGCCGGCTCGTCGCCGAGATCGAGCACGAGATCGAACACCGGCCGCTGCGCATCGATGCGTTCGCCGAGATCGAACGAACGCCCGTCCGCATCGAGCGTCGCGAAGAAGCCGCCGAGCTGGCCATCGAGCGTGAGCCGGCGCTGCTCGCGATACAGCAGTGTCACGCCGGCCGGCACCGGCACGGCGGCCGGCCCGGACGCGAGCACGACGACCTGCAGCGTCGTGCAGAGCCGCCCGGCCGCCGTCAGCGCCGCCGTACCCGGCCCGAGGATCAGCACCCGGCCCTGCGAGACGAAATCGACGGTCGAGGTCGGCGTCACCGCCACGGCGGCCGCCGCGGCCAGCGCCTGCGCGCGCGCATCCGCGCTCGTGATCGCGGAGGAAGGATCGGGATCAGGCACGGGAAGGGTTCTCCGGCGGCACATCGGCCTCAGGACTTGAGGAAATCAGCTTCTCTCCGGCGGGCGGAGCATCGGTCACGGCCGGCACGACCGCTGCCGGCGCGGCATCGGCAGGGACCGCGGACGGGGCCGCGCCGGCCGGGGGCCGTTCTTCGACCTGCAGCCGCTGCGCGACAGCCTCGGCCTCCTGTTCGAGCCGGTGACGCAGGTCGGCGGTCATCACGTCGCCGAGCGGCGCGAAGTCGGTGAAGTCATCGATGTAGTCGTTGAGCGGATCGATGACGTTGTATTCGGGCTGATGAAACAGCTTGCGCAGGGCCTGCGCGCGCAGCGCCTTGTCGACGCCCTGCGCGAGGAAGGGCCGGTAGTCGGAATCCGGTCCGAGCGATTCGATCGGCGGCAGCGGCACGCAGGCATC
>JAFEGB010000093.1 GCA_018240295.1 Pseudomonadota bacterium
CGAGCCCTTCGGCCTCGGCCTGCTGCTTCACGAGGCCCGAACCCGGCACGACCAGCGCCTGCCGGACGCTCGCGGCGACCTTGCGGCCCCGGATGACGGCGGCGGCGGCGCGCAGGTCCTCGATGCGCGAGTTCGTGCACGAGCCGATGAACACGCGATCGAGCCGGATGTCGGTGACCGGCTGGCGGGCGGCCAGTCCCATGTAGGCGAGCGCCTTCTCCATGCCGGACTTCTTGACGGTGTCGGTTTCGGCGGCCGGATCGGGCACGTTCTCACCGACCGCGACCACCATCTCCGGCGAGGTGCCCCAGGTCACCTGCGGCGCGATGGCGGCGGCGTCGAGTTCGACGACGGCATCGAAGCGCGCATCGGCGTCGGAGTGCAGCGTGTTCCACCAGGCGACGGCCTTGTCCCAGTCCGCGCCCTTCGGCGCGTACGGGCGGCCCTGCACGTAGCCGAGCGTCGTCGCATCGACCGCGACCATGCCGGCACGGGCCCCGGCCTCGATCGCCATGTTGCAGACCGTCATGCGGCCTTCCATGGACAGCGCCCGGATCGCGCTGCCGCCGAATTCGATCGCGTAACCGGTGCCGCCGGCGGTGCCGATGCGGCCGATGATCGCGAGCACGATGTCCTTGGCGGTGACGCCGGGACCGGCCTCGCCGTCGACGCGCACCAGCATCGCCTTCGCCTTCTTCTGGATCAGGCACTGCGTGGCCATCACGTGCTCGACCTCGGAGGTGCCGATGCCGAAGGCCAGCGCGCCGAAGGCGCCGTGCGTCGAGGTGTGCGAGTCGCCGCAGACGACGGTCATGCCCGGCAGCGTCGCGCCCTGCTCGGGGCCGATCACGTGCACGATGCCCTGACGCACGTCGTTGATCGGGAAGTACGCAAGGCCGAGTTCGCGGGCGTTGGCGTCGAGCGTCTCGACCTGCGTGCGCGAGACCGGATCCTCGATGTCGCCGATGCCGCCGGCGCGCGGCGTGGTCGGCACGTTGTGATCGGGCACGGCCAGCATCGACGCCTTGCGCCAGGGCGCGCGGCCGGCGAGCTTCAGGCCCTCGAAGGCCTGCGGCGAGGTCACCTCGTGCACGAGGTGGCGATCGATGTACAGCAGCGCGGTGCCGTCGGCGTCGGTGCGCACGACGTGCGCAGCCCAGATCTTGTCGTAGAGCGTTTGGCCGGACATTTCAGCGTCCTCGTTCGGGCAGTGCGCGGACTGTACGCCGGGCCTGAACATGACACCAATTCATGTTTTTCATACTCGGCATGACGCCATGGAATACTTGCACACCCCCCTCCCGCCCGGTGCCGCGCATGGACATCGCCAGCCTGCAGGCCTTCGTCGCCGTCGCCGACAGCGGCTCGTTCTCGGTCGCGGCCGAACGGCTGTTTTTAACGCAACCGGCGGTCAGCAAGCGCATCTCGGCGCTCGAAGCCGAACTCGGCGTGCGGCTGTTCGACCGCCTCGGCCGGCGCGTGCTGGTCACCGAAGCCGGCGGGACGCTGCTGCCGCGGGCGCGGCGCATCCTTGCCGAGCTCGACGACAGCCGCCGCGCGCTCGCCGACCTGTCCGGGCAGGTCGCCGGGCGCCTGAGCGTCGCCACCAGCCACCACGTCGGCCTGCACCGGCTGCCGCCGGTGCTGCGCGCCTACACGGCGAGCTATCCGCAGGTGCAGCTCGACCTGCGCTTCATGGCCTCCGAAGCCGCCTGCCTGGCGGTCGCCGGCGGTGATGTGGAGCTGGCGATCGTCACGCTGCCGCTTGCCGCCGAAGCCCCGCTGGCGCTGCAGACGATCTGGACCGACCGGCTGGTGCTGGTGGCGCACCCCGGCCATCCGCTCGCCCGCCTCAAGCGCGTGTCGCCGTTCCGGCTGGTCGAGCACGCGGCGATCCTGCCCGAGCACGGCACCTTCACGCGCGAGCTGATCGAGCGCTGCTTCGAACCGCTCGGCATCCGGTTGCGCGTGGCGTTTACGACGAACTTCCTCGAAACCATCAAGATGATGGTGTCGATCGGACTCGGCTGGTCGCTGCTGCCGCGCACGATGCTCGATGCGCAGCTCGCCGTGCTCGAACTCGAAGGCATCGCACCGACCCGCGCGCTCGGCCTCGTCGCGCACGCCGGCCATACCCCGTCGAACGCCGCGCGCGCGCTGCTCGGGCTGCTCGCACCCGGCGAAGGCGGCGGACCGGCCGAGCCCGAACCGTGGCGCGGCTACTGAACGGGCAGCGGTTCACGCTGTTATGCTTTCCGGCTTGCCGTTCGGCACCCGCCGTACCGGATCCCGTAGCTGCCGCCTGCCGCCCATGAACAAGACCGACCGCGAACGCACCATCGCCCTTGCCGCCATCTTCCAGGCGGCCGCGCTGGTGCGCGATGTCGCCTACGCCGGCCAGGCCGATGCCGCCGACAGCGAAGCCTGCCTGCGCAGCATCTTCGCGATCGACTCGCCCGGCATCGCCGAGGTCTACGGCGGCCTGCCCGGCCTGCGCCGCGGCCTGCGGCTGCTGGCTTCGGAGCTGCGCACGCCGCGCGAGATGGAAATCGCCCGTTACACCGTCAATCTGCTCGTGCTGGAGCGCAAGCTGCGCGCCAGCCCGGCGATGACCGAGCGCCTGCGCCAGGGCATCCGCGACACCGCCCGTCGCCTCGATCATTTTCCGGTCACGCACGAGAACATCGTCGCCGCCTTGGGCGAGCTGTACGCCGACACGATCTCAACGCTGACGCCGCGGATCATGGTCAACGGCGAGCAGATGCACCTGTCCCGGCGCGACAACGCCGCGCGCATCCGCGCGCTGCTGCTCGCCGGCATCCGGGCCGCCTGGCTATGGGCGCAGGCCGGCGGCGGCCGGCTGACGCTGCTGCTGCGCCGCCGGGCGCTGCTCGCCGAATCCCAGCGCCTGCTGCGCGAACTCGGGGATTGAATCCCGGCGGTGGTCCGACCACCGGACGAATCCGAATATTCGCAGGCAGGTTCCGGTCTTGCTCCCTGCCGCAACGGCCCCCGCGCTGGCTAAGGTCCGGGTCTGATCAGTCCGCGGACGAGACTGCAAGCCCGGGACGGCCCTGCGCATCATCACCGGCCGGCCCCCCGGATACATGTGCGCGCGAGTCATGCCAGGAAAGGCGGGCATCGCCGCCACCCGACGCCAATCCCGGACGTACCGCCCACCCGGTCGCAGGAAGGCGCCCGGAGTTCATTCATGGATCAACCGTCCCTGCCAGCCGCCGGCGCTGGCCATCTGCCGCCGGACCCGCTGAACGCCTCGCTGCCGGAAACCGCCGGCATGCCAGCGGTCGAGACCGCCATCCTGAACTGGCTGTGGCGGCGCGAGCACCGCATCGCCGATACCCCGGCGCGGCTGATGGTCGCGCTGCGCGATGGCGCGCTGCCCGAGCTGTGCGCCGCCTCGCTGCGCCGGCACTTCGGGCGCCTCGATGCCGCTGCCGCACCGCCGCCCGAACTCAGGCTGCACGATCCGGTCAGCCCGCAGCTGCCGCAGGCCGACATCCTGATCGGCCCCCAGCATGCGCTGATCGACGCCCTGCCCACCGCCGAGGCACGCCAGGCCCAGTGGCTGCTCGATGCGCCGCCGGTGCCGGTCGCGCGCCGCGCCTGCCAGCGGCTGGCCCCGGCCTTCGCGGCCGGGCGCGTGCGCGTGCTGCCGGCCACGGGCTGCGAGGCCGATGCCGTGCTGCCGCCGCTGCCGCTGCACGCCGCCACCGCACTGCTCGATGCGCACCGCCCCGGCACGACCACGCTCGGCGTGCCGGCCACTCTCGCCCAGGTGCGCTCGATCCTGCGCGAGCTGCAGCAGCTCGCGCCCGGCACGGCGCTGGTCGCCGTGCATCCGTGCTTTCGCAGCGCCCATCGCGCCGCCCTCGCCGCCTCGCTGCTGAACGCACCGGCCGGCGGCCGCATCCTGGTCGCGACCCCGGCGGTGGCGGCGCAGCTGCAGGCCGACCGGCGGCTGGTCGCGCTCGATGGCGGTGAAGCCGCCACCGGCGGCCACGAGGCCCCGGTGCTGAACGTGCTCTGGCGGCTGCGCGGCAGCGAGGCAGCGCCGCAGTCCGCCGAACTCTGCCCGGCGCCGCCGGTGGCGGTGCGCAAGCTGCGCCGCGAGCGCTGGCTGTGGGACCGTGCCGCCGGCCGCTGGCAGCACTGCCAGCCGTCGACGGCGCTGCCGGCCGGCAGCATCGTGCGCCTGAACGCCGAGGAAGGCGGCTACGACGCCACGCTCGGCTGGATGCCGCACGCGCGGCTCACGGTCGTGCCGGCCCTCACCGTCGACTGAGGGCCTGGCGTTTCGCAGACGCCGCCTTCAGCCGCGCCGCCAGTCGTGGTAGCGCCGCACCCAGCCGAGCAGGCGCTGCGGCGCGTGCGCGCGCTTCCAGGTGCCGGCCACGGCCTTGCCGGACTCGGCCCAGGTCGGATAGACGTGGATGGTCGCGAGCAGCTTTTCGAGCCCGAGCCCGTGGCGCATCGCCAGCACGAAGCCGGCGATCGTCTCGCCGGCGTGCGCGCTGACGATGGTCGCGCCGAGGATGCGGTCGCGCCCCGGCACGGTCAGCACGCGCACCCAGCCCTGCGGCTCGCTCTCGGCCAGCGCCCGGTCGGAATCATCGAGCCGGTAGACGCTGCTCTCGAAGGCGATGCCACGCTCGCGCGCCTCCTGCTCGTTGAGGCCGACGCGCGCGATCTCGGGCTCGGTGAAGGTCGCCCACGGGATCACCGAGTAATCGGCCCGGAAACGCCTGAACTGCCCGAACAGGCCGTTGACCGCCGCATACCAGGCCTGGTGCGCGGCCGTGTGCGTGAACTGGTACGGCCCGGCGACATCGCCGCAGACCAGCACGTTCGGGAAGCGCGTCTGCAGGAAGGCATCGGTCTCGATCGTGCGCGACTTCGTGAGCCCGATGCCGAGGGCTTCGAGTCCGAGGCCGTCGGTGACCGGCGCGCGCCCGAGGGCGACCAGGATCGCGTCGAAACCGAGCCGCACCTCGGTGCCGGCGTGTTCGGCCACCAGCACCCGGCCGCCCCCGGCGTCGCGCTCGCAGCGCAGCGCCCGGTGGCCGCAGCGCACGTCGATGCCCTCGGCGGCGAATACCGCGCCGATGTGCGCGGACACGTCCGCGTCCTCGCGCGCCAGCAGCCGCGGCAGCATCTCGACCTGCGTGACGCGGGCGCCGAGGCGCGCGAAGGCCTGCGCAAGCTCGCAGCCGATCGGCCCGCCGCCGAGCACGAGCAGGCGCTGCGGGCATTCCCGCAGCGCCCAGAGCGTGTCCGAGCTCAGATAGCCGCCCTCTTCGAGCCCGGGAATCGGCGGCACGAACGGCCGGGCACCGGTGGCGATGACGATGGCGCGGGTGTCGAGCCGGCGCTCGCTGCCATCGGCCGCCGTGATCGCGACCGTCCACGGCGACAGCAGCCGCGCCGTGCCCGCCAGCACCTCGACGCCGAGACCGGTGTAGCGCTCGACCGAATCGTGCGGTGCGACCGCCGCGATCACGCGCTGCACGCGCGCCATGACCTCGGCGAAGTCGAAGTGGGCGCTGGCCTCGCCGATACCGTAATCCGGCGCACGCCGCTGCTCGGCCAGGAAGCGCGCCGTGCGCAGCAGCGCCTTCGACGGCACGCAGCCGCGGTTCAGGCAGTCGCCGCCCATCTCGGCGCGCTCGACCAGCGTCACCTTCGCCTGCACCGCCGCCGCGATGTAGGCACTGACCAGCCCGGCGGAACCGGCACCGATCACGATCAGGTTGCGATCGAAGCGCTTCGGCTTCGGCCACGGCCGGTAGACCTGATGCGCCTGCCAGGCATCGAGCGCGCGGCGCGCGAGCAGCGGGAACACGCCGAGCAGCACGAAGGACGCGATCAGCCCCGGCGACAGCAGGCCGGAGAGCGACTCGACCCGCGCGAGCTGCGTGCCGGCGTTCACGTAGACCACCGTGCCCGGCAGCATGCCGATCAGGCTGACCCAGACGTAGGTGCGTACCGGCAGCGCCGTCAGCCCGCTGGCGAGGTTGATCAGGAAGAACGGCACGACCGGCACCAGACGCAGCGTGAACAGGTAGAAGGCCCCGTCCCGCTCGATGCCGGCATCGAGCGCGCGGATGCGCTCGCCGAAACGCGCCTGGATGGCGTCGCGCAGCAGGAAGCGCGCGACCAGCATCGCCAGCGTCGCCCCGGTCGTCGCCGCGATCGCAACCAGCAGCGTGCCGGTGCCGAGCCCGAACAGCGCCCCGGCGGCCAGCGTCAGCACCGTCGCACCCGGCACCGACAGCGCGGTGATGGCGATGTAGAGGCCGGCGAAGCCCAGCGCCGCCGTCAGCGGCTGCGCGTCGCGCCAGGCGAGCAGTTCGCCGTGGCGCGCCTTGAGCGCCGCAAGGCTCAGCCACTCCCCCGCACCTGACGCGAAGAACCCCGCGATCAGGGCGATGAAGCCAAAGGCGAACAACAGCTTGCGGCGATTCATGCGGGAGGCCTCCGGCGACGGGCGGGCGGTGGACAGGCAGCAGCGCAAACTTTCCGGCCGCCGCCGGCACCGGATCGGGTCTCGCCCGCTTGCGGGGATGGCCCCCGGCCGGCGCAGATGCGCAAGGCCATACGCAGGCAGCAGCGGTGCGGATGCAGGCGCTGCAGCGCAGCAGGGCCGCCGCGCAGCATAGGCGCCGCACCGCTGCGGTGCCGGCGTGCCAGCCACCGCCACCGGCCCCGACACCGGAGCGCAACCTGCGGCGCGTAGCTTTCGCGTCACGGGCGCCGGGCCGGCACCGGCGCCCGCCCCGCCCGCCCGCATGCACGCCAATCAGGAGCCCGACCATGGACTTCCGCAGCCGTTACGCCGCTTTCCTCGACGAGCTGGATGCCATCGCCGAAACCCATGACGAACTGTTCGACACCGAGGTGCGCGAGCGCCTGCGCGAGGTCATCGACTACCACTTCGTCTGGGATCAGCCCATCGGCGAGGACTTCCCGCGGGTCTTCGCGATGTTCAGCGACACGGCCGATGCCCTGGTCGCCGCGGCCGTGCGCAGCTTCATCGAGGAAGCCTGCGCCCTCGCCCGCGCCGAAGGCATCAGCACCGCTGCCGCCCGCCATGCGGCCATCGAGGACGACACGCTGCTCGGCGACGAAGGGGGTTTCGGGGATTATCTGGTCGACACGGAACTCACGGACGCTCCGGTGCCGCCGGCGTCCGACGCGCTATACCTGTCGGATGCCCGGCCCTGATCGTCCTTCCCCCGCCGCTTCGCGCGGCCGCGCCGCACGCCGGCCCGGCCGCGCACTGCTGCTGTGCTTCGCGCTCGCCCTCGGCGGCTGTTCCTCGCTGGCCTGGCTGCGCCTGCCGTGGTCGCTGACGCACGCCGGCCACGGCCTGCTGGCGTGGTTCGTGCCGCTGGCCGTGCTGTCGGTGCTGCTTGCGCGCGGCCTGCAGCAGTGGCTGCGCGGACCGAAGGTCTCCGGTGCCGGACCGCAGCCGCCGCTGACGACGTATGAGGCGGCCTTCCTCGCCGGCGGCGAGGCGCGGGTCGTCGAGGTCGCCTGCGCGAGCCTCGCGCAGCGCGGCTGGCTGATCACGACCCAGGACTGGCAGGCGCTGAAACCGACGAAAATCTGCGGCACGCCGGAAGACCCGCTCGAACGCGCCGTGCTCGCCGCCATCGCCCGCGACGGCCGCCCGGCGCACCTGCGGCGCGTCGCGGCACTGCGCATCGCTCCGGCCCTGTATCGACGCCTGCACGGGCTCGGCCTGCTGCACGACGCCCGGACACTGCAGCGCCTGCGCCGCTGGCCGGCGCTGCTGACCGGCACCGTGCTGCTGGCCGGCCTCGCCGGCATCGGCTTCGGGCTGCTGCACCAGCAGCCGGTCGTGCCGCTCGTGATCGCCGTCGCCTCGCTGGCGGTGACGACGCTGATCTTCGCCGCCGGCCATCCGCAGCCGCTGACCCGCGCCGGCGAGGCGCTGCTCGCCGCGCTGCGCGAACGCCATGCGCCCGACCCCGGATGGCAGCGCAGCGATCCGGCGCTGCTGCTCTGTCTCGCGCTCTGCGGGGCTGCGGCCGTGCGCGGTCTCGTGCCCGGCGGCGTCGGTCACGTGCTGGCCCCGCCTGCCAGCGACGACGATGCACCGGTCGGGCTCGATGCCGGGCTGGATCCGGGCGGCAGCGGCTGCGACAGCGGGGGTGACGGTGGCTGCGGCAGCGGGTGCAGCGGATGAACCCCGACCCGCACCGGCCCGGCACCGCGGCCAACGATGCCGGACCGCCGGCCCTGAGCACGCCCGCGGGCGCGGACTGCACCGCGGCCCTGCCGCCGGCCTGCCGCGACCCGGTCCTCGCGGCGCTGTACCAGCGGCTGCTCGCCTACGAATTCGACGATCCGCAGGCGGCGCTGCCGTTCAGCCGGCGTCTGGCGCGCGACAACGGCTGGACGCATCGCGGCGCGCTGCGGGCGATCGACGAATACCGGCGCTTCGTTTTCCTCGCGCTCGCCGCCGGCCATCCGGTGACGCCGTCCGACCAGGTCGATCAGGTCTGGCACCTGCACCTCGTCTACACGCGCATGTACTGGCTGGACTTCTGCCCGCAGGTCCTCGGCCGATCCCTGCACCACGGTCCGACCCGCGGCGGTGCGGCCGAGGGCGGGCGCTACGACGAGCAGTACCGGCGCACGCTGGCAAGCTACGAACGCTGCTTCGGCCACCCGCCGCCGGCGGATCTCTGGCCGGCACCCGAACTGCGCTTCGGGCGCGATCTCGGCTTCGTGCGCGTCAACCGCCATGCCTGCTGGCTGCTGCCGCGCAGCCCCGAGGCCTGGCGCTTCGTGCTGCACCGACGGCTCGGGCGGCTGTTGCGCAGCCTGCGCCGGACGCTGGCCCGCTTCGGCCTTGCCTCTGAACCCGCACCAGGTCCTGTCCGCGGCCCCGGGAGAAAGTCATGAGCGCATCGTTCCTGCGTCGCCAGCATCCGGGTCGCGGCGCCTGCCTCGGCCTGCTGCCGGTGCTGTGGCTCGTCAGCGACAGCGCCGGCGCACTCGACAACCCGCTCGACTACGACGGCAGCCACTTCCTCGGACTCTACGTGCCGCTGATGCTGGCGAGCCTCGTGCTGGCCATGCTGCTGCGCCGCTGGCTGCGCCTGCCCGGTCCCGATCCGCGCCACCAGCCCCGGCTCGATGTCTACGAAACTGCATATCTCGCCGGCGGCGCCGGGCGCACGGTCGATACGGCCCTGGCCGTGATGGCGCTGCGCGGCGAGATCGGCGTCAGCCCCGACGGCCTGCGCCTGCAGGCCTGCGGCCGGCCGCAGCTGCGCGACCCGATCGAACGCAAGGTGTTCGGGGCCCTGACGCTGGAGGGCCGGCCGCCGGGCCTGCACCGCCGTGTCCGCCCCGTGCTTTGCGCCGAACTCGATGCACGGCTGCGCCCGCAGGGACTGCTGCCGACGCCGGTGCAGGCGGCGATGGTCCGGCTGCTGCCGGCCGCCTGCACCGGATCGGTGCTGCTGCTCGGGCTGCTGAAGCTCGCGATCGGCCTGTCACGGCATCGACCGGTCGGCTTCCTCGTCGTCTGCTGCCTCGTGCTCGGCATCGCAACGCTGGTGCTGCTGCTGAAGGCCGTGCCGCGCAGCCGCCACGGCGACGCCGTGCTGAAACAGCTGCGCAGCGGCCTGTCGGCCCGCACCGTCGAATCGCGGCAGGATCCGCGCCTCGCCTTGGTCATGGCACTGTTTGGCGTGGCGGCCGTCGCGCATCTGCTGCCCGAGGACCTCGCCGAACAACTGGCGCCGGCCGGTTCCGGCGGCGGCGATTCGGGCAGTGGATCGGACGGCAGCGACAGCGGCGGCGGGGACAGCGGTGGCGACAGCGGCGGTGGCGGCTGCGGGGGCTGTGGCGGCGGCGGTGGCGACTGAAGCGTGAGCCTGCGGGCTGGCCCCGGGCACAGGCCGGCTGATCCGCCACCGCACACACCGGCATTGCAGCAAGTCCGGCAACCGGCAGCCATGCTTGTCGGGCGCGGCCGGCCCCCGCGCATTCCCCCGCCCCGCCCGACGACGGAGCCCTCGATGCGCGAACCCCGGGAACTGCACTTCGACACGCGTGACGGCAGCGCGCTGTTCTACCGGCACTGGCCGGCCCTCGACGGCCCCGGCGAGCAGGCGCTGCTGCTGCTGCACCGCGGCCACGAGCATTCGGGCCGACTGCAGCACGTGGTCGATGAGCTCGATCTGCCGGGTTTCGCGGTGTTCGCCTGGGATGCCCGCGGACACGGCCGTTCGCCGGGGCCACGCGGTCATTGCCCCGGCATCGCCACCGCCACCGGCGATCTCGACACCTTCGTGCGCCACCTCCGCGACCGGCACGGCATCGCGCCCGAGAACCTCGTCGTGATCGCGCAGAGCGTCGGCGCCGTGATCGCCGCGACCTGGGCGCACGACTACGCGCCGCCGGTGCGTGCGCTGGTGCTCGCGGCCCCGGCCTTCAAGGTCAAGCTGTACGTGCCGCTGGCGCGCCCGGCGCTGCGGCTGCGTTACGCGCTCGGCGGCAACTTCGAGGTGCAGTCGTACGTGAAGGCGAAGTTCCTGACCCACGATCCGGCGCGCATCGCCAGCTACGACGCCGATCCGCTGATCACGCGCGCGATCGCCGTCAACATGCTGCTCGGGCTGTACGAGGCCGGCGAGCGCGTGGTCGAGGACGCCGCGGCGATCACGCTGCCGGTGCTCGTGCTGGTCTCGGGCGCCGACTTCGTCGTGCACCGCGCGCCGCAGCGGCGCTTCTTCGAGCGGCTCGGCTCGAAGGTGAAGGCGTATCACGAGCTGCCGGGCTTCTATCACGACACCTTTGGCGAACTGCGCCGCAGCGAGGCGATCGGGCTGGTGCGCGCCTTCGTGCGCAAGTGCTTCGATGCGCCGTTCGAGCGGCCGGACCTGCGCACGGCCGACCGCCACGGCCACACCTTCGACGAATACCGGCGGCTGCAGGCGCCACTGCCGGAAGGCTCGTGGAAGATTCCGTACTACGCGGCGGTGCGCGCCGGCCTCGCGCTCGGCGCCCGGCTCGCCGAATCGATCCGCATCGGCCACGAGACCGGCTTCGACTCGGGCTCGACGCTCGATGCCGTCTACCGCAACCGCCCGGCCGGCTTCGGCCCGCCCGGACGGCTGATCGACCGGCTGCACCTCGATTCGGCCGGCTGGGCCGGCATCCGCATCCGCAAGCAGCACGTCGAGGCGCTGCTCGCCGATGCCGTGCGCGCGCTGCGCCGCGCGGGCCGCCCGGTGCGCATCGTCGACATCGCCGCCGGCCACGGCCGCTACGTGCTCGATGGCCTCGCGACGCTGCCCGAGCCGCTCGAAGCGGCGGATTCGGTGCTGCTGCGCGACTACAGCCCGATCAACGTCGCCGCCGGCCGGCAGCTGATCGCCGCACGCGGGCTGGCGGCCACGGTGCGCTTCGAGCAGGGCGACGCCTTCGATCGCGACGCGCTCGCGGCGCTGACACCGAAACCGACCGTCGAGATCGTCTCCGGCCTCTACGAGCTGTACCCTGACAACGCGCCGCTGGCAGCGTCGCTGTCGGGCCTCGCCGCGGCGCTCGAAGCCGGCGGCTTCCTGATCTACACCGGGCAGCCCTGGCATCCGCAGCTCGAACTGATCGCACGCGCGCTGGCGAGCCACCGCGACGGCGCGCCATGGGTGATGCGCCGGCGCACGCAGGGCGAGCTCGACCAGCTCGTCGCCGCGGCCGGCTTCGACAAGTGCACGCAGCTCATCGACGATGCCGGCATCTTCACGGTGTCGCTGGCCGTGCGGAGGGCGTCATGAGTGCCGCAGGAAGTGCCACCGGAAGTACCGCCGGGGCGCACGAAGCCCGCCCGTGGCCGCGGGCGCTGCTCTGGCTCGCCGGCCTCGGGCCGCTGTTCTTCCTGAGCTACGGCGCTGCCAACTGGCTCGCGAGCCGGCGCGCCGGCGTCGGCAGCCTGGTGTTCGACTGGGAACACGCGATCCCCTTCTGGCCGTGGACGATCCTGCCGTACTGGTCGATCGACCTGCTCTACGCGCTGTCGCTGTTCGTCTGCACGACGCGGCGCGAGCTCGACGCGCACGGCCGGCGACTGCTGACGGCGCAGCTCGTCGCGGTCAGCGCCTTCGTGCTGGTGCCGCTGCGCTTCACGTTCGAGCGCCCGCCGGTCGACGGCCTGCCCGGGGCGCTGTACGCGCTGCTCGGCAGCTTCGACCTGCCGTACAACCAGGCGCCGTCGCTGCACATCGCGCTGCTGCTGATCCTGTGGGTGCGCTTCGATGCCCACACCGGCCGGCGCTGGCGCTGGCTGCTGCACGTCTGGTTCGCGCTGATCGGCGTGTCGGTGCTGACGACCTGGCAGCATCACTTCATCGACGTGCCGACCGGCATGTGGCTCGGCCTGTTCGCGATCGCGCTGTTCCCGACCGACGGCACGCTGCCGGCGCTGAGCCGCCCCGATGCCCGGCGCATCGCGCTCGCGGCGCGCTACGGCCTCGGGGCCGCGGCCTGTGCCGTGGCCGGCGCCTGGGCCGGCGGGCTCGGCTGGCTGCTGCTGTGGCCGGCCGGGGCGCTGGCGCTGGTGGCACTGATCTATCTCGCCGGCGATCCGCGGCTGTTCCGCAAGGGCCACGACGGACGCATGAACCCGGCGATGCTGGTGCTGTTCGGGCCGTACCTGTTCGGCGCCTGGCTGAACGCGCGGCTCTGGACGCTGGTGCATCCCGAGCCGTCCGAGATCGCTCCCGGCGTCTGGCTCGGGCGCGTGCCGCGCCGGCGCGAGCGCGAACGCGCCGGTTTCGATGCGCTGCTCGACCTGAGCGCCGAACTGCCGGTCGACCGGCGCGGCGTCGCCAGCCGCGGCGTGCCGATGCTCGACCTGCTGCCGCCGGAGCCGGCGCAGATCGAGGCCGCCGTGCAGGCGCTCGAAGGCCTGCACGGCGGCCGGCACGCGACGCTGGTCTGCTGCGCGCTCGGCTATTCGCGCAGCGCCCTGGTCAGCGCCGCGTGGCTGTTCGCGAGCGGCCGCGCCGACAGCCTCGCGGCCGCCGTCGGGCAGGTGCGCAAGTCCCGCCCGCGCGTGGTGCTGAAACCCGCGCATCTGGCGAGGCTGAACGAATGGGCGGGCACCCGGGGGCTGCCGACATGAGCGACATGAGCGACATCGATCCCGACCCGGCAATGGCCGTGGCCGTCACCGCCGCGCTGCTCGATGCCGGCCGGGTCGCTGCCGCCATCGGCCACGGCAGCGCGCTGCTCGCCGGTGCCGCGCTGCTCGCCACGCTGCCGGCCAGCGGCACGACGCGGCTCTGCTGCGGACTGGCGCTGGCGCTGTGGCCGGTGAGCGGCTGGCTGGCGCTGCGCGTCGCGCTCGATGCACGGCTGTTCGCAACGCTCGATGCCGACGAGGCGAGCTTCACGCGCTTCGATGCCTGCCTGCCGGCACTCGGCCTGTATCCGTCGCAGCCCGGCCCGCGACCGCTGCCGCTGCGCTGTCGCGGCGCACTGCGGCTGTGGCGCAGCCTGCTCGCCGTCGCCGGCGTGCAGTTCGCGCTGGTGCTGGTGGCAGCCCTCGCGCGGCACTGAAACCCGGCCGGCCGGCCGCGCTCAGCCGGCGTACTGCGCGCGGATCGCCTTCTTGTCGAGCTTGCCGACGCTGGTCTTCGGAATCGCCTCGACCTGTTCGATGCGCTCGGGCAGCGCGTACTTCGGGATCAGCCCTTCGGCGACGAAACCGGCCAGATGCGCGCGGATCATCGCGGGGTCCAGGCTGGCCCCGCCGCGCAGCACGACCAGCGCCAGCGGCCGTTCGTCCCAGCGCGGATCGGGGATGCCGACCACCGCGCATTCGGCGACCTCGTGCAGGCGCAGGATCAGGTCTTCGAGCATCAGCGTCGACACCCACTCGCCGCCGGTCTTGATGACATCCTTGAGGCGATCGGTGATCTTCAGGTAGCCATCGGCGTCGATCGTGCCGATGTCGCCGGTGTGCAGCCAGCCGCCGCGCCAGAGCGCCGCGCCGGCCTCGGGATTGTGCAGATAGCCCTCGGTCAGCCACGGCGCGCGGGCGATCACCTCGCCCTGCGCGATGCCGTCGTGCGCCACGTCGTTCATCTCGTCATCGACGATGCGCAGCTGCACCAGCGGCGCGGCGCGCCCGGCCTTGCAGCGGATGCGCACCTGCTCGGCGAAGGGCCGGCGCAGGACCTCGGGCGTCAGCTGCGCAACGCAGAGGATCGGACAGGTCTCGGACATGCCGTAGCCGCCGAACACGTCGATGCCGCGCTCCAGCGCCGCGATTGCCAGTGACTCCGGCAGCGCCGAACCGCCGATCAGCACCTTCCAGCCGTCGAGATCCATCTCGCGGCCGTCCGGGCAGTTCAGCAGCATCTGCAGGATGGCCGGCACGCAGTGCGAGAAGCTCACGCCCTCGCGCACGATCAGCCTGAGCAGCTTCGCCGGCTCGTAACGGCCCGGATACACCTGCTTCAGCCCCATCGACAGCGCCACCAGCGGCATGCCCCAGGCGTGCACGTGGAACATCGGCGTGATCGGCATGTAGACATCGTCGGCGCCGATGTGGCCCTGCCCGGTGCCGGAAAGCGTCGAGCGCACGCCGAGCGTGTGCAGCACCAGCTGGCGGTGGCTGAAGAACACGCCCTTCGGCAGGCCGGTGGTGCCGGTCGTGTAGAAGGTCGTCGCGCGCGCATCCTCGGCCACCTCCGGGAAGGCAAAGTCCCCGGCCGCCGCCGCCAGCAGCGCCTCGTACTCGCCGGCAAACGGCAGGCCGCCCAGGGCCTCGCCCCCGGCGTGATCGCAGAGCAGCACGAAGCGGCGCACGTGCGCCAGCCGCGGGCGGATCGCATCGAGCAGCGGCAGGAAGTCCTCATGCACGAGGATCACGTCGTCCGCGGCATGCTCGATCGTCCACGCGATCTGCTCGGGCGACAGGCGCACGTTCACCGTGTGCAGCACCGCCCCGAGCATCGGCACCGCGAGGAAGGCTTCGAGGTAGCGGTGCGAATCCCAGTCGAGCACCGCGACCGTCTCGCCGGCGCACACGCCGAGGGCATCGAGCACGGCAGCGAGCCGGTGCACGCGCCGGCCGAACTCGGCATACGTGAAGCGCCGCTCGCCGTGCACGATGAGCTGCTGCGGGAACTGGCGCGAGGCGTTGCAGAGCAGCTGGCCGAGATTCAGGCGCGTCGCCGCCTGGGCGGCCGGCACGCGACCGGGATCGGAAATGGACATGGTGTGGAGACTCCCCTGCTCATGACGGCCGGTCTGCTGCCGGTCCTTTGACCCCGAGTCTGGCCTGCGCGCTGCGCACTGTCAGCCATCCAGCCCCCGGGGAATGTCCACAATGTCGCATGCCGCAACGGCTTCCGGTTTTCCGCGTGCGCCGATTCCGTTTAGACTGCCGCGATTTTTCCGGACAAGCGGCCACAGAGCCGCAGCCGGAGCGAGGCGCAGCACGAACCGCGCTTCACATCGCTTCATGGATCGGGGTTTTCCAGACCCGCTGCCCGCCGGCAGCTCATCACGCAACGAGGGGGTTTAAACCGTGTTAGATGCCTATCGCAAACACGCCGAGGAACGCGCTGCCCAGGGCATTCCGGCCCTGCCGCTGTCCGCCCAGCAGACCGCGGACCTGGTCGAACTCCTGAAGAATCCGCCCGCAGGCGAAGAAGCCTTCCTGCTCGACCTGCTGACCCACCGCGTGCCGGCCGGCGTCGACCAGGCCGCCTACGTCAAGGCCGCCTTCCTCGCCGCCGTCGCCAAGGGCGAGGCGAGCTCGCCGCTGCTCAACCGCGTGCGCGCCACCGAGCTGCTGGGCACCATGCTCGGCGGCTACAACATCCAGCCGCTGATCGACCTGCTCGACGACGCCGAATGCGCCGCCGCCGCCGGCAAGGCGCTGTCGCACACGCTGCTGATGTTCGACTACAAGAACGCCGTCAAGGACAAGGCCGATGCCGGCAACGCCACCGCCGCGGCCGTGCTGAAGTCCTGGGCCGACGCCGAGTGGTTCACGAGCCGCCCGAAGGTCCCGGAGAGCGTCACCGTCACCGTATTCAAGGTCACCGGCGAAACCAACACCGATGACCTGTCCCCGGCTCCCGATGCCTGGTCGCGTCCGGACATCCCGCTGCACGCGCTGGCGATGCTGAAGAACCCGCGTCCGGGCATCGAAGCCGATCAGCCCGGCTCGGTCGGTCCGATCAAGCAGCTCGCCGCGCTGCAGGCCAAGGGCAACCCGATCGCCTACGTCGGCGACGTGGTCGGCACCGGCTCCAGCCGCAAGTCCGCGACCAACTCCGTGCTGTGGTGGACCGGCGAGGACATTCCCTACGTCCCGAACAAGCGCTTCGGCGGCTACTGCTTCGGCAGCAAGATCGCCCCGATCTTCTTCAACACGATGGAAGACGCCGGCGCGCTGCCGGTCGAAGTCGACGTGTCGAAGATGGACATGGGCGACGTCGTCGAGCTGCGCCCCTACGACGGCAAGGCGCTGAAGAACGGCGAAGTCATCGCCGAGTTCAGCTTCAAGTCCGACGTGCTGCTCGATGAAGTCCAGGCCGGCGGCCGCATCAACCTGATCATCGGCCGCGGCCTGACCGACTGGGCGCGCGAGCAGCTCGGCCTCGGCGCCTCGCCGGTGTTCCGTCGTCCGGCCGCGCAGGTCGAATCGAGCCAGGGCTTCTCGCTCGCGCAGAAGATGGTCGGCAAGGCCTGCGGCGTCACCGGCATCCGTCCGGGCACCTACTGCGAACCGAAGATGACCACGGTCGGCTCGCAGGACACCACCGGCCCGATGACCCGCGACGAGCTGAAGGACCTCGCCTGCCTCGGCTTCTCGGCCGACATGGTGATGCAGTCGTTCTGCCACACCGCCGCCTATCCGAAGCCGGTTGACGTGCAGACGCACCACACGCTGCCGGACTTCATCTCCAGCCGCGGCGGTGTCGCGCTGCGCCCGGGCGACGGCGTCATCCACTCGTGGCTGAACCGCCTGCTGCTGCCGGATACCGTCGGCACCGGCGGCGACTCGCACACGCGCTTCCCGATCGGCATCAGCTTCCCGGCCGGCTCGGGCCTGGTCGCCTTCGCCGCCGCCACCGGCTCGATGCCGCTCGACATGCCGGAATCGGTGCTCGTGCGCTTCAAGGGCACGATGCAGCCCGGCATCACGCTGCGTGATCTGGTCAACGCGATCCCGCTGTACGCGATCAAGGCGGGGCTGCTGACCGTCGCCAAGCAGGGCAAGAAGAACATCTTCTCGGGCCGCATCCTCGAGATCGAAGGTCTGCCGGATCTCAAGGTCGAGCAGGCCTTCGAACTGTCCGATGCCTCGGCCGAGCGTTCCGCCGCCGGCTGCGCGATTGCCCTGAACAAGGAGCCGATCGCCGAATACCTGAACTCGAACATCACGCTGATGAAGTGGATGATCGCGAACGGCTATTCGGATGCGAAGACGCTGGAGCGCCGCATCAAGGGCATGGAAGCGTGGCTCGCCGCGCCCGAACTGATGAAGGCCGATGCCGACGCCGAATACGCGGCCGTCATCGACATCGACCTCGCCGACATCAAGGAACCGATCCTCGCCTGCCCGAACGACCCGGACGACGTGAAGCTGCTGTCCGAAGTCGCCGGCGACAAGATCGACGAAGTCTTCATCGGCTCGTGCATGACCAACATCGGTCACTTCCGCGCCGCCGGCAAGCTGCTCGAAGGCAAGTCCGACATCCCGGTGCGCCTGTGGATCGCCCCGCCGACCAAGATGGACGCGATGATCCTCAGCGAGGAAGGCTATTACGGCATCCTCGGCCGCAGCGGCGCGCGCATGGAAATGCCGGGCTGCTCGCTGTGCATGGGCAACCAGGCGCAGATCCGCAAGGGCTCGACCGCCATCTCGACCTCGACCCGCAACTTCCCGAACCGCCTCGGCATCGACACCCGCGTCTATCTCGGCTCGGCCGAACTGGCGTCGATCTGCGCGATGCTCGGCAAGATCCCGACGGTCGACGAGTACATGGCCAACATCGGCGTCATCAACGCCAAGGCCGGCGAAATCTACCGCTACATGAACTTCGA
>JAFEGB010000094.1 GCA_018240295.1 Pseudomonadota bacterium
CCGGTGCCGCTGCCGAACCGCGACCGCTGTTCGGGCTCGACCGGCTCGCCGCGCCCGGCCCGCTGTACGTCGTCGAGGGCGAGAAGGACGCCAGCGCCCTGCACCGGCTCGGGCTCGCCGCCGTCACTGCGCCGGGTGGCTCGAAGGCCGCCGATCGCGCCGACTGGCAGCCGCTGCGCGCGGCAATCGCCGCCGGCCGGCGCGTGCTGATCTGGCCCGATGCCGACGGCCCCGGCCGCGCCTACGCCGTCAGCGTCGCCGACCAGCTCGCCGACGCCTGCGCCTGCGTGGTCGAGCCACCGGCCGGCCTGCCGGCGATCGAGGGTGCCGGCGCTGCCGACTGGCTCGCCGCCGCGCTCGCCGGCGCCGGCTTCACCTGGGACGGCTTCGGCGAGCTGCCGGACGGCGCCGCGGCCGAGGCCTTCGCCGCGCGCCTGGCTGCAGCGGTCGAGGCCGTCGCCGCGCCGGTGCCGGATGCCTGGCGCGCCGAGTGCGCACCGCCGCCGGCGCGCGCCGTGAAGCGCGAACCGCAGGCGCCGCCGCCCTACGTCGTCACCGAGCGCGGGACGTTTCGCATCGTCCGGCGCACGCGTGGCGAGGACGAGGAAGTGCAGGAGTGCATGCTTGCGAACTTCTCGGCGCGCATCGTCGCCGAGATCGTGCGCGACGACGGGCAGGAGCGCGCCCGCGCCATCGTCATTGCCGGGCGCTGCGCCGGTGCCGAGCTTGCGCCGGTGACGCTGACCGCCGAGCAGTTCGCCGCGATGAACTGGCCGCTGAAGGAATGGGGCTCGCGCTGCAACGTCAGTGCCGAGCGTTCCGCCGGGCCGCGGCTGCGCGAGGCGATCCAACTGCTGTCGCATGCCGACGGCGCGCCGCCCGAGCGCGTCATCTACACGCATACCGGCTGGCGCGAAGTCGACGGCGCCGGCTGGTGCTACCTGTCGGCCGGGGCCGTGGTCGGCGCCGCCGGGGCCGTTGACGGGGTGGCGGTCGAACTCGACCGGCTCGGCAGCCTGTACGCGCTGCCGGCCCCGAGCACGACGGCCGCCGAACGGCTCGAAGCCGCCCGCGCCAGCATGGCAACGGCGCTGATCGCCCCGGATGCCGTCTGCGTGCCGCTGCTCGGGGCCGTCTACCTCGCGCCGCTGTTCCGCGCGCTGCAACCGGACCTGCTGCTGTGGCTGCAGGCGCCGTCCGGAGCGATGAAGTCGAGCCTGTGCGCCGTCATGGCCGCGCACTACGGCGCCGGCATCGACCTGCACCACCTGCCGGCGCAGTGGTCGGATACCGCCGTCACGCTCGAAGGCAAGCTGTTCACGCTCGCCGACGCGCTCGCCGTCATCGACGACTACGCGCCGCAGCGCACCGCCATCGAGCAAGCCAAGCTCGACCAGACCGCCGAGCGCGTCATCCGCAGCGCCGGCAACCTGTCGGCGCGCGGGCGCAGCAACGCCGACCTGAGCCGGCGCGCCGATCGCCCGCCGCGGGGCCTGTGCGTGTCGACCGCCGAACAGTGGCCGACCGGCGAAAGCGCCACGCGCCGGCTGTTCGGCCTGAGCATGCGCAAGGGCGACGTGCGCGTGGATGCGCTCGACCAGGCACAGCGCGCCGCCGGCGCCGGCCTGCTGGCGCGCACGCTCGCCGACTACGTGCAAGGCCTCGCCGCCGACTACCCGGCGCGCACGGCCGCCGCGCTCGACCGCTGGCGCGAGCTGCGCCGCGCCGCGCTCGATGCCGGTTTCACCGACCGCATGCCGGCGCAGCTCGCCTTCCTGATGCTCGGCTATGAAGCCGCCGTGCAGCACTGGCAGACCGCCGGCGCCCTCGATGCCGGCACCGCGGCCGTGCTGTGCGCCGAGGGCTGGCAGACCCTGCAGGCCGTCGGCCGCGCGCATGCCCGGCGCGTGCTCGCCGCGCAGCCGGCCGAGGCCTTCCGCGCCACGCTCGCCGACCTGCTCGCCGCCGGCGACGCGCACCTGCTCGACAAGGACAGCGCCACGCGCCCCGGCGACAACGCCGCGGCTTACGGCTGGCGCGGAACCTTGGTGCTCGGCCGGCAGGTCGGCTGGGTTTCGGAAGCCGACGGCAACGCCTACCTGATCCCAAAGGCCGCCTTCGCCGTCGTCGCCGAAGCCCTGCACCGCATGGGCGCACCGCTGGCGCTGCGCGAAGCCGCGCTGTGGCAGCAACTGCGCGACCGCGGCTGGCTGCTGCCCGGCAACGAGGAAGCCGCCGGCGACGGCAGCCTGCGCAGCCGCGACACGCGCCGGGTCGCCGTCTACGGGCAAACTTCACAGCCGCGCCTGCTGGTCATGCCGCTGTCCGCGCTGCGCGGCAGTTGAGCGGCACGAACGCGAGCCATGCGCCGACGCATCGCCCGCCCCGCGCTGCCGGCGCCCGATCGGCCCGGTGCTGACCGGCGCCGGCGATGCGGCCGCCCTCGATGCCGCGCATTGCGGGATTCCGTCCGCTGGATCCTCCCGCAATACGGCACGGTGCATCGCTTCCTGCATGGCTCGAACAGCGCAGGCCTCGCCGGCGAGCACCTGCAGCGGCCGTAGTCGACCAGGTGCGCCCGCCACCGACGAACCGCTACCGGCACCACCTGCCGCCCGACATCTTGAGCTGGTCGACCAGACGGCCGCCGGTGCAATCCGCCCCGGCGGTTTTTTTACATCCCGGCAGAAGAAATTACAGAAGCCCCCCTATATCTCCAAACTGGGGAGTTTGGGGAGTCAAAAAATTACCTGTTCCTGTTCAATGGCTTGCAGAGGCGATTTGACGTAATTCTGGGGAGTTTGCGGGGAGTTCTGGGGAGTCGTCTGGGGAGTCGGTCCCGAGGGCTTCGGTTCACTCCCCAGCAAACTCCCCAGCGACTCCCCAGAACTTCCGGTTTTCGCCTTCGCAACCAACTGAAAGAAAAAGGCATTTTCGGCGACTCCCCAAACTCCCCAGTTTGGAGACATAGGGGGCTTACACAAACACGCGCGCCGCTGCCGCGCCTGGCTGCGTCCGGGCTGACGGGCCGGTATCCTCCCGGCTCACCCCGTGCGCCGGGCTGTCGACCGCCGGCGGCAAGGGGCTTCGCCTGACTGCTGCCCGAGGCTTCGCGCATGCCGCAGACCTACGAAGTTGCTGCCGAATGGGACGAAGCCGCCGGCGTCTGGATCGCCACCAGTGATGACGTGCCGGGCCTGTGCGTGCAGGCCGCGAGCTTCGACGAACTCGCCGATACCGTCGCCGCGCTGGTGCCGGAACTGCTGACGCTGAACGCGGCCGGCTCGCCGCAGGCCTGCTGAGGCCGGGACCGCACCCGATGCAGTGCCGTCGTGCGCCGCGTCCGTGCGTGCCTGGCAGGGGGGCCGATCATTCCCAAACCGCCCGCCAGCCCCGCAAAGCCAGACGCGGCGCGGCTTTCCGCCGATCC
>JAFEGB010000095.1 GCA_018240295.1 Pseudomonadota bacterium
GGCGGCCGGCGCGCGCGTACTCGGCCGCGGTCGCGGCGCTGTCGCTGTTCGCGATCGGCCGCTACGGCGACAGCCTCGGGGCCGCACAGACCGACTTCTTCCTGAAGTACCTGTTCGCGAGCCAGCAGGCGTTCATGTGGATGAGCGCGCTGTACGTGCTGGCAACCGTCACCTACGCGGCGGCGCTGGTGTCGCGCTCCGACTTCGTCGGGCGCACCGCCAGCGCGCTGACCTGGACGGCGAGCGTCATGGGGCTGGCCGGGCTGATGGTGCGCTGGCGCGAGTCCTACCTGATGGGTGCCGACATCGGCCACATCCCGGTCAGCAACCTCTACGAAGTCTTCATCCTGTTCTCGGTGATCACGGCGCTGCTGTACCTCTATTACGAGGGCCGCACGCGCACCCGGGCGATGGGGGCCTTCGTGCTGCTGGTGATCTCGGCCGCGGTCGGCTTCCTGCTCTGGTACACCTTCGATCGCGAGGCCCAGCACATCCAGCCGCTGGTGCCGGCGCTGCAGAGCTACTGGATGAAGATCCACGTGCCGGCCAACTTCATCGGCTACGGCGCCTTCTCGCTGGCGGCGATGCTCGGCGTCGTCTATCTGCTCGCGCAGCCGCAGCAGGCCGCACCGGCGCTGCGCCGCGTGCTGTGGCCGGCGGGCGCGCTGCTCGTCGCCACCGGCGCGGCGATGGTCGGCTGGACCTTCACGCACGAGGAGGCCGCGAAGGTGCTGCGCGCCTGGGCGCTGCTGCCGGTCACGGCCGGGCTGCTGGTCTGGGTGGTCGCCGGTCAGGGGCGCATGGCCGACCGGCTGCCGGCACCGGCCGTGGTCGACAACATCCTCTACAAGTCGATCGCGCTCGGCTTCGCGGCGTTCACGGTCGCGACCATCCTCGGCGCGCTGTGGGCGGCCGAGGCCTGGGGCGGCTACTGGTCCTGGGATCCGAAGGAAACCTGGGCGCTGATCGTCTGGCTGAACTACGCCGCCTGGCTGCACCTGCGCCTGACCAAGGGCCTGCGCGGCCCGCTGATGGCGTGGTGGGCGATCATCGGCCTGTTCGTGACCGCGTTCGCGTTCCTCGGCGTCAACATGTGGCTGTCGGGCCTGCATTCCTACGGCACGCTGTGAGCGCGCCCGGCGCCGAACCGTCTTCCCCCCGTACCGAAGGAATCGTCCGCATGCCGAAGTTTCCGCTGATCCCCGCCGTGCTGCTGGCCTTCGCCTGCGCGCTGCTGCCGGCCACCGCTTCCGCCGACGAGGCCCCGGCCTTCAAGGAAGGCACCGAGTACACGGTGCTGAAGACGCCGGTCGCCACGTCGACGGCCGAACAGCCCGGCAAGGTCGAGGTCGTCGAGCTGTTCTGGTTCGGCTGCCCGCACTGCTACCGGCTGGAGCCGGCGATCCAGGAATGGCTGAAGGCGAGGCCCGAGGAGGCCGTGTTCGTGCGCGTGCCGGCGGCGCTCGCGCCGAACTGGGAACTCGGCGCGCGCGCCTACTACGCGGCGCTGTCGCTCGATGTCGAGGACAAGCTGCACCGGCCGCTGTTCGATGCGATCCACAAGGACCGCAAGCTGGCGCTGATCACCGACGAGAACGCGCTGGTCAGCTTCGCCGGCGGCCTCGGCATCGACGCCGAGGCCTACCGCAAGGCGCTGCATTCGTTCGATGTCGAGACGCGGCTGCGCAAGTCCAAGCAGCTCGTCGTGCAGTACCGCGTCACCGGCGTGCCGGCCGTCATCGTCGCCGGCAAGTACGTCACCGACATCGCCATGGCCGGATCGCCGGCGCGGGTGATGGACGTCGTGAACTTCCTCGTGCGCAAGGAAAGCGGCAAGAGCGGCAGCTAGTTGATGAGCCGCATGAGCCATAACTGAGCGGGTCGCGCTGCGCGGCGCCGGTGGCGGCGCCGCCCGGCATCGCCGGGAGCCATGTCATGGAGCGAGCCACCGAGCCCGCACTGCAGCGCCTGCGGCTGCTCAGCTACAACATCCAGTCCGGCCTGAGCACGCGCCGGTATTCGGATTACGTCACGCACAGCTGGCGCCACGTGCTGCCGGTGCCGTCACGGATGGTCAACCTCGACGCCATCGCCGATCTCGCCGCCGGCTACGACATCGTCGGCCTGCAGGAGGTCGACCCCGGCAGCCTGCGCAGCGGCTTCGTCGATCAGGCCGCGTATCTGGCCGCGCGCGGCGGCTTCCCGTTCGTTCACGACCAGTCGAACCGGCGCATCGGCATGATCTCGCATCACGCCAACGCCGTGCTGTCGCGCCACCGCCCGAGCGCGATCGAGGACCGCAAGCTCCCCGGCCTGATCAAGGGCCGCGGCGTGCTGTGCGTGCGCTACGGTGACGGCCCCGAGGCGCTGCACCTGTTCATCATCCACCTGGCGCTCGGCCGGCGCGGGCGCATGCAGCAGCTCGGCTTTTTGGCCGAACTGATCGCCGATGCCCGTCACGCCATCGTCATGGGCGACCTGAACTGTCACGCCGGCAGCCCGGAAATTGCCCATCTGCTGGCGCGCACCTCGCTGGCCGAGCCCGAGGCGCTGCACCTGCCGACCTTCCCGAGCTGGGCGCCGAACCGCCAGCTCGACCACATCCTGGTGTCGGAGTCGATCCGCGTCGAACGCGTCGAGGTGCTGCGCCACACCTATTCGGATCACCTGCCGATCGCGATGGAGGTCGTGCTGCCGGCCGCGGCGTGGTGGTCCGGGATCGCGCCGGCCGCGGCGGCCTCGCTGCCGTAGCGGTAGTCGATGCGCACCGTGCGCACCGCGCGCAGTGCATCGAGGATGTGCGTCGGTCCCTCGTACCAGAGCAGGCGACGGCTGCGCACGTCGTAGGCGATGTCCATGTGTGGCGCGAACAGCCGGTACAGCCAGTGATCGATGTCGATGCGCAGCGTCAGCCGCCCGTCGTCGAGCGCGAGCCGGCGCACGCGCAGCGGGTAGATCGCCGCATCGAGCGGTATCAGCAGCCGCACATGCAGCTCGAAGCCCGGATCGTCGACGAAGGCCGCGAGCCGCGCGCGCAGCAGGAAGTGCAGGCCCTGGCCGCTGACCAGATCCGGCGCAAGCGCATAGTTGCCGCTTTTCTCCGGACTGCCGTCACCGGCGATGGCGCGGGTCTCGGCCCGGTCGCCGTGGATCTGCAGCTGATCGCTGCGCCCGAGCCGGCGGTCCTCGAAGCGATACGCCGGCGTGTATGGCGCCGGGGTCGGCGCCGGAAAGCGCGAATCCATCTCGCCGAAGGACTGGCCGGCGGCATCGCTGTAGCGGGTGAAGCTGGTGACCGGCCGTTCTCCGCGCCATTCGACCCGATGACGCTCGACGTAATACACGCTGCCATCGGCCAGCCGGGCGATGCCGGTGAAGGTTTCGACCGCTTCGGCGGCCGGGGACGGCGGCGCAGCGGCGGCCAGCAGCAGCAGGGCAAGACCACGACGCAGGACGGGGACAGGGACGGGCAGGCGCATGATCCGGGCTCCGGCGGCGGGCAGGGGGATTGCCGCCACCCGGGATGCGCGGGCCTGCCGAAGATGGATGCACACGGACGCTGCCGGCGTGGGTGCGCACGA
The DNA here is from genome assembly GCA_018240295.1 of Pseudomonadota bacterium. GTDB lineage: Bacteria > Pseudomonadota > Gammaproteobacteria > Competibacterales > Competibacteraceae > Plasticicumulans. Next base: position 3,582 of record JAFEGB010000095.1, read on the forward strand.
GGTGCGGGCCGGCACGCAGGCAGTGCGTCGGCTATGCTGCGCCGGCCGTGAAACACACGGCGCACCGTTGTTGCTGCGCCAGACCCGCGCTGTCCGCAGACCGCCGGGATCTGCCGCCGGCGCGGTGGCCGCGGTCCCGCTCGACGCCCGGCATGTGCCGGCGCGCATTCCCGTATCCGATGGAGTTCCGAACCGATGAAGATCGCAAGGCCGATCACGATGGGCTGTGCCCTGATCTGCGCCGTGGTACTGGCTGGCTGTGCCGCCACCCCCGAGCCGCCGCAGCCGGAAGTCGTGGCGATCAACGCCACCAGCGCCAGTGCGCGCGTCGAGCGCGTCGACCAGAAGCAGCGGCAGCTGACGCTGAAGCTGCAGGACGGCCGCCGCATCGAGCTGGCCGTTTCCCCGGAAGTGCGTAACTTCGCGCAGATCCGCCGTGGTGACACCGTCGAGGTGCGCTACGTCGAATCGGTGCTGCTGCAGGTCCACCCGAAGGGCACGGCCGCGCCGACGGCCAGCGCCGGCGAGTACGTGCAGGGCGCACCGGCCGGCGAGAAGCCGGCCGGGGTCGCGGTGCAGGAGGTCAACATCGTCGCGAAGATCGTCGCGATCGCCGCCGATCGCAGCACCGTGACGCTGCAGGGTCCGCGCGGGCGCAAGGTCGACATCGCCGTGCGCGAGCCGCGCCGGCTCGACGGCGTCAAGGTGGGCGATCTGGTCGAGCTGACCTACCGCCAGGGCGTGGCGATCGAGGTCAGTGCCCCCGCGCGCAAGTGACGAACGAGGCTGCCGCCCTGCATCCGGCAGGGACGCCGGGCTGAACGGACGCACACAGTGCCAGGGAGCGGCCACCGGGCCGGCACCCGGGCGATGCGGACTTGAACGCTGCCGGCAATCGGGGTATCCAGCCGGTCTTTCCCCCGATCGAGTCCGCCGATGTCCCAGGATCCCGCTCCCGATACCGCGCCGCGCGCGCTGGTCGTGCTCTCCGGTGGCCAGGATTCGACCACCTGCCTGTACTGGGCGCTCGATCGCTTCGGGGCCGGCCGGGTCGAGGCGCTGAGCTTCGACTACGGCCAGCGCCACCGCATCGAACTCGACTGCGCGGCGCGCATCGCCGCGCTCGCCGACGTGCCGCACGTCGTGCTGCCGATCAACACCTTCGGCGCCCTCGGCGGCAGCGCGCTGACCGAGAAGGCGATCCCGGTGCGCGCCGGGCTGGAAGCCAACCGGCTGCCGAACACCTTCGTGCCCGGGCGCAACCTGATCTTCCTGAGCTTCGCCGCGGCACACGCCTACCGGCGCGGCATCACCGAACTCGTGACCGGCGTCGCGCAGACCGACTACTCCGGCTATCCGGACTGCCGGCTCGCGACCATCGAGGCGCTGCAGCAGGCGATCCGTCTCGGCATGGAGGCGGAGATCACGATCCACACGCCGCTGATGTTCAAGAGCAAGGCCGAGACCGTGCATATGGCGCAGGCGCTCGGCGCGCTGCCGGCGCTGGCGTGGAGCCACACCTGCTACAACGGCGTGCAGCCGCCCTGCGGCGAGTGCCCGGCCTGCCGGCTGCGCGCGCAGGGCTTCGCCGAGGCCGGCATCGCCGATCCGCTGATCGAGCGCCTGCGCGGCGCCGGCACCGACCGGCACGCATGAGCAGCCCGGCCGTCTGCTACACGCTCGCGAGCGCGCCGTTCGAGGCCGCCTGCCGCATCCCGACGCTGCCGGCCACGCACCCGGCGAGCCGCCTGCACGGCCACAGCTATGCCGCGCGCGTGCGCGCGCGACTGCCGGCGGACTGGGCGGGCTTTGCCGGTGCCGGCCTCGGCACGCTGCGCGAACGCCTGGGCGCGGCGGTCGCACCGCTTGACTACGCGTACCTGAACGATCATCTGCCCGTGCCGACCGACGAGAACCTGGCGCGCTGGCTGCGCAAGGCGCTGGCCGGGGCCGGGGTGCCGGGGCTGGAATCGCTCGGCATCCGCTCGACGCCGGATGCCGGCGTCGATCTCGATGCCGACGGTCGCGCACACGTCTGGCGGCGCTTCCGCTTCGAGGCCGCGCACTGGCTGCCGAAGGTGCCGCCCGGCCATCCGTGCGGGCGGCTGCACGGCCACGGTTTCGAGGTCGTGCTGCACGCCAACCAGGATCTCGGCAGCGCCGACATGGGCATCGACCAGGACGGCCTCGCCGTGCTGTGGGCACCGCTCGGTGCCAAGCTCGACCACGCCTGCCTGAACGATCTGCCCGGCCTCGACTGCCCGACCAGCGAGGTGCTGGCGCGCTGGATCTGGCAGCGGCTGAAACCGCGGCAGCCGGAGCTGTCGTGGGTGACGGTGTTCGAGACCGTCACCGCCGGCTGCCAGTACGACGGCGAGCACTTCCGCATCTGGAAGGAACAGCGCTTCGAGGCCGCCACCCGGCTGTCGTGCGCGCCGGCGGAGGACCGCCGCGCCGGCCTGCACGGCCACAGCTACGCGATCCGCCTGCACGTCGACGCACCGCTCGACGAGGTGCTCGGCTGGACCGTCGACTTCGGCGACGTGAAGGCGCGGTTTGCGCCGGTCTATGACCGGCTCGATCATCACCGGCTCGACGCACTGCCGGGGCTCGCTGATGGCGATACCGCCGCGCTCGCCGCGTGGATCCGCGCCGAGGCCGCCGGGGCCTTGCCGGAACTCGATCGCATCGACCTCTACGAGACGCCCGGCAACGGCGTGGCGCTCTGCTGGGGCGCGCTCGCCCCGGCGCTGCCGGGCTGAGCGGGCACGCACGATGGCCTACACGGTCAAGGAACTGTTCTACACGCTGCAGGGCGAGGGCGCGCAGACCGGCCGCGCGGCGGTGTTCTGCCGCTTCGCCGGCTGCAATCTGTGGAGCGGGCGCGAGGCCGACCGCGCGCGCGCCGTCTGCCGCTTCTGCGACACCGACTTCCTCGGCACCGACGGCGAGGGTGGCGGGCGCTTCGCGGACGCCGAAGCCCTCGCGCAGGCCGTCGCCGCGCGCTGGCCGCAGGACGCGGGCGGACGGCCCTACGTGGTCTGTACCGGCGGAGAGCCGCTGCTGCAACTCGACGCGCCGCTGATCGACGCGCTGCACGCGCGCGGCTTTGAGGTCGCGGTCGAGACCAACGGCACGCAGCCGGCCCCGGCCGGCCTCGACTGGATCTGCGTGAGCCCCAAGGCCGGCGCGCCGCTGGTGCTGACGGCCGGTGACGAGCTGAAGCTCGTCTACCCGCAGCAGGAGACCGAGGCACAGCCCGAACGCTTCGCGGCGCTCGCCTTCCGGCACTTCTTCGTGCAGCCGCTCGACGGCCCGGAGCGCGCAGGCGCGCTCGCCGCCTGCATCGACTACTGCCAGCGCCACCCGCAATGGCGGCTGAGCCTGCAGACGCACAAGCTGATCGGCATTCCGTAGCGCGGCCGCTCGCACCGGCGAGTCCCTGACTGCCCGATCCCGCGGGCGCGGCCGGCTGTCCCTTGCGGCGAAGAATGCCGGCCGGCCCCGCGGCAGCCGGCGGTGCTGACTTTGCGTATATTCGATTATTTGAATATATTCACGTCTTCCCCCTGCCGGATGCCGCCATGTCTGTGCCCGAGGTCGAAAGCTTCTTCGAGCCGTTCACCGAAACCTGGTCGCACCTGCTGATCGCGCCCGAAGGCTGCTGCGCGATCCTCGATCCGGTGCTCGACTACGACTACCGCTCGGGGCGCACCGGCACGGCCAGCGCCGGGCGCATCGCGGCGCGCGTGCGCGAACGCGGGCTGACGGTCGAGTGGATCCTCGAAACCCACGTGCACGCCGATCACCTGTCGGCCGGCGACCATCTGCGGCGCACGCTCGGCGGGCGGCTGGCGATCGGCGAGCACGTGTGCGAGGTGCAGCAGCGCTTCGCGCGGCTCTACGGCGCCGGGGCCGATTTCCGCAGCGACGGATCGCAGTTCGACCGGCTGTTCACGGACGGCGAGCGTTTCCGGCTCGGCTCGCTGGAGATCGAGGTCCTGCACGGTCCCGGCCACACGCCGGCCTGCGTCGCCTACCGGGTCGGCACGGCCGTGTTCGTCGGCGACCTGATCTTCATGCCCGATGTCGGCACCGCGCGCTGCGACTTCCCCGGCGGCTCGGCGCGGGCGCTGTACCGCTCGGTGCGCCGCATCCTCGACCTGCCGCCGGACACGGTCCTGTACTTCTGCCACGACTATCCGCCCGAGGGCCGGGAACGCTCGGCATACGCGAGCGTCGCCGCACAGCGCGCCGCCAACATCGACATCCACGACGGCATCGGCGAGGACGAGTTCGTCGCCCGGCGCCTCGCCCGCGATGCCGGCATGCCGCTGCCGCGCCTGATGCTGCCGGCGCTGCAGGTCAACATGCGCGCCGGTGCGCTGCCGCCGGCCGAAGCCGACGGCGTGCAGTACCTGAAGATTCCGCTGAACGTGCTCGGCGCCCCGGACGCAGCCGACGATCCGCAGCCGTGAACCCCGGGCGGCGGACCGGATTCTGGCTGCCGTGGCTCGCCGTCAGCCGGGCCGAAGGCGCGGCGGGGCTGGTGGCCGATGCGATTGCCGGCGTCGTGGTCGCGATCCTGCTGGTGCCGCAGGCGCTGGCCTACGCGCAGCTCGCCGCCCTGCCGCCGCAGACCGGGCTGTATGCCGGCCTGCTGGCACCGCTTGCCTACGCGCTCTGCGGCGCGAGCCGCGTGCTCGCGGTCGGGCCGGTCGCCGTCGTGTCGCTGATGACGGCCGCCGCGGTCGGGCCGGTGGTTGCCGCGACCGGCGCCGAGCCGCAGGCGGTCGCGCTCGCGCTCGCGCTCGCGGTCGGGCTGTTCTCGCTCGGCTTCGCACTGCTCGGGCTCGGCGCGCTCGCGCACTTCCTGAGTCATCCGGTGATCGCCGGCCTGATGAGCGCCTCGGCGCTGCTGATCGCGGTTGGCCAGGCCAGACACCTGCTCGGCATCGCCGTCGACGGGGCGACGCTGCCGGTGCTGCTGCCGGGTCTGCTGACCCGTCTCGACCAGGTGAATCCGCTCGCGCTCGCCTTCGGCGCCGGCGCGATCGCGCTGCTGGTGCTCGCCGGACGCGGGCTCGCCCCCTTGCTGCAGCGACTCGGCCTCGCCGGGCCGACGGCCCGGCTGCTCGCGCGGCTGGCGCCGGTGTTCGTCGTGCTGCTCGCGATCGGGCTGGTGCGCGGTTTCGGGCTCGAACACGCGCTGCGCACGGTCGGCGACATCCCGCCCGGTCTGCCCGGCCTGACGCTGCCGCCGGCCGATCCGGCGCTCTGGCGCGCGATCGCGTGGCCGGCGCTGCTGATCGCGGTGATCGGTTTCGTCGAATCGATGGCGATGGCGCAGACCTTCGCCGCGCCGCGGCGCGAGCGCATCGATCCGGCGCAGGAACTGCGCGGCCTCGGGCTCGCGAATCTGGCCGCGGCCTTCAGCGGTGCGTATCCGGTTTCGGGCGGGCTGTCGCGCACCGTGATCGCGGCGGCGGCCGGTGCCCGTTCGCCGCTGGCCGGCGTGCTGAGCGCCGTGGCGCTCGTGCCGGCGCTGCTGTGGGCCACGCCGCTGCTCGGCGCGCTGCCGCAGGCGGTGCTGGCCGCGACCATCGTCGTGCCGATCCTGAAGCTCGTTGACCCGCCGGGGCTGCTGCGGCTGTGGCGCTATTCGCGTGCCGATGCGGCGGCCCTGGCCGCGACCGGGGCCGGCGTGCTGCTGCTCGGCGTCGAGCTGGGCCTGCTCGCCGGTCTCGCGGTGTCGATCGGCGCCTTCCTGCTGCAGGCGAGCCGTCCGCATTACGCGATCGTCGGCCGCGTGCCCGGCACCGAGCACTACCGCAACGTGCTGCGCCACCCGGTCGCCGGGAGCCAGCGGGTGCTGACCGTGCGCGTCGACGAGAGCCTGCGCTTCTGCAATGCCGCGTGGCTGGAGGACATGGTCGCGCAGCTCGTCGCCGGCCGGCCGGAACTCACCGACGTGGTGCTGATGTGCCCGGGCGTCAACGCCATCGACGCCAGCGCCTTCGAAAGCCTCGAACGCATCGACGCCCGCCTGCGCGCCGGCGGCCTGCGCCTGCATCTTTCCGAGGTCAAGGGCCCGGTCATGGACCGCCTCGCCGCCGCCGGCCTGCCGCAGCGCCTGTCGGGGCAGGTGTTCCTGAGCCAGCATCAGGCGATGCAGGCGCTGGAGGGCGGCTGCTGAAGCGTGCGCTTCAGTCCGCCAGCCGCCACGGCGCGCCGCGGTGCGCGACGAGGATGTGCTTGAAGGCGTCCGGGTCCTTGATGAACGTGAGTTCCCCGGGCGTCGGGAACAGCTTGTCGACCAGCCGCGACAGCCAGAAGCGCAGCGCCGCGGCGCGCAGCACGCGCGGCCATTCGGCCCGTTCGGCTTCGCTGAACGGCCGAAGTGCCGCATAGGCGTCGTACAGCGCCCCAGCGCGTTCGCGATCCAGCGTGCCGTCGGGCTGCGTGCACCAGTCGTTGACGGTGACGGCCACGTCGAAGGCCAGCGCGTCGGTGCAGGCGTAGTAGAAGTCGATCAGCCCGCAGAGCCGGTCGCCGTCGAACAGTGCGTTGTCGCGGAACAGATCGGCGTGGATCGTGCCCTGCGGCAGGCGCGAGCGCGGGTGTTCGGTCAGCGCCGCGAGTTCGTCGTTCAGCAGATGCGCCTCGACGCGATCGAGCAGCGGCAGCACGCGCTCGGCGGCGCTCTGGCACCAGCGCGGGCCGCGGTCGTTGTCGCGCCGTTGCGCGAAGCCCTCGCCGGCCAGATGCAGCTGCGCGAGCGCGCGGCCGATCTCGCGGCACTGCGCGAGGCTCGGCGTGCCGTGCAGGCCGCCGCCGGCGAGCTTGTGCACCAGCGCCGCCGGCTTGCCGGCCAGCGGCTTCATGTAATGCCCCTGACGGTCGGCGACCGGGTTCGCGCCCGGCACGCCGCGGGCCGCGAGCCAGGCCATCAGGTCGAGGTAATACGGCACGTCCTCGAAGCCGATCAGCTCGAACAGCGTCAGCACGACCTCGGTGCGGGTCGTGGTCAGGAAGTAGTTGGTGTTCGAGATGCCTTCGCTGATGCCGCGATGCGCGACGTAGTCGCCGATGTCGTAGTCGCGGAGGAAGGTTTCGAGCTGGGCGCGATCGACCGGGGTGTAGACGGACATGGCAGGTACTTTGCGGGCGGCTGGACAGCAAGAGGCCCCGTACGCGGACGGGGCCTCGGGATCGGCTCTCAGGGTAGCGCGCTCACCAGCGCAGCAGCACCCAGCTCGGGATGGCGATGCCGGGATCGAGGTCGTTGTGGCGGGTTTCGAGGTTGCCGTCGCCGTCGCTGTCGATCAGGAAGTAGGGCAGGCCCTTCTTCGGCGTCACCTTGATCATGTACAGCCGGCCGTTGATGCGGTACTCGGCGACGGTGTCCTCGGCGCGGCGCGTGATGGTCACGTCCGGCACCGGCTGTTCGTCGACGCCGCTTTCCGGCAGCGGGCTCAGCTCGGGCGGCTTCGGGGCGGGTTCATCGGCGGCCAGCGCGACCGGGCCGGCGGCGGCGAGCAGCAGAACGGACAGCAGCAGGCTGCGCATCATCTCTGATCCTTGGCGATCGGGAAGGAAGGGCGTGGGATTCTACAGGTCGAGCAGGATTTCCTGCTCCTCGGCCGAAGGTTCGAAGCCCCGGCTCTCGTAGTGGGAAAATATAACATCGACGACCTGCTGCGGATCGTCCACAAGTTGCAGCAGTTCCAGATCACCGCCATCGATCATGCCCTCGGGCACCAGCGTGTCGCGAAACCACGCGAGCAGCGGCGACCAGAACGGGCTGTGCACGAGGATGATCGGGATGCGCCGGGTCTTGCCGGTCTGCACCAGCGTCATGATCTCGGCCATCTCGTCGAGCGTGCCGAAGCCGCCCGGCAGCACGACGTAGGCCGAGGCGTACTTCACGAACATCACCTTGCGCGAGAAGAAGTGCCGGAAGCTCAGCGCGATGTTCTGGTACGGGTTGCCGAGCTGCTCGTGCGGCAGCTGGATGTTCAGGCCGATCGACGGCGAACGCCCGGCATAGGCGCCCTTGTTGCCGGCCTCCATGATCCCCGGCCCGCCGCCGGTGACGACCGAGAAGCCGGCGTCCGACAGCAGCAGGCCGATCTGCTCGGCGAGCACGTAGTACGGGTGGCCGGGCTGCGTGCGCGCCGAGCCGAAGATGCTGACCGAGGGCCGGATGCGCGCCAGACGCTCGAAGCCTTCCACGAACTCGGCCATGATCTGGAAGATCTTCCACGACTCGCGCGTCAGCAGCGCGTCGTTGACCGGCGCCATGCCGGGATGGGACTGCTTGTTCTCGGGGGACATCGCGCTGCTCCGGGGTGATTTTCGTTTTTGATCTCGTCGGGCGTCAGGCTTCGCCGTGCGGCCGGACCGGCCGCCGTGCGCGCAGTCCGCGCCCGCTTCCTCCAACTCCAGCTTATGCCGCTGCGCGCGAGCCTCCTGCCCATGACCGTACTGCTCGTCGATGGCTCCTCGTATCTGTACCGCGCCTTCCATGCGCTGCCGCCGCTGTCGACGGCGCGCGGCGAACCGACCGGCGCCGTGCGCGGCGTCATCGCGATGCTGCGCAACCTCGTCACGCGCCTCGCGCCCTCGCGCATCGCCGTGGTGTTCGACGCCAGCGGCCCGACCTTCCGCGACGCGATCTATCCCGCCTACAAGGCCCACCGTCCGCCGATGCCCGACGAGCTGCGCGCGCAGATCGAACCGCTGCACGCGCTGGTGCGCGCGCTCGGCCTGCCGCTGCTCTGCGAGCCCGGCGTCGAGGCCGATGACGTGATCGGCACGCTGGCGCGCGCCGCCACCGCGGCCGGTGAGTCCGTCGTCATCGCCACCGGCGACAAGGACCTCGCGCAGCTCGTCGATGCGCGCATCACGCTGCTCGACACGATGAAGCGCGATGGCCAGGAAACCGTGCTCGATCACGACGGCGTCATCGCCAAGTTCGGCGTGCCGCCGGCGGGCATCGTCGATCTGCTGGCGCTGATGGGCGATTCGGTCGACAACATCCCCGGCGTGCCCGGCGTCGGCCCGAAGACGGCCGCGAAGTGGCTCGCCGAGCACGGCTCGCTCGCGGCGCTCGTCGCCGGGGCCGACGGCATCAAGGGCAAGGCCGGCGAGGCGCTGCGCGCGCATCTGGCGCAGCTCGACCTGGCCCGGCAGCTCGCGACCATCCGCTGCGACGTGCCGCTGCCGTTCGGCCTCGAAGCCCTCGCCCCGCAGCCGCCCGATCGCGCCACGCTGCGCACGCTGTACGAGCGGCTGGAATTCCGCACCTGGCTGAAGGAACTCGACGCTGCCGGCGAACCGGTTGCCGGGGCCGCCGCCGACAGCGCCCCGGCCGCCGAAGCCGCGCCGGCCCCGGTGCCTTCTCCGGCACGCGACTACGAAACCGTGCTCGACGAGGCCGCGTTCGCCGGCTGGCTCGCCCGGCTCGAAGCCGCCGATGCCTTCGCGTTCGACACCGAGACCGACGCGCTCGACTACATGCGCGCGCGCATCGTCGGCGTCAGCTTCGCGATCGAGCCGCAGCGCGCCGCCTACGTGCCGCTCGCGCACGTTTACCCCGGCGCGCCGGATCAGCTCGACCGTGACAGCGTGCTGGCGCGCCTCAGGCCCCTGCTCGAAGACCCGCACAAGGGCAAGATCGGCCAGCACGCGAAGTTCGACATCAACGTGCTCGCCAACCACGGCATCGCGCTCGCCGGGCTGGCCGACGACACCATGCTCGAAAGCTACGTGCTCGATGCCACCGCCACGCGCCACGACATGGACTCGCTGGCGGCGCTGTACCTCGATGAAAAGACGATCAAGTACGAGGACGTTGCCGGCCGGGGCGCAAAGCAGATCGGCTTCGAGCAGGTGCCGATCGAGAACGCCGGCCCCTACGCGGCCGAGGACGCCGACGTGACGCTGCGCCTGCACCTGGCGCTGTCGGCGAAGCTCGCCGAAGTGCCGGCGCTGATGGGCGTCTACCGCGACATCGAGATGCCGCTGGTGCCGGTGCTGTCGCGCATGGAGCGGCGCGGCGTGCGCATCGATCACGCCGGGCTCCGGCGCATGAGCGCCGAGTTCGCGCAGCGCCTGCTCGAACTCGAACGCGAGGCGCACGATCTCGCCGGCCAGCCCTTCAACCTCGGCTCGCCGAAGCAGCTGCAGAGCATCCTGTTCGAGCGCCAGCAGCTGCCGGTGAAGAAGAAGACCCCGACCGGCCAGCCCTCGACCGACGAGGAAGTGCTCGCCGAACTCGCCGAGGACGGCCACGCGCTGCCGAAGGTGATCCTCGAACACCGCTCGCTCAGCAAGCTGCGCGGCACCTACACCGACCGCCTGCCCGAACTCGTCAACCCGGTCACCGGCCGCGTGCACACCAGCTATCACCAGGCGGTCGCGAGCACCGGCCGGTTGTCGTCCTCCGACCCGAACCTGCAGAACATCCCGGTGCGCACCGACGCCGGCCGGCGCATCCGCTCGGCCTTCATCGCCGAGCCGGGCTGCTGCGTGGTTGCCGCCGACTATTCGCAGATCGAGCTGCGGATCATGGCGCACCTGTCCGGCGACGCCGCGCTGCTCGCCGCCTTCGCGCGCGGCGACGACATCCACCGGGCGACCGCCGCCGAGGTGTTCGGCCTGACGCTGGAGCAGGTCGCGCCTGAGCAGCGCCGGGCCGCCAAGGCCATCAACTTCGGGCTGATCTACGGCATGAGCGCCTTCGGCCTCGCCCGCCAGCTCGGCATCGAACGCGGCGCCGCGCAGGACTACGTCAGCCGCTACTTCGCGCGCTATCCGGGCGTGAAGACCTTCATGGACGAGACCCGCCGCTCGGCCGCCGCCCGCGGCTACGTCGAAACCGTGTCCGGCCGGCGCCTGTACCTGCCCGAAATCAACTCGAAGAACCCCGCGCGCCGCGCCGCCGCCGAGCGCACCGCGATCAACGCGCCGATGCAGGGCACGGCCGCCGACATCATCAAGCGCGCGATGATCGCCGTGGACGGCTGGATCGAAGCGGCCGGCGTGCCGGCGCGCATGATCCTGCAGGTGCACGACGAACTGGTGTTCGAGGTCGAGGAGGCCGCGCTCGAAGCCTTCTGCAAGGAGGTGCGCACGCACATGAGCGCCGCCGCCGAGCTGTCGGTGCCGCTGCTGGTCGAGGTCGGCAGCGGCAGGAACTGGGACGAGGCGCACTGA
>JAFEGB010000096.1 GCA_018240295.1 Pseudomonadota bacterium
CATATTCGGTGGCCGGGAACAGGCCGTCGCCGAGATCGGCCTCGGTGCTCGGGCAGAGCCCGGCGACCTCGTGGCTGCCGGCGAGGCGCGCCAGCTCCGTCGCATCGACGTGCGTGGCATGCACGAGGCACCAGCGCGCATCGACCGGCGCGTGCGCGAACAGCCAGTCGAGCGGCCGGCGCCCGGACCAGGCCAGGCATTCGTCGACCTCGCGCCGCTGCTCGGCGATGTGGATGTGGATGACGCTGGCGCGCGGCAGCGTCTGGAGCACCGTGCGCATGTCGGCCGCCGCGACCGCGCGCAGCGAATGCAGCGCGGTGCCGGTCACGAAGCCCTCGCGCGCGCCGTGCTCGCGCACGCGTTCGAGCAGGTGCAGGAAGTCATCGACGCCGATCGCGAAGCGCTTCTGCGCGCCGGCGACCGGGCGCTCGCCGAAGCCGCCGAGGCGGTACAGCGCCGGCAGCAGCGTCAGGCCGATGCCGGTCTCGCGCGCCGCCGCGACGATGCGCAGCGCCAGCTCCGCCGGATCGGCGTAGGCCCGGCCCCGGGCGTCGCGGTGCAGGTAGTGGAACTCGGCGACCGCGGTCCAGCCGGCCTTCAGCAGCTCGATGTAGACGCGCCGCGCCAGCGTCTGGATGTCCTCGGGGCTCAGGTGCGCGACCAGCGCGTACATGCGCTCGCGCCAGCTCCAGAAGCTCTCGTCGCGGCGCTCGGCACGCTGGGCCAGCCCGGCCAGCGCGCGCTGGAAGGCGTGCGAGTGCAGGTTGGCGAGCCCCGGCAGCACCGGACCGGCGAGGACTTCGGCGCCTTCGGCCTGCGCCGGCGGACAATCCGGCTCGACCCGGCCGAGGCAGCCGTGCGTGTCGACTTCGAGCAGCACGCGCCGGGCCCAGCCCTCGGGCAGCAGGGCGGCGGGAGCGAGATAGCGGTTCATGGCGATTCTCCTTGCGGCTGGCAGCCGGACCCGGTCCGGAATGCACGGGCGGGGGTGCGGGGGCGCGCCGCGGGTGCCAAGCTGCCTGTACCTGCATGGCATAGCCCATCCTGGCACTGCCGGAGGTCGCCGAATGCAAACCCGTCACGATCCGGACCGACTGATCCGCGCCCCGCGCGGCCCCGGGCTGCGCTGCCGCAACTGGCAGGCCGAAGCCGCGCTGCGCATGCTGATGAACAACCTCGACCCCGAGGTCGCCGAGCGCCCGTCCGAGCTGGTCGTCTACGGCGGCATCGGCCGCGCCGCGCGCGACTGGAGCTGTTACGACCGCATCGTCGCGACGCTCGAACGCCTCACCGACGAGGAAACCCTGCTGATCCAGTCCGGCAAGCCGGTCGGCGTGTTCCGCACCCACGCCGAGGCGCCGCGCGTGCTGCTCGCCAACAGCAACCTCGTGCCGCACTGGGCGAACTGGGAGCACTTCAACGCGCTCGATCGCGCCGGGCTGATGATGTACGGGCAGATGACCGCCGGCTCGTGGATCTACATCGGCTCGCAGGGCATCGTGCAGGGCACCTACGAGACCTTCGCGGCGATGGCCGATGCGCACTTCGGCGGCGAGGCGCGCGGGCGCTGGATCCTGACCGCCGGCCTCGGCGGCATGGGCGGCGCGCAGCCGCTGGCGGCGACCATGGCCGGCTACAGCCTGCTCGCGGTCGAATGCGACCCGGCCCGCATCGAGGCACGCCTGCGCACGGGCTACCTCGACCGCGCCGCGGGCACGCTCGACGAGGCGCTGGCGCTGCTCGATGCCGCACGCGCCGCCGGCACGCCGGTCTCGGTCGGCCTGCCCGGCAACGCCGCCGAGGTGTTTCCGGCGCTGCTCGCGCGCGGCGTGCAGCCCGACATCGTCACCGACCAGACCTCGGCGCACGACCCGCTGCACGGCTATCTGCCGGCCGGCTGGACGCTCGCCGAATGGCAGGCACGCCAGCAATCCGGCCCCGAAGCCGTCATCGCCGCCGCCTGCGCCTCGATGGCCGTGCAGGTGCGCGCGATGCTCGGTTTCCGGGCGCGCGGGGCGGCGGTCGTCGATTACGGCAACAACCTGCGCCAGCGCGCGCTCGATGCCGGCGTCGAGGACGCCTTCGCCTATCCGGGCTTCGTGCCGGCCTACCTGCGGCCGCTGTTCTGCCGCGGCATCGGGCCGTTCCGCTGGGCGGCGCTGTCGGGTGATCCGGCCGACATCGCGCGCACCGACGCGCTCGTGCGCGAGCTGATCCCCGGGGATGCGCACCTGCACCGCTGGCTCGATCTCGCCGCCGCGCGCATCCGCTACCAGGGCCTGCCGGCGCGCATCTGCTGGGTCGGACTCGGCGACCGCCACCGGCTCGGGCTCGCGTTCAACGCGCTGGTGCGCAGCGGCGAGCTGAAGGCGCCGATCGTCATCGGCCGCGATCACCTCGATTCCGGCTCGGTCGCCAGCCCCAACCGCGAAACCGAAGCGATGCGCGACGGCTCCGATGCCGTCTCCGACTGGCCGCTGCTGAACGCGCTGCTCAACTGCGCGAGCGGCGCGAGCTGGGTCAGCCTGCACCACGGCGGCGGCGTCGGCATGGGCTACTCGCAGCACGCCGGCGTCGTCATCGTCTGCGACGGCAGCGCGGCCGCCGACCGCAGGATCGCGCGCGTGCTGTGGAACGACCCGGCCACCGGCGTCATGCGCCACGCCGATGCCGGCTACCCCGAGGCCATCGCCTGCGCCCGCGCCCACCGCCTCGACCTGCCGATGCTCGGCGGGGACGAAGCATGAGCGCCCTGCCCTATGCCGAGGCGCTGTGGCTCGGCGGCCCGATCGCGACGCTCGCACCCGCCGGCGACGATCCCTGGGGGCTGCTGCCGGATGGCGCGATCGCGGTCAGCGACGGGCGCATCGTCTGGGTCGGCGCCGCCAGCGAACTGCCGGGCGGCTTCACGGCCGCCGAGGTCCACGACCTCGGCGGGCGCTGGCTGCTGCCGGGGCTGATCGACTGCCACACGCACCTGGTCTGGGCCGGCTCGCGCGTCGAGGAATATGAGCGGCGCCTCGCCGGCGCGAGCTACGAGGACATTGCCCGGGCCGGCGGCGGCATCCTCGCCACCGTGCAGGCGACGCGCGCCGCCGATGCCGGAGCGCTGTACGCCGCCGCCGCCGCCCGGCTCGCCGATCTCTGCGCCGACGGCGTGACCACGGTCGAGATCAAGTCCGGCTACGGCCTCGATGTCGGGACCGAGCGCCGGCAGCTCGAAGTCGCGCGCCGGCTCGGACAGGAGCAGCCGGTCAACGTGTACACGAGCTTCCTCGGCGCGCACGTCGTGCCGCCCGAGTACAGCGGTCGCGCCGGGCTGTGAATCGCCTTCCGCGCCGATGAACTGCTGCCCATGCTCGCCGCCGACGGCCTGGTCGATGCGGTCGATGCCTACTGCGAACCCTTCGCATACACGCCCTCGCACTGCGAGACCCTGTTCGCCGCGGCGCGCGCGCTCGGTCTGCCGGTGCGCGTGCACGCCGAGCAGCGCTCGCGCTCGGGCGGCGCGCGCGTCGCGGCACGCTTTGCGGCGCTGTCGGCCGATCACCTCGAATACGCGGATGAATCCGACATCGCCGCGCTCGCCGCCGCCGGCACGGTCGCGGTGCTGCTGCCCGGAGCCTTCCTGATGCTCGGCGAGCGCCAGGTGCCGCCGCTTGCGGCGCTGCGCCGCCACGGCGTGCCGATCGCGCTTGCGAGCG
>JAFEGB010000097.1 GCA_018240295.1 Pseudomonadota bacterium
CTCGGCCGGGGTTTCCGCCGGCGCTGGCGGGGGAATTTCCGGCGGGCGCGCCGGGGCGGGGCGCCGGCGCAGCGGTTCGTCCCCGGCATCGGCGAGCGGGCGCGGACCCTCGTCACGGCGGCTCATGCGCCGGCTCCGAGGCGCTGGCCGGCGAGGCGGCGGCTGTTCAGGAAGTCGGCGGCCGCGAGCGGCTTGCGGCCCGGCAGCTGCAGTTCGAGCAGGCGCAGCCGGCCCTCGCCGCAGGCGATGTCGATGCCGTCGCGCGACTCGGCGAGCACCTGTCCGGGCGAGGCATCGGCCGGCGCATCGAGTGCGACGGCGCGCCAGAGGCGCAGCACGCTGCCATCGGCGAGCGTCGTCTGCGCCACCGGCCACGGGTTGAAGGCCCGCACCTGCCGTTCCAGCGTGATCGCCGGCTGCGACCAGTCCAGCTCGGCCTCGGCCTTGTCGAGCTTGGCGGCGTAGCAGGCGAGTGCGTCGTCCTGCGCCGTGCCGCTCAGCTGCCCGGCGAGCAGCGCATCGAGGTGCGCGGCGAGCAGCTGCGCGCCGAGCGCGGACAGCGCATCGTGCAGTTCGCCGCCGCTCTGGCCGGGCGCGATCGGCAGCGCCGCGTGCGCCAGCATCGGGCCGGTGTCGAGGCCGGCTTCCATCTGCATCAGCGTCACGCCGGTTTCGGTGTCGCCGGCGAGCAGCGCGCGCTGGATCGGGGCTGCGCCGCGCCAGCGCGGCAGCAGCGAGGCGTGGACGTTGACGCAGCCGAGCCGCGGCGTGTCGAGCACCGCTTGCGGCAGGATCAGCCCGTAGGCGACGACGACCATCAGCTCCGGTGCGAGGGCGGCCAGCGCGGCCTGGGCCTCGGCGTCGCGCAGCGTGCGCGGCTGGCGCACCTCGATGCCGGCGGCGAGCGCGCGCTGCTTGACCGGACTCGCGGCCAGCGCCCGGCCGCGCCCGGCCGGGCGGTCGGGCTGGGTGTAGACGGCACAGACCTCGTGGCCGGAGGCGAGCAGCGCGTCCAGACAGGGCACGGCGAACTCGGGCGTGCCGGCGAACACCAGGCGACGGGGGACGGATGCAGGCATGCGGGGTCTCGGCTGCGGAAAAACGTCGACGGCGCCACAGGCGGGCGCCGTCGGAGCGGATGCGAAGGCGCGGGGCGCGTCAGCGCGTCGTGGCGGTGCGGGCTTCCTTTTCCAGCTTGCGCCGGATGCGGTCGCGCTTCAGCGAGGACAGGTAATCGACGAACAGCTTGCCGTCGAGGTGGTCGAGCTCGTGCTGGATGCACACGGCGAGCAGACCGTCGGTCTCCAGCTCGAAGGGCTGGCCGTGGCGATCGAGCGCGCGCACGCGCACCCAGTCGGCGCGGCGCACGGTCTCGTAGAAGCCCGGCACCGACAGGCAGCCCTCGTCCATTTCCTCCTCGCCGCGCGATTCGAGGATCTCGGGGTTCACGAACACGCGCGGATCGGTCTTTTCATCGGACACGTCGATGACGACCAGCCGCAGTTGCACGTTGACCTGCGTGGCGGCAAGGCCGATGCCGGGGGCGGCGTACATGGTGTCGAACATGTCATCGACGAGCCGCGACAGTGCAGCATCGAACTGCGTGACCGGTTTCGCCTTCTGGCGCAGGCGCGGATCGGGGAAGTGCAGGATCGGGAGCAGGGCCATGGGGGCGCACGGGCTGGGGGGTGGTGACAAGTCCGCGGAATCTTAGCGGAAACGGCCGTCATTGGCGCGCTGCAGCGGACATCGGCCGCGAACTGCCCGCTGTGGCGGCTTTTCGCTACACTGCGGCCGGCTCGTAGCCGGACCACAGGACCCCGCCCGCCATGCCCGTTCCCGGAAGGATGCTCCCGATCGCGCTGGTCACCGGCGTGCTCGCCGTGGCCTGTGCCCAGCCCCCGGCGCCCCCTGCAGCCCCCCGCAGCGAACCGCCGCTGCTGACGGCGCCCGCTCCGCTGCGCCTGCGCAGCGACGCGCCGCAGCGCTACACGGTGCAGCCCGGCGACACGCTCTGGGAGATCGCCGGACGCTATCTGGAGCAGCCCTGGCGCTGGCCCGAGATCTGGCAGGCCAATCCGCAGCTGCGCAATCCGCACCTGATCTATCCGGGCAACGTGCTCGAACTCTATTACGAGCGCACCGGCCCCGGCACCGGGGCGACCGCGGCGCGCGGCCGGCCGCGCGTGCGCGTGCAGCCCGGCGCCGGCGGCACCGTGCGGCTGTCGCCGCAGATCCGGGTCGAGGCGCTCAACGACGCCGTGCCGACCGTGCCGCGTGACGCCGTCGCCGGTTTCCTGCGGCAGGCGGTGGTCACCGGCAGCGACGACTGGGGCTCGATGCCTTATCTGCTCGCGAGTCCCGATGACCGCTTCACGCTGATGGCCGGCGATCTCGTCTACGCGCGCGGGCTCGGCAGTGGCCGGCGCAACTGGCACATCGTGCGCCCGAGCGGCGAGTACCTCGATCCGGACAGCGGCGCCTCGCTCGGCTTCTACGCAATCGACGTCGGCGACGCCGAGCTGCAGGCCGGCGGCGATCCGGCGACGCTGCGCATCACGTCGGCACGGCGCGAGGTCCGTCCCGGCGATCGCCTGATGCCGGCCGAGGCCGAGGAATCGCGCTTCTACTTCACGCCGAAGCCGGTGCCCGCCGGCACCGACGGACGCATCGTCGCGATGTTCGAAGGGCTCGGGCGCATCGGCCAGTACCAGACCGCGGTGCTGAACCTCGGCAGCGCGAACGGCATCGAGGTCGGCCATGTGCTGAATGCTTCGGTCGGCGGTCGCGCGATCCAGGATCCGTACAGCCGTGACGAAGACCCCACCGTGCAGCTGCCCGACCTGCCCTCGGCGACGCTGATGGTCTATCGCGTGTTCGGCAACGTCAGCTACGCGCTGGTCATGCACGCGCGGCGGCCGATCAGCGTCGGGGATCGCGTCGGCCCGCCGGCGCCCTGAAGCGCGCGCCTGCCGTCATCGTGCCGGACCTGTTCTCGGCGCCGGACGAACCGGAGCAGGCGGATCATGCCGAACTCGCCGCAGCGCTCGCGCTCGCGCTCGCTCCCGGCATCGGGCCGGCGCGCTGGCGGGCGCTGGTCGGTCGGCATGGTTCGGCACGGGCCGCGCTCGATGCCGGGCGCAGCGCCTGGCGCGAGGCCGGCCTGCCCGAGGCCGCGCAGGCCGCCCTCGCCAGTCCCGATGCCGCCGCCATCGAGCGCGAGCTGACCTGGGCAGGACGGCCGGGAAACCGGCTGCTGCTTCCCGGCTCGCCGGCCTATCCGCCGCTGCTCGCCCTCGCGCCGCGCCCGCCGGTGCTGCTGTGGGTGATCGGTGAACCCGCGCTGCTCGCCGATCCGCAGCTCGCCGTCGTCGGTGCGCGCCGCCCGAGCGCCGGCGGGCGCGACATCGCCCGCAGCTTCGCCGCGCAGCTCGCCGCCAGCGGCCTCGTCATCACCAGCGGGCTGGCGCTCGGCATCGATGCCGCCGCGCACCGCGGCGCGCTCGAAGCCGGCGGCCGCACGCTGGCCGTGCTCGGCACCGGGCTCGACCGCATCTATCCGGCCGCCAACCGCGATCTCGCGCACGCGATCGTCGACGGCCGCGGCGCGCTGGTCTCGGAGTTCCCGCTCGGCACGCCGGCACTCGCCGACAACTTTCCGCGCCGCAACCGCGTGATCGCCGGCCTCAGCCTCGGCACGCTGGTGGTCGAGGCGGCGCTCGCCAGCGGTTCGCTGATCACGGCGCGGCTCGCCGCCGAGCACAACCGCGAGGTGTTCGCGGTGCCGGGCTCGATCCACAACCCGCTGGCGCGCGGCTGCCATGCGCTGATCCGCGAGGGGGCGAAGCTCGTCGAGTCGGCGCAGGACATCCTCGCCGAGCTGGCGCCGCGGCTGCAGGCGCTGCTGTCGGCGCCGCCGGCCGCACCGGCGCAGGTGTCCGGCACAGCGCTGCCGGCAGGGGTGGCGGCCCCGGCCGCGCTCGACGAGGACTACCGCAAGCTGCTGGATTTGCTGGCGGATTCGCCTGCACCGGTCGATCTGCTGGTGCGGCGCAGCGGATTGACGGCCGAAATCGTTTCCTCCATGCTGCTGATTCTTGAGCTGGAAGGGTACGTCGCCACGGCACCGGGCGGGCTGTATTCACGGCTCGTCTGATTGAGGTGGTGATGAAAGAAAACGTCCTCGACGTGCTGATGTACCTGTTCCAGAACTTCATCGAAGAGGACCTCGACACCGACACCGACCGCGCGACCATGCACAGCGAGCTGGTCGATGCCGGCTTTGCGTCGCGTGAGGTGCACGCCGCGTTCGACTGGCTCGACAGTCTCGTCGAGCGGCGCAACACGCTGAGTGCGCCGGTGCATCCGGAACGGTCCTTCCGCATCTACACCGAACAGGAATGCGCACGGCTCGACACCGCCTGCCGTGGTCTGCTGCTGCAGCTCGAACAGGCCGGCGTGCTCGGCCCGGAGAACCGCGAGCTGGTCATCGACCGCGTGCTGGCGCTGCCGGCGGCCGAGATCGACGAGGCGCAGCTCAAGTGGCTGATCCTGATGGTGCTGTTCCGCCAGCCCGGTCAGGAGGACGCCTGCGCCGCGATCGAGGATCTGCTGTTCGATGATTTCGGAGCCTGGCTCCACTAGGCTCAGCAGCCGCGCGTGACCGCCCCGGTGCGCGCGCCGGCGCCGCGTAGCACCCACCCGGCCCGACCCTCCCGGCCCTCCCCGAGCGCGGTACCGCGACCATGAGCAAGCATCTGGTCATCGTCGAATCGCCGGCCAAGGCGAAGACGATCAAGAAATATCTCGGCAAGGACTACGAGGTGCTCGCCTCCTACGGCCATGTCCGCGATCTGGTGCCGAAGGAAGGCGCCGTCGATCCCGAGCGCGGCTTCGCGATGAAGTACGAGGTCATCGACAAGAACCAGAAGCACGTCGATGCGATCGCGAAGGCGCTGGCCAAGGCCGATGCGCTGTATCTGGCGACCGACCCGGACCGCGAGGGCGAGGCGATCTCGTGGCATCTGTACGAGATCCTGCGCGAGCGCGAGCTGCTCGCCGACAAGCCGGTGCAGCGCGTGGTGTTCCACGAGATCACCAAGCGCGCGATCCAGGAGGCGATCACCCACCCGCGCGCGCTGGCGATGGATCTGGTCAACGCCCAGCAGGCGCGGCGCGCACTCGATTATCTGGTCGGCTTCAACCTGTCGCCGCTGCTGTGGAAGAAGATCCGCCGCGGCCTCTCGGCCGGGCGCGTGCAGTCCCCGGCGCTGCGCCTGATCGTCGAGCGCGAGGAAGAGATCGAGCGCTTCGTCACGCGCGAGTACTGGACCATCGAGGCCGACTGCGCGAAGCAGCAGCCCTTCGGCGCCAAGCTGGTCGAATACCAGGGCGCGAAGCTCACGCAGTTCAGCGTCGAGAACGCCCCGTCCGCCCATGCCATGCGCGAGGCCCTGCTCGCCGAAGCGCAGGGCAGGCTGCAGGTCGCGAAGGTCGAGAAGAAGCAGCGCAAGCGCAATCCGGCCGCGCCGTTCACGACCTCGACGCTGCAGCAGGAGGCCTCGCGCAAGCTCGGCTTTTCGGCCAGCCGCACGATGCGCACCGCGCAGGCGCTGTACGAGGGCATCGACATCGGCTCGGGCAGCGTCGGCCTGATCACCTACATGCGCACCGACTCGGTCAACCTCGCCGCCGAGGCGCTGACCGAGATCCGCGAGCTGATCGCACGCAGGTACGGGGCGCACAACGTGCCGCCCGAGCCGCGCGTCTACAAGACCAAGGCCAAGAACGCCCAGGAAGCGCACGAGGCGATCCGACCGACCTCGGTCGCGATCGAGCCCGAGCAGGTGCGCGCGCACCTCTCCGCCGAACAGTTCAAGCTCTACGAGCTGATCTGGAAGCGCACGGTCGCCTGCCAGATGATCCCGGCGACGCTCGACACGGTCTCGGTCGATCTCGCCTGCGGGCCCGGCAAGGGCAACACCTTCCGCGCCAGCGGCTCGACCATCGCCGACCCGGGTTTCCTCGCCGTCTACGAGGAAGGCGTTGACGATGCCCGCACGCGCGAGGCCGACGATGAGGAGGGCGGGCGCGTGCTGCCGCCGCTTGCGGTCGGCGACGTGGTCGAGCTGCGCGCGATCCGCGCCGAGCAGC
>JAFEGB010000098.1 GCA_018240295.1 Pseudomonadota bacterium
CATCGGCACGCTGTCGGGGCGATCGACGATGGCGCGGCTCTCGCGCAGATAGGCTTCCACGCCCGAATCGCGCGCCATCGCGCTGACCGTGCCGGCAAGCTCGCGGTCATCGAGGCGGTCGCGGTGGATCAGCAGCGGCAGCAGCGCGTGACTGACGCCGCGGAAACGTCCGCGCGTGGCGAGCGCCATGAAATCCAGCCGCCGCTGGCGCTTTTCGGGCGAGTCCGGGCGCGCGGCGGTATTGATCAGCGCCAGATGCGTGATGCGCTCCGGGGCCTGGCGCAGCAGTTCGAAGGCGATGTAACCGCCCATCGACAGCCCGGCGACCGCGAAACGCGGCGGCGCCTTGGTCAGCAGCGTGGCGGCGATCTCGTAGAGGTTGTCGTGCGTCGAGTGATCGCCGACCGTCATGTCGGCGGCATCGGCGAGCGCGGCGAGCTGGTGCTGCCACAGCCGGCCGTCGCAGAGCAGGCCGGGAATCAGCAAGAGCGGCGGGCGGGACATCATGCTGCACCTCCGGCGGTGGCGGTGCGCAGGCGGATCAGCTCGGTCAGCGTGCGGTTGCACGGCGCCTGCAGGCCGTGGGCCTGGGCACGGGCGAGCAGATAACCGTTGATGAAGTCGATTTCGGTGGTGCGGCCGGCGCGCACGTCGGCGCGCATCGAGGACACATTGCGCCCGCTTTCGTGCGCGAGGCGAACGACCTGCTCGATCAGCGTGCGCGCATCGGCCGGCAGGCCCTCGGCCTGCATGACCGCGGCAGCCTCGATGCAGACCGCCGCCACCAGCGTGCGCGCCGGACCGGTCCCGGCAAGCACGCCGTTCGGCACGTCGAGCAGCGCCGTGACCGGGTTGACCGCGCAGTTCAGCACGAGCTTGTGCCAGAGCCGCAGCTTCAGGTCATTGTCCCAGGCGGCATGCAGGCCGGATTCGGCCAGCGCCTCGCTGAGGATGTGCCGCTCGATCACCGGCAGCGGCAGCGGGCCGTCACCGATCCAGGTTTCGCCGCGACGTGCGCGCACCAGCCGCCGCGGGGTGCTGCGGTAGGCGGCGTTGGTCGTGGTGCCGATCACGGTCATCAGCCGCGGAAAGCGCGCATGCACGGCATCGGCCGTGCCCATGCCGTTTTGCAGCAGCACGGCGCGGGTTTCGGGGCCGAGGCGGTGGGCAATCAGTTCGAGCGCGGCGACCGTGTCCTGCGCCTTGGTCACCACCAGCAGCCGGCGGATGCTCGCGCCGCCGGCGACGACCGGCTCGGCGAGCGGGCGGGCGTGCAGCTCGTGGCCGTCGGGCTCCTCGACCGTCAGGCCCTCGCGCATCAGCACCGCGGCACTGTCGGTGTCGCGCGTCAGCACCGTCACCGGCACGCCGGCAGCGGCGAGCCCGGTCGCGTACAGCCCGCCAATGGCGCCGGCGCCGAGGATGTGCCAGCCGGAAGGTGACATCGTGTTACGGTCCCCCTGCGCAAAGAGCGGCAGGGTAGCGGTCAGGCCGGGGCTTGTGAACCGGCTTGTGCGGGGCTGCCGCTCCCGGCGGGCGGGGTGTCTCAGCCGGCGGCGCGCGCCAGCAGGCGCTGCAGGATGCCTTCGTAGATGCGCGACAGTGCATCGAGATCATCGGCGGCGACGCATTCGTCGATCTTGTGGATCGTCGCGTTCAGCGGCCCGAGTTCGAGCACCTGCGCACCGGTCGGGGCGATGAAGCGGCCGTCCGAGGTGCCGCCGCTGGTCGAGAGCTGCGCCTCGGTGCCGGTCTCGGCGTAGATCGCCTCGACGGCGGCATCGACCAGCGCGCCCGGCTCGGTCAGGAAGGGCAGGCCGGAGAGTTCCCATTCGAGCGTCGCATCGAAGCGCCAGCCGGCCTTGACCTCCTCGTTCAGCAGCGCCATCTCGACCAGCAGCCGCGTGCGCTCCTGCAGCTGCTCGACCGTCGATTCGGTCGAGAAGCGGAAGTTGAAGCGCAGCTCCGCCGTGCCCGGCACGACGTTGGTGGCGCCGGCGCCGCCGTGGACGTTGGAGATCTGGAACGAGGTCGGCGGGAAGAACTCGTTGCCGTGGTCCCAGATTTCGTCGGCAAGCACGGCGATGATCGGCCCGAGCGCGTGGATCGGGTTGTGCACCAGATGCGGATAGGCGACATGGCCCTGCACGCCATGCACGGTCAGATGCCCGTGCAGCGAGCCGCGCCGGCCGTTCTTGATCGTGTCGCCGAGCGTGTGCGCCGAGGACGGCTCGCCGACCAGACACCAGTCGATGTGCTCGCCGTGCGCGCCCAGCCAGTCGACGACGCGCACCGTGCCGTCGATGGCCGGGCCTTCCTCGTCGCTGGTGATCAGGAAGCCGATCGAGCCGGCGTGCTGCGGATGTGCATCGATGAAGCGCTCGCAGGCCGTGACCATCGCTGCAAGGCTGCCCTTCATGTCGGCGGCGCCGCGCCCGTACAGCACGCCGTCGCGCAACTCGGGCGTGAACGGATCGGAGGCCCAGCGTTCGAGCGGGCCGGTCGGCACCACGTCGGTATGGCCGGCGAAGGCGAACAGCGGCGCGGCGCGACCGCGGCGTGCCCAGAAGTTCTCGACTTCGCCGAAGCGCAGCCGCTGGCACTCGAAACCGAGCGCGGCGAGGCGTTCCATCATCAGCGCCTGACAGCCGGCATCCGCGGGCGTGACCGAACGGCGGGCGATCAGCTCGCGCGCGAGGGCGAGCGTGGTCGAGGCGGGGGCTTGGGACATTCCGGACTCCGGCGGGTCGAAAAGCGGCGTAGTGTACGACGTGCTGCCGGCCACGGCCGCGGGGCTGCGACCGGCGGGGAGGGCAAGATCATGAAGCACCAGAAGATCATCCTGCGCCTGAGCCTCGCCGCGCTGCTGCTGGCGGTCGCCGGCGCCGCGGCCGCCCGCGATTACCACCATCCGCCCGGCTACGGCTGGCCGGTCGCACCGCGCGGCCCGACCTCGACGACGCTGAGCGGCACGCTGCCGCAGGGCCGGCCGATGCCGCGGCCCGGGCCGTACTACACGCTGCCCTCGCCGGGCGGGCGCACCGAAATCCATGATTTCAGCGGCCAGCGCTACGGCACGCTCGAACGCGAAACCGGCAGCCGCCCGCCGGTCGTCTACGCCCCGGACGGGCGGCGGCGCTACGAGACCGATCGCGACGGCACGCTGCGCGACCCCTACGGCCGGCGCATCGAGGTGCTGAAACCGCTGCCGGACGGCGACTGGTAGCGAGTCCTGCGCTACGGTGGCTGCCCCGGAATCGAGGAGGCCACGTCATGCAGCGCATCGCCGTCTATTGCGGTTCCGCCAGCGGCAGCGATCCGCGTTTCGCCGAAGCCGCGACCGCCTTCGGTGCGCTGCTCGCGGCGCGCGGGCTGGAGCTCGTGTTCGGTGGCGGCCACGTCGGGCTGATGGGGCGGGTTGCCGATGCCGTGCTCGCCGGCGGCGGGCGCGCGATCGGCGTGATGCCGGATTTGCTGGCCGAGCGCGAGATCGCACACCGCGGTCTCACCGAACTGCAGATCGTGCCCGACCTGCAGCAGCGCAAGCGCCGCATGCTGGAACTCGCCGATGCCTGCATCGCGCTGCCCGGCGGCATCGGCACTTTCGACGAATGGTTCGAGGCGCTGACGCTCGGTTGTCTCGAACTGCACGACCGGCCCTGCGCGCTGCTGAACCTGCACGGCTATCACGATCCGCTGCTGGCGCTGCTCGATCACGCCGTCGCGCAGGGCTTCATGCGTCCGCAGCAGCGCGCGGCGGTGCTCGTCGATGACGATGGCGCTCGGCTGCTCGACGCCTGCGCGGCCCGGCGGGCGACGCAGGCGTTCAACGGCGATCCCATCGGGCAGGACGCGGAGCAGCGAACGAAAAAAACGCGGTCGTACCGTCAGGGGGAAGGCGGCGACCGCGTAATTGGGGGGAGCGACATCTGAATCGAGGGATGTCGCGACGCAGAATACCCTAGTGCAGCGCTCTGGTATCAGTCGGACCCGACTTTTTTTACCGGTGCAACAGGGGTGTCAGCTATGCTTACATATCCGGGTCAAGCGACCGTTTCGACGGATGTCGCTATATACGGCGACTGACGTATTACCACAGCCACCACAATGTATTTTCATGAGCCCGTGCTGTGCAGGCGCAGCATGACGGCCGGTACGGATCGAAGCCGATGTAATTCCGGCCTGGGCAAAGTCCAGGTCTTCAATCAAGTCCCGACCGATGGATCGACAAGGCACGCTGGCGTTGATCCGTGCGTAGACCGGCCTGCGGGTGGTCGAACGGACGTGGCCGACGCTTACGGTTCACGTCCAACCCGGCCCGCGTGCCGCAAGTCGACCACCCATGCCTTCTCTCGTCTGCCTGTCCGGACTCGCCATGCCGGCGCCGCTGCTGGCCTGTGGCCCGTGGCGACTGCTGCGCTTCCTGCAAGACCAGCCGCTGATCTGGCCCTCGCTGCTGAGCGCCGACGAGATCGCCGCCCGCCTCGAAGCCGGACCGTGCAGCAGCCGCACCGGCCCGGAGTGGACGCTGATCGTGCCCGCCGACCGGCCGCTCGGTGCCGATCTGGGGCTGGAGGCGCGCCAGCGCCTCGTGCGCTTCGGCGAGCGGCTGAGCTGCGCGACGCTGGCGCAGCTGAGCCTCGAAACACACACCGACTTCCGCTGCCCGGACCCGCTGCGCATCCGCATGCAGCACTGGCAATCGGCGCAGAGCGTCCCTGCCGCCGTGCCGCTGGCAGCGGGTATGCCGGCACCGGCGGCAAACGACCACCGACGCAGTCTGGCCTTCGATGTTGACCTGCTGCAGGCGCTGATCGAACTCGACCGGATGCCGGCCGGGCAGACTGCCGCCATCGACAAGGCGCTGCAGGCCTACGGCCTGGCGCTGGCACAGGCCGAGCGGCTGATTCCGGTGACTGCACTGATGCTGCTCGGTGCCGCGTTGCGCAGCCTGCTCGCCTGCGAGGACTACGACGCGACGCTGCGCGATCGGCTGCTGGCCGAGATCGCCTTGCTGTCAGGACCCGATACCGGCGAACGGGCAGCCGGCAGCAGCGACCCTGCCACCGGCCTGCTGCCCGGTCGTTTGCTGCGGGAATGGCTGGATGATCTGTTCGGCTGCCTGGGCCGCAGCGGTCAGGGGGATCCGCTGCGCGGCGGCAACTGGGCGGCGCGCAGTCACCTGCGCCTGCTCGGTTTCCTGTTCCCGCTGCTGCTGAAGGCCCGGCTCGCGCGGCTGGGCCTGTACCGGATCAGCGGCACCGACATCGCCCTGGTCGGGTGTTTCGAGCGCCTGACGGCAGCCGAACCTCACCTGCTCGGCGCCCGGCGCGCGGGTCTGCAGGCACCGCTGGCGACCGCGGCCAGCATCGTGCAGGGCGCCCTGACTCCCGACCCGCAGGTCGCGGCCTTCGAGGATGCGCTGGCCTGGTGCATCAACCGCAACCTGCTGATGCCGGATCCCTGAGCCGATCCGGGCTTGCATCCGATCAGCATCGGATCAGTGCCTGATCAATTGAATTGATTGAAAAATTAGATTGATCCTGATTCAGGATAAGGAAACTGCATCCGGAAAGGGCTATATAGCACTGCAAGAACAGCAACAAATGTCGCAATGGAGGCGAGCCATGAACGGCTACTTTTCCAAACGCGATGTGCAAGCCCGCATGCTCAAGGAACTGCGCGATGCCCGTGCCCGGGGAGCCAGTGGCGCCGAGCAGCTCGCAATCCTGCACAGATGGGCACCGTTTCTGGCGGACTTCGACAGCGACGAGTCTGACAGCGACGATTCCGACGGCGATCTGCGGGACGAAAGCGAACCGGTTTCATGAGCGG
>JAFEGB010000099.1 GCA_018240295.1 Pseudomonadota bacterium
CTCGAACAGGCTGCGCGCGACGGTCGCGGTCAGCGACAGGCGCACGCCGTCGCGCGCGGCCTCGCTGGCAGCGAGTTCGGCACGCGCCGCCTCGGTGCCGCGCGCAAGCCGCCCCCACAGGTCGATCTCCCAGGACAGGTCGAGCGACACGCGCCGGTCGCTGCTGGTCAGCGGCGTGCCGGCCGGCAGCGGCGTCGAGCCGACGCCGCTGAGGCGCGAGCGGCTCTGGTTCACGCCGACGGTCGCATCCGGCAGCTGCTGGCCGCGGGCACCGCGCAGGCTCGCGCGCGCCTCGTCGATGCGCGCGACCGCTTCGGCGAGGTCGAGGTTGTGCGCGAGCGCCTCGGCCTCGAAGCCGTCGAGCACCGGATCGTTGAAGCTGCGCCACCAGTCATCGGCGATCCTCGGCACGCCGGCCGTGCCGGCCGGCAGCTCCAGCGCCGGGCGCTGGTAGTCGGGGCCGACCATGCAGCCGGCCAGCGCCAGTGCGACGGCGAGCGCGGCGACCCGTGCGGCGACGCGGCGCGACCGGCGGAACGGGCGTGACAGGGAACGGATGCGCTCAGCCATGATGCGGCTCCGGAGCCTTCGCGGACGGGTCGGAGGGGTCGTGCGGGTCGGCCGCAGCGCCGTGGTGATGCGGTTTCGGCGCATGGCGCACGACCAGCCGGAAGAACAGCGGCACGAAGAAGGTGGCGAGGAAGGTCGCGGCCAGCATGCCGCCGATGACGCCGGTGCCGATCGAATGCCGGCTGGCCGCGCCGGCGCCGGTCGACAGCGCGAGCGGCACGACGCCGAGCACGAAGGCGAGCGAGGTCATGATGATCGGCCGGAAGCGCAGCCGTGCGGCTTCGAGCGCGGCCTGCGCGACCGGCACGCCGTCCTGCGCCTTCAGCAGCGCGAACTCGACGATCAGGATGGCGTTCTTCGCGGCCAGGCCGATCAGCGTCACCAGGCCGATCTGGAAGTACACGTCATTGGCCATGCCGCGCACCCAGACCGCGGCCAGCGCGCCGAACAGCGCGAACGGCACGGCGAGCACGACGGCGACCGGCAACGTCCAGAGCTCGTACAGCGCGACGAGGATCAAAAACACCATGACCAGACCGAAGCCGAACACCAGCGTCGAGGTGCCGCCGGTCAGGCGCTCCTGATAGGCCGAGCCGGTCCACACCAGCGAGTAGTCCTCGTCGAGGGTCTGCGCGGCGACCTGCTCCATCGCCGCCAGCGCCTGCCCGGAGCTGTAGCCGGGTGCCGGACCGCCGACGATCTTCGCGGCCGGGAACACGTTGTAGCGATCGACGACCTCGGCCCCGGCGCTGCGCACGACCTCGACCAGCGCCGTCAGCGGGATCATGCGGCCGTCGGTCGAGCGCACGTAGACGTACTTCAGGTCATCGGGCTTCTCGCGGTACTCGGCCTCGGACTGCACCTGCACCTTGAAGGTGCGGCCGAGCTTGTTGAAGTCGTTGACGTACAGCGCGCCGAAGGTCGCCTGCATGGTCTCGAACACGGTGTTGACCGGCACGCCGAGCGCGCGCGCCTTCTCGCGATCGAGCCGGATGTCGATCTGCGGCACGCTGGCATTGAAGATCGTGTTCAGCCCGGCGAGCTCCGGGCGCTGGCCCGCGGCGGCGAGGAACTTCTGCACCTCGCCGGCCAGCGCCTTCGACCCGCCGCCGCCGCGGCTCTGCAGATAGGCCTCGAAGCCGCCGGTCGTCGACATGCCGCTGATCGGCGGCGGGTTGAACGCGAGCACGATGGCATCGCGGATCTGCGCGCCCTGCATGAAGAACTGCCCGACCAGCGACTGCGCGTCCTGACCGGGCGCGGTGCGGTCTTCCCAGTGCTTCAGCGGGATGAAGGCGGCGCCGTAGAACGGCACGTTCGAGAACGACAGCAGGTCCAGCCCCGACAGCGCGATGACGTTGTCGACCGCGGGGTTTGCGAGCGCGAACTCGTTGATGCGGTCGTTGACGGCGATCGTGCGTTCGAGCGAGGCACCGGGCGGCAGGATCGCCATCGTCATCACGTAGCCCTGATCCTCGTCCGGCACCAGCGAGCCCGGCACGCGCTGGAACAGCCCCCAGGTCAGCACCAGCATGCCGGCGAACAGCGCCACGCCGAGCAGCGCGCGCTTCAGGAAGAAGCGCACGCCGGCAGAATAGCCGTTGGTGACGTGCTCGAAGCCGCGGTTGAAGGCCCGGAAGAACCGCCCCGGCTCGTGGGCGACGGGCTTCAGCAGCGTCGCGCACAGCGCCGGCGTCAGCGTCAGCGCGACGAAGCCCGACAGCACGACCGACACGGCGATCGTGATCGCGAACTGCTTGTACATCTGCCCGGCCAGTCCGCCGGCGAAGCCGACCGGCACGAACACCGCACAGAGCACGAGCACGATGGCGATGACCGGGCCGCTGACCTCCTGCATCGCCTGGATCGTCGCCTCGCGCGGCGGCAGGCGCTGGGTGCGCATGATGCGCTCGACGTTCTCCAGCACGACGATGGCGTCGTCGACGACGATGCCGATCGCCAGCACCATGCCGAACAGCGTCAGCGTGTTGATCGAGAAGCCGAGCAGGTACATGCCGGCGAAGGTGCCGATCAGCGACACCGGCACGGCCAGGAACGGGATGATGGTCGCGCGCGCGCTCTGCAGGAACAGGAACACGACGAGGAACACCAGACCCATCGCCTCGGCGAGGGTCTTGACCACCTCGCGGATGGAGATCTCGACGAAGCGCGTCGTGTCATACGGCGCCGTCCACTGCAGGCCGACCGGGAAGTGCCGGGCCAGCTCCTTCATGCGCGCATCGACGGCGCCGGCGACCGCGAGCGCATTGGCCCCGGGCGCGAGGAAAATGCCGATCGCGACCGTCTCGTTGCCGCTGCGCTTGGCGACCATGCCGTAGTCGGCGGCGCCAAGCTCGATGCGCGCGACATCACGCAGCCGCAGCAGCGTGCCGTCGGCCTCGGCGCGCAGCACGATCGCGCCGAATTCCTCCGGCGTCGCCAGACGCCCCTGCGTCGTCACCGTGTAGGTGAATTCCTGCGGCGTGCCCATCGGCGCCTGCCCGAACTTGCCGGCCGCGAACTGCGAGTTCTGCTCGCGCACCGCGGCGGCGATGTCGGACGGCGTCAGCCCGAGGCTCGCGAGCCGGTCGGGCCGGATCCAGATGCGCATCGAGTAGTCGCGCGCCGAGAAGATCATCGCGTTGCCGACGCCGTTGATGCGGCGCAGCTCGTCGACGACGTTGACCAGCGCGTAGTTGCTGATGAACACCGTGTCGAAGCGCTTGCTTGGCGAATCGAGCATGACGATCTGCAGCAGGTTCGAGCTCTGTTTTTCGGCCTTGACGCCCTGACGGCGCACTTCCTCGGGCAGCGACTGCAGCGCCGACTGCACGCGGTTGTTGACGTTGATCGTCGCCTGATCCGGATCGGTGCCGATCGCGAAGCTGGCGGCGATGGTCAGCGCGCCGGCCGAGGAGTTCGAGCGCACGTACAGCATGTCGTCGACGCCGTTGATCGCCTGTTCGAGCGGCGCGGCGACGGTCGCGGCGACCACCTCGGCGCTGGCACCCGGGTAGAAGGCCGTGACCTGCACCTCGGGCGGCACGATGTCCGGGTATTGCGCGATCGGCAGCGCGCGCATCGACGCGAGGCCGGCGAGCACGATGACGATCGACAGCACGCTCGCGAGGATCGGGCGTTCGATGAAGTAGCGGGAATTCATGCGCGGGCTCCCCGGGGGTGGGCGCGGGACGGCACGGCGCGCGGGCGGGCACGCGCCGGCGATGCAATGGTTGCCAGAGCGGGTTCAGCCCTGCGACGCGTGGCCGCCGGCCGCGGCGGCCGGTGCCGGTTTCGGCTCGACGACGAGCGCGCCGGGCGCGAGCTTCAGCAGGTTGTCGGTCGCAACCCGCTCGCCGCCCTTCAGCCCTTCCTCGACGATCCAGCCCTTGCCGATCGAGGCGCCGGTGACGACCGGCCGGAACTCGACCTTGTCGCCGTCGCCGATGACCCAGACGAACTGGCCGTCCGGTCCCTGCATGACCGCACGCTGCGGCACGACGATCGCGCCGGGGCGCGTGACGCCCTTCAGCCGCACGCGCACGAACTGGCCGGGCAGCAGCGTGGCATCGGGGTTGGCGACCGTCGCGCGCACGCCGACCGTACCGGTCTGCGGATCGACCAGCGTGTCGGTGAAGTCGATCCGCCCGGTCTGCGGATGCACGCTGCCATCGGCGAGCACGACCTCGACCTGCGGTCCGCCGGCCGGCATGCGCAGCCGGCCCTCGGCGATCGCCTTGCGGATCATCAGCGCCTCGTTCTCGGCGTAGGTGAAGCGCACGTAGGCCGGATCGACCTGGTTCAGCGTCGTCAGCGCGCCGCTTGCATCGCCGGGACGCACGAGGCTGCCTTCGGAGCGCACCTCGCGGCTGGTGATGCCGGCGATCGGGGCGGTCACGCGCGTGTAGCCGAGGTCGATCTCGGCCGTGCGCACCGCGGCGCGCGCGGACTTGACCGCCGCACTCGCCTGATCGCGCTCGGCCTGCGCGGTGTCGCGGTCCTTCTGGCTGACGGCCCGGTCGGCGAACAGCGGCTGCACGCGCTTCAGCTCCTTGTCCGCCTGCGCAAGCCGCGCCTCCTGCTCGGCGAGATCGGCACGGGCGCGATCGAGCGCGGCCTGGAAAGGTGCCGGGTCGATCAGGAACAGCGTCTCGCCGGCCTTGACCGGCTTGCCTTCGGTGTAGGTGCGCTTCTGCAGGATGCCCTCGACGCGCGCCCGCACCTGCACCTCGCGCGAACCGCCGACCTGCGCGACGTATTCGAGCGGCAGCTCGACATCGGCCGCACGGACGACACTGCGCGCGACCTCGGGCGGCGGCATCGCGTGGTTAGCGCTGTCATTGTTGGCGCGGCTGTCGCAGCCGGCGACCAGCACGATCAGGGCACCGGTGAAGATCCATGCGGTGACGAGGCGCATCAGGATCAGGTCCGGCCGGCGGAAGAGCCGTGACAGCGGGCGCGTGAACAGGCGGATCATGGACAGGACTCCCGGAGCGCACCGGCGGATGCGTGTGCGCGGACAAGCGCCACGGCGCGACGTTCGATGATGTTGCAGTGCACTTTACATACATTCATGTATGTATGCAAAGCCCCGCGAAGCGATACACTGTCCGCAACCGGCACCGACTCCGCCGTTTTCCCGGGATTCACCCCGCACCGACATGGTCAGACGCACCAAGGCCGAGGCCGAGCAGACGCGCTCGCTGATCCTCGACACCGCCGAACGCCTGTTCTTCACGAAGGGCGTCTCGCGCACCACGCTCGCCGAGATCGCGACGGCCGCCGGGCTGA
>JAFEGB010000009.1 GCA_018240295.1 Pseudomonadota bacterium
CGCGCAGGAAGGTCTGCTCGTCGACATCGAAGTAGGCATGGATGCGCTCATCGGCGACGACGGTGGTCAGCACGCTCCCGGGCGTGACCAGGTTGCCGGCGGTGATCAGCGCCCGCGACACGTGGCCGGAAACCGGCGCGCGCACCTCGGTGAATTCGAGATCAAGCCTGGCGCGCGTCAGCGCCGCCTCGCTGGCGGCGAGCGCGCTCTGCGCGGTGACGGCGAGCGTCGTCAGGCGGTCGGCTTCTTCCTGCGCGATCGCGCGCTGCGGCAGCAGGCGCTGGCCGCGCGCGGCGTTGCCCTGCGCGAGCTTCAGCTCCGCCGCGGCGCGATCGCGTTCGGCCGCAAGCCGCGCGACCTCGGCCCGGAACGGCCGCGCGTCGATCGCGAACAGCAGCTCGCCGGCCTTGACGCGCGCGCCCTCGGTGAAGGCGACGCGATCGACGTAGCCGCTGACGCGCGGGCGCAGCTCGACCGTGCTCTCGGCTTCGAGCCGGCCGGTGAACTCGTGCCAGTCGCGCAGCGGCTTGCTCAGCACCTCGGCGACCGTCACCGGCGCGGCCTGCGGAGCCGGCGGCGGCGTGACGGCGACGCTGTCCTCGCAACCGGACAGCGCCAGGCCGAGCGCCAGCACCAGCGCGGCGACCGGGGTGGACAGGATCAGGGGACGGGCAAGCCTGACGTTCGGTGTGTGGCGGGACATGGCGGCGGACTCCCGGGGGCGGAGATCAGGAACGGGCAGCGGTTCAGCGCGTATCCGGCGGGCATCCGGTGCGATCCGGCCCATCCTTGACGGGAACTCGCGCGGGACCGATGCTGTACAAGCCGTTACCGACCGGTAACATGTGCAGCTACGTTAGTTACCGGTCAGTCACATGTCAACAGGAGCGCAAACATGAACGAGCAGCCAGGCACTGCCGTCATCGCACCCGGCACGAGTACCGCCGGAGTGCAGGATTCCGTGAACGGGGAAGGCGCCGCCTGCGGCGGTCTGATCTGCGGCACGGCGAAAAAGGCCGGGCGCGTGCGCGACCGCATCTTCGCGACCGCCCGCGAGCTGTTCTCGCGCCACGGCGTGCGCGGCGTCGGCGTCGATGCCATCGCCTGCGAGGCCGGCACCAACAAGATGAGCTTCTACCGGAACTTCGCATCCAAGGACGATCTGGTCGCCGAGTGCCTGAGCGCCTCGGAAAGCGAGTTCTGGGCCTGGTGGGACGCGCAGACGCAGCCGCACGCCGGCGACCCGCGCCGCCAGATCGAGGCGCTGTTCGACGGCTTCGTGACCAAGGTCTGCACCGATCAGGACCGCACGCGCGGCTGCGCGCTCGCCAACGCCGTCGTCGAGATCACCGAGGAGGATCACCCCGGCCGTCAGGTGGCCGTGGCCTTCAAGGCCGAAGTGCGCCGCCGCCTGCAGCTCTGGGCGCACGAGCTCGGGGCGCGCGAGCCCGAGATGCTCGGCGACGCGCTGCTGCTGCTGATGGACGGCTGCTATCTGTCGCGGCTCGCCTTCGGCGACAAGGGGCCGGTGCGCAGCGCCGGCAGCGCGGCGCGGGCGCTGATCGCCGCGCAACTCGCACCCGCCTGAAGCCGGTGCCGCGCGGGCCGGCCGTATTGTTTTCAGCGTTTCCCCGCGTATGGTGCGGCCATCCACCCGCCCGGCCTGCGGAGACCAGCGACTTGAGCACCGTTTTCCAGCCTTCCTGGGCCGATCTCGCGCCCGATGCCGTGATCCTCAGCACCGAGGACGGCACCGTCCTGCAGTGGGCCGGCGGCGCCGAGACGCTTTACGGCTACACGCACGCCGCCGCGCTCGGCGCCACGATCGACGAGCTGATCGTCGTGCCCGAGGATCAGGCCGAGCAGACGCAGCGCCTCGAAACGGTGCTCGCCCACGGCACGCTGACCTTCGAGACCATCCGCCGCTGCCGCGACGGCACGCTGATCTACGTCGATGTCTCGGCCCGCTGCATCGCCACCGGCAACGACGAGCGCGGCATCAGCCTGCTGTGGATCGAGAAGGACGTGACGGCGCTGCGCGTGCGCCGCGACGGCCGCCTGCTCAGCGCCCGCTACCACGACCTGCTCGAATCGACACCGGACGGCATCGTGCTCGCCGATCGCACCGGCCACGTGGTCATCGCCAACAGCCACGCCGAACACCTGTTCGGCTACGCACCCGGCGAGCTCGACGGCCAGCCGGTCGAGATGCTGCTGCCCGAGCGCCTGCGCTCGATGCACGTCACGCACCGTGCGCATTACCGCGCGCAGCCGCACGCGCGACCGATGGGTGCCGGCCTCGAACTGGCCGCGCGCCGGCGCGACGGCAGCGAATTCCCGGTCGAGATCAGCCTGAGCCCGCTCGCCACCGAGGTCGGGCCGATGACGATGTCGGCGATCCGCGACGTCACCGAGCGCAAGCGCTTCGAAAAGGCCCTGCAGGAGAAGAACCACGAGCTCGCCGCCGCCAACCAGGCCAAGACCCAGTTCCTGGCCTCGATGAGCCACGAGCTGCGCACGCCGCTGAACGCCATCATCGGCTTCACCGGCGCGCTGCTGATGAAGCTCTCCGGCCCGCTGACCAGCGTGCAGGAAGAACAGCTCAAGCTCGTGCAGTCGAGCGGCAAGCACCTGCTGGCGCTGATCGGTGACCTGCTCGACCTGGCGCGCATCGAGGCCGGGCGCATCGACCTGACGCCGGAGCCGCTCGATGCCGTCGCCATCACCAACGAGGTCGTCGCCTCGCTGCGCCCGCAGGCCGTGCACAAGGGGCTGGCGCTGAACGTCGCGCACGAGGCGCCGGTGCTGGCGCTGCACGCCGATCGCCGGGCCCTGACGCAGATCCTGATCAACCTGATCGGCAACGCCATCAAGTTCACCGAGCGCGGCCACGTGCACGTGCACAGCGAACGCGCCTTCGACAGCGACGGCCGGGCGCTCGTGCGCATCGCGATCGAGGACACCGGCCTCGGCATCCGCCCCGAGGAACAGGCGCAGCTGTTCGAGGCCTTCGCGCGCGGCCTGGTCGCCAAGCGCGCCGGCATCGAGGGCACCGGCCTCGGCCTGCACCTGAGCCGCAAGCTGACGCTGCTGCTCGGCGGCAACCTGTCGCTGCGCAGCGAATTCGGCAGCGGCAGCACCTTCACGCTGGAACTGCCGGCCGGTCCCGCCGCCGGCTGAGGCCGGCGGATGCCACGATCGCCGGGCCGATCGGGTAACGTAGGCTGCTTCCTGTTCTCCACCCCGGTCCGCGCGATGAGTGCCAGCATCCTGATCGTCGAAGACCACGGTCCGAGCCGCCAGCTGCTCGACTTCCTGCTGCGCGCACGCGGCTATCGCACGCGCCTCGCCGGCAACGGCACCGAGGCGATGACGACGCTCGAACGCGAGCCGATCGACCTCGTGCTCTGCGACCTGCACATGCCGGTCATGGACGGCTACGTGTTCATCCACCGGCTGCGCGCCGATGCGCGCTTCGAGGCCCTGCCGGTGCTCGCCGTCACCGCCTCGACGCTGACCGGCGACCGCGACCGCGTGCTGGCCGCCGGCTTCACCGGCTTCTTCTCGAAGCCGATCGATCCGGAGCATTTCGTCGAGCACATGGAAGCCTTCCTGCCGCCCGGGCAGCGCGCCGCCGGCTGAAAGCGAGCCGGACTTGCCACGTGGCAAGCCCGTGCTTCAGTGCGCGTCCGGCCGGCGCGCGACCGTGGCCGGGAACTCCGGCGCCAGCGCACTCGCCGCCAGCTCGCTGTGATTGTTGAAGAAGCGCAGCGCGCCGTCCCCGGCGCACAGCCAGAACTCCTGCGCGCCGCGTGCGAAGTACAGCTCCTTCTTGCGCAGCAGTTCGGCGACCGTGTTCGACGGCGAGACGATCTCGACGACGATCTCGGGGGCCAGCGGATAAGGCGTGGCATCGCCGTGCCGGGCCGCAAAGGCATCGCTGCGCCAGACCACGCCGGCCACCTTGACGCCATCGGCGGTCGCGACGCTGCATTCGGTCTGACTCTCGCCGCCCGGCAGCAGCCGGCTCAGCAGGACGGCGATCCGGGACTGATACAGCCCGTGGCGGTTGCTCGCCGGACTCATGACGATTCTCCCGAGCGCGTCGGTCTCGATCTTGAACGGCAGATCCCGCAACAGCGGTGAGGCGCAGATTTCCTGCCAGTCCATCGCGTGCTCCTTCTGGAAGGGGGCCGGCGCACCGGTCACGCGTGCCTGCGTGGTTGATTCCTCTCTCCTCAACCCCTCCCCCGCGAGGGGGAGAAGCCGAAAAGACGGCGTGTTCAGCAAAGACCGGTATCAGCCGTGCGTGATCGTCGTGCCGAGCCGCGCGATGAACTGCGCGAGCCAGGCCGGATGCGCCGGCCAGGCCGGGGCGGTGACCAGATGGCCGTCGGTGACGGCGGCGTCGATGGCGATGTCGGCGTACTCGGCGCCGGCGAGCTTCACCTCGGCCGCGCAGGCCGGATACGCCGACACCCGCCGGCCCTTCAGGATGCCGGCGGCGGCCAGCAGCTGCGCGCCGTGGCAGACAGCAGCGATCGGTTTCTGCGCATCGTCGAAGGCGCGCACCAGCTCCAGCACGCGCGCGTTCATGCGCAGGTACTCGGGCGCGCGTCCGCCCGGGATCAGCAGCGCGTCGTAGTCGGCGGCGCTCACGTCGGCAAAGCTCGCGTTCAGCGTGAAGCCGTGACCGGGCTTTTCGCTGTAGGTCTGGTCGCCCTCGAAATCATGGATCGCGGTCCTGATGCGCTCGCCGGCGGCACGCTCCGGGCAGACGGCGTGCACCGTGTAGCCGAGCGTCAGCAGCGTCTGGAACGGCACCATGGTTTCGTAGTCCTCGGCGAAATCGCCGACGATCATCAGCACTTTCCGGCTCATCACGTACTCCTCGGGACGGGCCGCCGCAGCGGCCGGGGTGGGGAAACGATGCCTGGGCGGCGATGCGGATCGCCCCCTGCGGCGTAGCCTGCGGGCGCGGTGATTTCCATGAATTCAGGGTGGATATTTCGTCATCCTGTCGATAGCAATACTCAATCGACCCATTGACCACAATCAATTTCATCTACGTCGATACGCGCCGTAATCTGCGGTCGTCCCTTCCGAACATCCCCCTGAGCGAGGCAAGCACGATGTCCCTGATCAATACCGAAGTGAAGCCGTTCAAGGCCCAGGCGTACAAGGACGGCAAGTTCGTCACCGTCACCGAGGCCGATCTGAAGGGCAAGTGGTCGGTGGTCTGCTTCTACCCGGCTGACTTCACCTTCGTCTGCCCGACCGAGCTGGAAGATCTGGCTGCGTACTACGAGGAGTTCCAGTCGCGCGGCGTCGAAATCTACAGCGTCTCGACCGACACGCACTTCGCGCACAAGGCCTGGCACGACACCTCCGAGGCGATCGGCAAGGTCCGCTACACGATGATCGGCGACCCGACCGGCGCGATCACCCGCAACTTCGACGTGATGATCGAGGACGCCGGGCTGGCGCTGCGTGGCACCTTCCTGATCAACCCGGACGGCGTGATCAAGCTCTGCGAGATCCACGACAACGGCATCGGCCGTGACGCCGGCGAGCTGCTGCGCAAGATCAAGGCCGCGCAGTACGTGCACACCCACCCGGGCGAGGTCTGCCCGGCCAAGTGGAAGGAAGGCGAGAAGACGCTGACCCCGTCGCTCGACCTCGTCGGCAAGATCTGAAGCCTTCGTCTGCCTCTTCAGCGGCGCGCTGCCGGACACCCCGGCGGCGGCCGCCCCGACCGGGGCCCGCGCAGCTTCCGGACCGATCGTCCGGCTGCGCGGGCACGCACACCACGCCGCCACCCATGCCACCCATGCCCGCCCGCCCGCCCGATCGACGGAAGCCGCAGCCATGCTCGACAACACCCTCAAGACGCAGTTGAAAGCCTACCTCGAACGCATCGTGCAGCCGGTGACGCTGAGCGCCAGCCTCGATGACGGCGACAAATCCCGCGAGATGCGCGGTCTGCTCGAAGACATCGCCGCACTGTCCGGCGGCCGCGTGACGCTCGAAACCGCGAGTGCGGCAGCCGCCGGCGTGCACGTGCCGTCGTTCACGGTCGGGCGCACCGCCGCCGCCGGCAGCGCCGGCATCCGTTTCGCCGGCATCCCGCTCGGCCACGAATTCACGTCGCTGGTGCTCGCGCTGCTGCAGACCGGCGGCCACCCGCCGAAGGTCGCGCCCGAGCTGATCGAGCAGATCCGCGCGCTGCCCGGCGAATACCGCTTCCAGACCTACATCTCGCTGTCCTGCCAGAACTGCCCGGATGTCGTGCAGGCGCTGAACCTGATGGCGGTGCTGAACCCGCGCGTCACGCACGAGATGATCGACGGTGCGCTGTTCCAGGACGAGGTCGAGCGCCTCTCGATCATGGCCGTGCCGACCGTGCTGCTGAACGGCGAGACCTTCGGCCAGGGCCGCATGAGCCTCGAAGAGATCGTCGCGAAGCTCGACAGCGGCGCCGGTGCCCGTGCGGCCGATCGCCTGAACGCCAAGGAGCCCTTCGACGTGCTCGTCGTCGGCGGCGGCCCGGCCGGAGCGGCGGCAGCGATCTACGCCGCGCGCAAGGGCATCCGCACCGGGGTCGCGGCCGAACGCTTCGGCGGTCAGGTGCTCGACACGCTCGGCATCGAGAACTTCATCTCGGTCAAGGAAACCGAAGGCCCGAAGCTCGCCGCCGCGCTCGAGGAGCACGTGCGCAGCTACGAGGTCGACATCATGAACCTGCAGCGCGCAACGAAGCTCGTGCCCGGAGCCGATGGCGCCCCGGCCGAGGTCGAGCTTGCGAGCGGGGCGCGGCTGAAGGCGAAGACCGTGATCCTCGCCACCGGCGCGCGCTGGCGCGACATGAACGTGCCGGGCGAGCAGGAATACCGCACGAAGGGCGTGACCTACTGCCCGCACTGCGACGGCCCGCTGTTCAAGGGCAAGCGCGTGGCGGTGATCGGCGGCGGCAACTCCGGCGTCGAGGCGGCGATCGATCTCGCCGGCATCGTCGCGCACGTGACGCTGCTCGAATTCGCGCCGGAGCTGAAGGCCGATGCCGTGCTGCAGCGCAAGCTCCACAGCCTGCCGAACGTCACGGTGATCGTGCAGGCGCAGACCACCGAGGTCACCGGCGACGGCCAGAAGGTCAGCGGCCTCCGGTACACCGACCGCGCCAGCGGCGAGGCGAAGCGCATCGAGCTCGAAGGCATCTTCGTGCAGATCGGCCTGCTGCCGAACACCGACTGGCTGCGCGGCACGGTGGAGCTGTCGCGCTTCGGCGAGATCATCGTCGATGCGAAGGGCCAGACCTCGGTGCCCGGCGTCTACGGTGCCGGCGACTGCACGACGGTGCCGTACAAGCAGATCGTCATCGCCATGGGTCAGGGTTCGACCGCCGCGCTCGCGGCCTTCGACCACCTGATCCGCACCTCGGCCCCGGCCTGAACCTTCCCGCCCCCGCCGCCGCCGCGCGGCGGGGAGCGATCCGGTTTCCGCCCCCCGCGGCCGGTGCAGGTGTTCCACGTGAATCCTGTGCCGGTGCGGGGGTTTTTTTCCGGCGCGGCTTCGTTTGCGCCGTCGTTTGCGCGTTCAGTCGCCGAGCGGCAGTTCGGTCTTGTAGATGACCTGCTTCAGCGCAAAGCTCGAACGGATGTTGGTCACGCCCGGCACGCGTGTCAGCCGATCGAGCAGGAAGCGTTCGTAGGCATCGAGATCGGGCACGACCACACGCACCAGGTAATCGGCGACGCCGGTCATCAGATAGCACTCCATGACCTCCGGAAACGCGCGCACGGCGGTCTCGAAGGTTTCGAGGCTGGCGCGCTCCTGGCTGGTCAGCGAGATGTGCACGAACACGCTGATCGGCAGCCCGACCGCCCCCGGCTCGACCAGCCCGACGTAGCGGCGGATCACCCCGGCCTCCTCCAGCGCACGCACGCGGCGCAGGCACGGCGACGGCGTCAGGCCGACGCGATCGGCCAGCTCGTTGTTCGGGATGCGGCCTTCGCGCTGCAGCACGCCGAGGATCTTCAGGTCGTAGCGATCGAGTGCGGCATGCGGCATGTTCTGTCTCCCCGGTATCGTTATCCGGCAGAGTGTTGCGCATCGACGCAGCAAAATCCGCATCCGCTTGCAAAAAGCCGTACCGGTCAGTTCAACCAGTTTTCGACCGAAAGATCAGGAACACGCACGAACTCGCGCTCATTATTGGTAACGAGCGTGCATGCCAGTGCCCGCGCATGTGCGGCAATCCATAGATCGTTGTTACCGATCGGTCGGCCCCCACGCTCCAGCGAGGCGCGGATGTCGCCGTAGTGTTCGCCAACCTCTGTCGTGATCGGCACGACCCGGATCATGGACTGAAGCTGTTCGAGCACTTCCATGGCACGTTGGGATGACTGGCTCTTGCGAGCCCCGAAGCAAAGCTCCCCCCAGGTGATGACCGACATGCCCACTGCGGCAGATTCGATGTTCTCGAATCGCTGCCGAACAAGCAGAGGTCTGCATTTGCTGATGTAGATACAGATGTTGGTATCGAGCAGATAACGCAGATCGTTCACAGCAGGGGTTCCCGGTCCTGCGGCATATCGTCCGGACCATCCGGGCGACCTTCTGCAAACAGATCGTCAGGCAGCGCCGCGAGCGCATCAAAAATGGCTGCGGCACTGACCGGCAATTCACGCAGCACGATTTCTTCACCCCGGCGAAGGATTTCGACCCGATCGCCGGCAAACCTGAACTCCTTGGGCAGACGCAAGGCCTGGCTGTTGCCGGATTTGAAAATGCGTGCGATGGCCATCGTGGTCCCCTCGAAGGATATACGCAAAGTATATACATCCTGTGCAAGCCTCCTTCACACGCCCGGAAGCAAGAACAACAAATCCCGCAATTTCCCATCGAAACAGCATCTTTGTTGCGCAGGACAAGGTCAC
This sequence comes from Pseudomonadota bacterium, assembly GCA_018240295.1. Classification (GTDB taxonomy): domain Bacteria; phylum Pseudomonadota; class Gammaproteobacteria; order Competibacterales; family Competibacteraceae; genus Plasticicumulans. Next base: position 8,937 of record JAFEGB010000009.1, read on the forward strand.
ATCACCCACATACGCAATCGCCCGCCCTGCCCGCCTCCCTAGACTGGCCGCCATCCCGCCACCATTGCCCAGGAGAGGCCGCCGCCATGCATGCGTCCGCCCAGCCCCAGCCGTCCGCGGCTGCAGCAGAAATCCCCGGCAGCGCGTCCGATCGCGCCGCCCTCGAAGCCGATCGCCGTGACTGGATCGATTCGCTCGCCGGCCTGCACGCCGCACACGGCCCGGCCGGCGTGCGCGAGATCCTGCAGAGCCTGCAGCAGTACGCGCTCGCGCACGAGCTGGCGCCGGTCGAGGCGGTGCTGAACACGCCGTACCGCAACACGATTGCCGTGAGCGCGCAGGCGCCGTATCCGGGCGATGCCGAGCTCGAAGCGCGCATCGCCAACATCAACCGCTGGAACGCGATGGCGATGGTGCTGCAGGCGGCCGACAGCGGCAGCGGCGTCGGCGGCCACATCGCCACCTACCTGTCGGCGGCGACGCTGCTCGAAGTCGGCTTCAACCACGCTTTCCGCGCGCGCAGCGCCGACTACGGCGGTGACCTGCTGATCTGCCAGCCGCACGCCGCGCCCGGCGTCTACGCGCGCGCCTTCCTCGAAGGCCGGCTGAGCGCCGTGCAGCTCGGCAACTTCCGCCGCGAACTCGGCGCGGGCGGCGGTCTGCCCTCGTATCCGCATCCGCGCCGGCTGCCGGACTTCTGGCAGGCGCCTTGTGCATCGATGGGCCTGTCGACGCCGACCGCGATCCATCAGGCGCGCTTTCGCAAATACCTCGAAAACCGCGGCCTGGCCCCGGCCGGCGGCGGCGGCCGGGTCTGGTGCTTCATCGGCGACGGCGAGGCCGACGAGCCCGAGGTGCTCGGCACGATCGGCATCGCCGCGCGCGAGCGGCTCGACAATCTGGTGCTGGTCGTCAACTGCAACCTGCAGCGCCTCGACGGCCCGGTGCGCGGCAACGGCAAGATCATCCAGGAGCTCGAACGCAGCTTCCGCGGCGCCGGCTGGAACGTGCTGAAGGTGATCTGGGGCAGCGGCTGGGATCCGCTGTTCGCGCGCGATCGCGACGGCAGCCTGATCCGGCGCATGGAGTCGGCCGTCGACGGCGACTACCAGCGCTACACGGTGCTGCCCGGCGAGGCGGTGCGCGAGCACTGGGTGCTCGACAACCCGGCGCTCGCCGAGCTGATGGCCTCGCTGTCGGACGAGGAGATCCGCTCGATCAAGCGCGGCGGTCAGGACCCGCTGAAGATCTGGGCCGCCTACGCGCAGGCGATGCAGCCGAACGGCCGCCCGACCGTGATCCTCGCCAAGACCGTCAAGGGCGACGGCATGGGTCCGGGCGGCGAGGGCCGCAACACCGCGCACCAGAAGAAGCAGCTGTCGGCCGACGAGCGGCGCGACTGCGCGCGGCGCTGGGGCATCCCGCTCGCCGATGAGGACATCGTGCGCGCCGCCTTCTACCGTCCGGCCGCCGACAGCCCGGAGCTGCGCTACCTGCACGCGCGGCGCGAGCGCCTCGGCGGCTACCTGCCGGCGCGGCGCGTCGACTGCCCGCCGCTGCCGGCACCGGCCGCGGCGACGCTCGCCGAGAGCTTCGAGGGAAGCGGCGAACGCGCGCTGTCGACGACGACGGCCGCCGTGCGCCTGCTCGGGCGGCTGCTGCGCGACCCGGCGCTCGGGCGGCTGATCGTGCCGATCGTGCCCGACGAGGCGCGCACCTTCGGCATGGAAGGGCTGTTCCGCAGTGCCGGCATCTACTCGCCCGAGGGCCAGCGCTACGTGCCGGTCGACGGCGACACGCTGCTGCCGTATCGCGAGGCGCGCGACGGACAGATCCTGCAGGAAGGCATCTGCGAGGCCGGCGCGATGGCCTCCTTCCTCGCTGCCGGCACCGCCTACGCCGAACACGGCGTGCCGAGCATCCCGTTCTACTTCTTCTATTCGATGTTCGGCAGCCAGCGCGTCGGCGATCTGGTCTGGGCCTGCGGCGACATGCTGGCGCGCGGCTTCCTGCTCGGCGGCACGGCCGGGCGCACGACGCTCAACGGCGAGGGCCTGCAGCACCAGGACGGCCACTCGCCGCTGCTCGCCGCGACCGTGCCGAACCTGAAGGTCTACGACCCGGCCTGGGGCTGGGAACTCGCGACCATCGTCGAGGACGGCATCGAGCGCATGTACGGACGCGGCGAGGCGGTCTTCTACTACCTGACCGTCTACAACGAGGCCTACCCGATGCCGGCGCGCCCGGCCGATCCGGCGGCGCGCGAAGGCGTGCTGCGCGGCCTGTACCGGCTGCGCGAACCGGCGCTGCCGGGGGCCGGACCCGTGCGCGTCAACCTGTTCGGCAGCGGCAGCCTGCTGCCGCAGGCGCTGGCGGCGGCGGAACTGCTCGAAGCGCGCGGGTTTGCGACCGCGGTCTGGAGCGCGACCAGCTACGTCGAGCTGCAGCGCGAGGCGCTCGCCTGCGCGCGCTGGAACCGCCTGCATCCGGACGAAACCCCGCGCGTCAGCCACATCGAGCGCGTGCTCGCCGGCGTGCCCGGCGTGTTCGTCGCGGTCAGCGACTATCAGAAGTCGCTCGCCCTCGGCATTGCGCCGTGGGTGCCGGGGCGCTACGAGGTGCTCGGCACCGACGGCTACGGGCTGTCGGAGGCGCGCGAGCGGCTGCGCGAGCACTTCGGCGTCAGCCCCGCGCACATCGCCTGGGCGGCGCTGCACGCGCTGGCGGCCGGGGGCGAACTCGATGCGACGCGGCTCGCGACGGCGCGGCACGAACTCGGCATCGACGCCGGCCAGCCCGATCCGGCGGCCTTCTGAGCCCCCGGCCGCCGCCGGTCGCGGCGGCACCAGCGCGGCGGCCGGTTCACACCTCGCTCGCCGGGCGCAGCAGGCAGCCGCGCGGCGAGGCGCCGAGGCAGAGCAGCGGCTGCACGGCCTCGCGGCGACCGGCTTCGGCGTCGTCGCGGCAGCCGCGCGGCGAGGCACCGTGGCAGGCATCGGCCGTCATCGGCGCGCGGCCGTACACCGGCAGCGGCCGGCTGCCGTGCGCATCGGCGAGCTGCACCGGCGAGCCGTGGCCGTGGGCCGGCTGAGCGGCGGCGAACGCAGCACCGCTGGCAAACGCGAGCCCGGCCGACAGCGGGCAGGCGATCAGGACGGTGCGCAGGCCCTTGCGGAGGTTATTGCGGAATTCATTGCGGAAGCGGGTGCGGATCATGGCGGCATCTCCGTGAAACAGGCGGGTATCGTCGGGTTGCGGAAGCTTCGATCGAGCTTCCTTGAAGAGCGATACGCCGGCGCCCGCGCCGCGGAGACAGCTCGCAGCAGACCATCCGCAAATAAAAAACGCCGGCGTCACGCGGACGCCGGCGTTCTGGTTCGATCGCCCGGAACGCGGGGATCAGTCCCGGCGCCCGGCCTGCCGGCGCGCCCTGCCGAAGGCCAGCAGCCCGGCGCCGAGCAGCGCATACGAGGCCGGCTCCGGAATCGTCGCGGCCAGCGCCGAGACCATCTCGGCCTCGATCCAGGCGCTGGCGGCAGCGGTCGGGTGGAAGGTGTCCCAGAACACGTACTGGTCCGGGTTCGCGCAGACCGTGCCGGTGTTGGGCGTGAAGGTGATGTCGTCGCCGGTGTAGCAGGGTGCCGTGGTGTTGGTGAAACCGTAGGCGGCCGGGTTGCCGAGCAGCTCGTTGTAGGCCGACTGGATGTCGGCCAGATGCGCGGTGCCGGGCCGGGTCTGCAGCAGCGCGAGCAGCGCGGCGTTGAAGCTCGTCGATGCGTACTGCGCGAACAGCCCGGCCGGCGCCAGCCGCGGCGTCAGCGACAGGTCCGGCAGGTTGGCGACGAGGAATTCATCGGCGCCGAGGGCAAGCAGCGAACTGATCGCCGAATTGATGTTGCTGATCGCGACCGTGACGGCACTGTTGATCAGCGGCAGCGCGATCAGCTGCGCGGCGGCCGGCGTCGCGCCGCCGATCAGCGCGTTCTGGTAGGCGGTCGCGGCGGCGACGACCGCATCCTGCATGTCATTGGCGCCGATCCAGATCACGTACAGCGCGTCCGGATCGGCGACGCCGGCGTGCTGGCTCGCGAAGGCGCCGATCTGCGAGCTGAGCCGGGCGATCGAATTGAGCGCCGGGTTCGAATGCCCGTAGGTGCGTGCGCCGCCCCAGGCGTAGTTGTCCCCGACGTTGCCGAGCACCGAGCCGGGCAGCAGCGGTGTCTGCGTACTGGTGAACAGGCTGCCTTCGGCCGCGAACCGGTCGGCCCAGTTCGGACCGTTCGAGAAACGGCCGTTGAAGTACGGCGCCGGCGGCACCGTGCCGCCCGAGACCAGCGCGACGTTGCCGGTATCGGAGAGGCTGTCACCGAACACGTAGAAATCCGTATACGGCGCGGCAGCGGCCGTGGCGCTGCCGAGTGCGAGACCGGCAGCCACCGCAAGCCCGGGCAGGCAGCGGGTGAGAAGGGCAGATGCGGACATATCAGGGCAACCTCTGGACGGGTTTCGGACGCAGCCCCTCCGCTGCGGTCGACGGGGCGACGCGACACGGCCGGCGGGGGCTGCAAGGAAGCGCGGGGCTTCACAGGACTAGCACAGCAACGGATGTCCTGAAGTGCCGCAGCCCGGTTTCGGCGGCAGCCAGGCCGCCGGCATGCATCTGCGCCTGCGGTATTGTCATCAATCGTCAAACCCGCCCCGCTGCAGTCGCGGGAATTACGTGCTGCATTGCGCCGAAGCCGCATTGCGACTGGATTTTTCCGATCCTGCTGTCATCCGGAATAGTCGTAATGGACGGGTCGTCGATGTGGTATTTCCCGCCATGATCGGGCCGTGGCCGCCGGTGCGCTGCCGGCGGTCCCCCCGACGTTCAAACAGCCGCTGGAATGCCGCCATGAGCACGCCCCCGTTGATTGCCCGTCAACCGGTGTATGACGCCCGACACCATGTGCTCGCCTGGGACATTGCCCATGCCAGGGCACAGCACCCGGCGGCCACACCCTCTGCCGATCCGGACTCCGAGGCAGCCGAAGCCGCGCACTTCGAGCTGCTGACCGGTGCGCTGCTGGTCGCCGGACTCGAACGGCTGATCGGCAACGGCTTCGGCTTCCTGCCGGTTTCGGCGCACACGCTGCTCAGTCCGACGCTGCGCCTGCTGCCGCCGCTGCAGGTGGTGCTGACGCTGCCGGCCGCCGGTCTCCAGTCGGTCGACCTGCCGGCCCGGCTGGCGCCGCTGCAGCGTGCCGGTTACCGCGTCGCGCTCGATGGCTGTCGCAGCCTCGAACCCGGGCTCCTGCCGCTGCTGCCGGATCTCGACTTCCTGCGCCTCGATGCCGCCGCGCTCGGTGCCGCCGCACTGGCACCGCTGCTGCAGTCGCTGCGCGGTGCCGGTTTCCACGGCGTGGCGATCGCGACCGGGATCGCCGATGCCGGAACCGCGCAGGCCGCGCTCGATGCCGGCGTGCTCGGCCTGCAGGGACCGCTGTTCCGCCGGCCGCAGCCGGTCGCGGCCAGCGCACTCGATACCGGTCGCGAAGCGGCGCTGACGCTGATCGCGGCGCTGAACCGCCCCGATGCCGGCCTGCCCGAGATCAGCAACCTGATCCGCCGCGACGCGACGCTGACCTACAAGCTGCTGCGCTACGTCGGCTCGGCCTGGTTCGGGCTCGGCGAGGTGCACTCGGTCGATCACGCGCTGATCTGCCTCGGGCGGCTGCGGCTGCGGCTGTGGGCGACGCTGGTCGCGATGACCGGCGCCGCCGGCGAGCGCCACGACCTGCTCGAACTGGCGCTGGTGCGCGCCGGCATGTGCCGCGACCTGCTGCTCGCCGAGGGCGGCGATGCCGAGACCGGCACGCTCGCCGGCCTGCTGTCGACGCTCGACCTGCTGTTCGGACTGCCGCTGGAGCGCGTGCTCGCCGGCCTGCCGCTCAATCGCGAGCTGCGTCAGGCCCTGCTCGAACACGCCGGCCCGGCCGGCCGGGCGCTGGCGCTCGCGCTCGCCTACGAGCGCGGCGACTGGGAGGAGGTCCACGCCGCCGGCCGTGACGAGCAGGTGTTCGATGCCTACTTCGCCGCGCTCGCGCAGGCGCACGAGACGCTGGAGCAGATCGGCACCAGCCACTGATCCTCCATCCCGGATCGTCCCTGAAACACGGCGTCGCTGCACTGCAAGGCGGCCGCCCGGCACGGAACCGGCTACAAGAGATTCACGTCCCTGCGTGAATCCCGCGAATCGCCGAGGTGTGCCGATGTCCCTGCCCGAGTCCGTGAAGATCGTCGAGGTCGGTCCGCGCGACGGCCTGCAGAACGAGGCGGCCGCGGTGCCGACCGAGATCAAGGTCGAGCTGATCGAGCGCCTGACCGCTGCCGGCCTGCCGGCGATCGAGGCGACCAGTTTCGTGTCGCCGAAGTGGGTGCCGCAGATGGCCGACAGCGCCGAGGTGCTGGCGCGCCTGCGCCGGCCGCCGGGCTGCAGCTATCCGGTGCTGACGCCGAACCTCAAGGGCTTCGAGGCCGCGCTCGCCGCCGGGGCGCGCGAGGTCGCGGTGTTCGCGGCCGCCTCCGAGACCTTCTCGCAACGCAACATCAACTGTTCGATCGCCGAGTCGCTGGCGCGCTTCGAGCCGCTGCTCGCCGCCGCCGAGGCCGCCGGCGTGCGCGTGCGCGGTTACGTCTCCTGCGTCGCCGGCTGCCCGTACGAAGGCGCGGTGGCGCCCTCGGCGGTCGCGCGCGTCGCGCTCGAACTGCTGCGCATGGGCTGCTACGAGATCTCGCTCGGCGACACCATCGGCATCGGCACGCCGGCAACGATGCTGGCGATGCTCGATGCCGTCGGCGGCGCGGTGCCGCCGGCGCGGCTGGCCGTGCACTGTCACGACACGCGCGGCATGGGCATCGCCAACGTCTACGCCTGCGTGCAGGCCGGCATCACGGTCGTCGATGCCTCGGTCGCCGGCCTCGGCGGCTGCCCGTACGCACCGGGCGCGAGCGGCAACGTCGCGACCGAGGATGTCGTCTGGCTGCTCGACGGCCTCGGCGTGCATACCGGCGTCGATCTCGTGAAGCTCGCCGAAACCGGCCAGTGGATCAGCGACCGGCTCGGCCGGCCGAACGGCTCGCGCGCCGGCCGCGCGCTGCTCGCCCTGCGCCACTGACCGCCCGCCGCCGCCCCGCCGGCCGGTCGCCGGACTTGCCACGTGGCAAGTCGCTGCCACCGGCCCGGCGCCGCGCTGCCGCGCCTGCCGCCCCGTGGCCGCCGCCTGCTCCCGATTCCCCGATCCTGTCCCCGGAGTCCCCGCCCATGACCGATACCCCGCTATGGCAGCCCGCTCCGAAGCGCATCGCGCGCGCCAACCTGACCGCCTTCCGCACCGCCGTGAACGCCGCCCACGGCCTCGACCTGCCGGATTACCCGGCGCTGTACGACTGGTCGATCCGCGAGCCCGAAGCCTTCTGGCGCACGCTGTGGGACTGGGCCGACGTGATCGGCGAGCGCGGCGAGCGCACGCTGACCGGCGCCGGCTCCATGCCCGGCGCGCAGTGGTTTCCGGATGCGCAGCTGAACTTCGCCGAGAACCTGCTGCGCAGGAACGACGACAGCACCGCGATCGTGTTCCGCGGCGAGGACAAGGTCGAAAAGCGCCTGAGCTGGCGCGAGCTGAATGCCGCGGTGTCCAGACTGGCGCAGGCGCTGCTCAACGAGCGCGTGCAGCCGGGCGACCGCGTCGCGGCCTTCCTGCCCAACCTGCCGGAAACCGTCATCGGCATGCTGGCGGCAACCTCGATCGGCGCGGTCTGGTCCTCGTGCTCGCCGGATTTCGGCACGCAGGGCGTGCTCGATCGTTTCGGCCAGATCGAACCGGTCGTGCTGATCGGCTGCGACGGCTACTGGTACAACGGCAAGCGCATCGACACCCTGCACAAGCTCGGCGAGATCCGTGCGCAGCTGCCCTCGGTGCGCCGGCTGGTCGTGGTCGGCTACCTCGATGCCATCCCCGAGGTCTCGGCGATTCCCGATGCCGTGCGCCTCGATGAATTCATCGCGCACTGGCCGGCGCACACACCGGAATTCAGGCGCCAGCCCTTCAGCCATCCGCTGTACATCATGTTCAGCTCCGGCACGACCGGCGTGCCGAAGTGCATCGTGCACGGCGCCGGCGGCACGCTGCTGCAGCACCTGAAGGAGCACCGGCTGCACACCGACGTGCGCCCCGGCGAGCGGGTGTTCTACTACACGACCTGCGGCTGGATGATGTGGAACTGGCTGGTCAGTGCGCTGGCGAGCGAGGCGACGCTGCTGCTCTACGACGGCTCGCCGTTCGCGCCCGACGGCAACGTGCTGTTCGACTACGCGCAGGCCGAGCGCATGAACGTGTTCGGCACCTCGGCGAAGTACATCGACGCCTGCGCCAAGGCCGGCATCGCGCCGATCGACACGCACGCGCTGCCCGAGCTGCGCGCGATCCTCTCGACCGGCAGCCCGCTGGTGCCGGAGAGCTTCGATTACGTCTACGCGCGCGTGAAGTCCGACGTGCAGCTGAGCTCGATCTCCGGCGGCACCGACATCGTCTCGTGCTTCGCGCTCGGCAACCCGGTGCTGCCGGTCTGGCGCGGCGAGCTGCAGTGCCGCGGGCTCGGGCTGAAGGTCGAGGTCTGGAACGACGACGGCCAGCCGGTACGCGGCGAGAAGGGCGAGCTGGTCTGCACCGCGCCCTTCCCGTGCATGCCGATCGGCTTCTGGAACGACCCCGAAGGCGTGAAGTACCGGGCCGCGTACTTCGAGCGCTTCCCCGGCATCTGGTGTCACGGCGACTACGTCGAACTGACCGCGCACGACGGCCTGATCATCTACGGCCGTTCCGATGCCGTGCTGAACCCCGGCGGCGTGCGCATCGGCACGGCCGAGATCTACCGCCAGGTCGAACAGCTCGACGAGGTCGTCGAGAGTCTGGTGATCGGCCAGGACTGGCACGGCGACGTGCGCGTCGTGCTGTTCGTGCACCTGCGCCCCGGCGTCGCCCTCGATGACGCGCTGCAGAAGAAGATCCGCGACCACATCCGCGCCCGCACCACGCCGCGCCACGTGCCGGCCAAGATCGTGCAGGTCGAGGACATCCCGCGCACCAAGAGCGGCAAGATCGTCGAACTGGCCGTGCGCGACATCGTCCACGGCCGGCCGGTGAAGAATCAGGAAGCTCTCGCAAATCCGGGCGTGCTCGCGCAGTACGCCAACTGCGAGGAACTGACGCGCGACTGAGCACGCGCCGGCAGCCTCAGGGTTTTTCTCCGGATCAGTGGTGGCTCGGGGTGGCGGCGCTCGACGAACCGCTGCTGTCCTCGCCCCCGCCGTTGCTGCCCCCGCCGGCCGCCACGCCGATGCCGACCGCGAGCACGGTGGCAATGCCGAGCGGAATCACCGGTACGCCGAGCACGGTGGCTTCCACCGCACCGGCCGCCAGTCCGGTTTCGCCGGCACCCGTGCCGGCGGTCTCGGGGGATGGCACCTGTGACGTCTGCTGCGCGAGCTGCTGATTCCGGACCTGCTGCTGCGGCGAGCAGGACTGCGCAACGGCCTTGCGCACGGCTTCGGCACAGACACGCGATGCTTCGCGCGGACACTGCTTGCGCACCTGCTGGGCAACGGCGTCCTCGCAGCTGGTCGGCGTCGAACTGGCCGATGCGGCGTTGCTGTTGCCCTGTTGCTGGGCCGGGGCGGGCAGCGCGGAAATCATCAGGATGCCGGCCAGGGCCGGGGCGAGCGAGCGCTGCAGGGTGAATCTCCTGAGCATGGCGGAATACTCCGTGCGTGAAAGGATGATGATGGCTGCCAAGAGACCGGATCGGAGCGACGATCAGGAACCGATCAAAAAGCAAGTACCGGTCCATATTAACAATCTGTCACCGGTTTTCATGCCACCCGTCACGCACGCATTGCTGCCCGTGTCCCCTGCACCCTGTCCTGCCCGGCCACAGGCGATGTTTCCTCAGGGCCGGTGACCGGCGTGCACCACGCCGGTGCCCTCCGGTTCAGCCGAGCGCCGCCAGGCGGGCGAGCAGCGTCGCCCGGCCGGCGTCGAAGCGGTTGCCGATCTGCTGCAGTTGCGCGCTCAGGCCCGCAGGCAGCGGCGCGGCATCGGCCGAGGGCGGCGCTTCCTCGCTTGCAGGCGCGTCGATCTCGATCTGCAGCACCCGCTCCGTGACCGCGCCGCCGGCGTCACGCTCCCGGATGCGCAGTTCGATGGTTCCGCGCACGCCATCCGGCACCTGACCGCTGATGCGGCCGGTCGCGGGATCGAAATTCATCCACGCCGGCAGCGCCTCGCCGGTGCTCAGCCGTACCTCACGCGTACCGCCGGCCGTCAGCGGCGGCAGCGAGAACCCGAAGCTGCTGCCGGCCCGCAGGCTTTCCGGCGCCAGCGCCGGCCGCTCGAAGCCCGTCCCCGTACCGTTATCCGGCCGCAAGCCAGGTATGAGCAGCGGCGGCGGGGCGTTCGGGGTGCTCAGGGGCGGGATGGGGTTCGAATAGGTCTGCAAGGTATTGCGAACCTGCTCGAAGCCGACGCCGGGCGCCGGCGGGCGGACCATCAGCGTGTCATTGCCGTAGACCGCATCGCGCACGGCATCGTCGCTGCCGATGCCGGAATCGCCGGTGACCGCCGCGAGCACGAGATTCGGCTGCACGGCGGAGGTCGGGGCAAAGGTCGTTGGCGCAGGCGCCGAGGTCGGGCTGAGCGGCGCAGTGGAGTTGACCGGCACCGGACTGCGGGTTTCGAGCACGGTCACCTGTACCGTGCCGATGGCCGTGGCGCCGTTGCGATCGGTCACGGTGTACCGGAAAGCATCCTGGCCGGAGAAACCGAATTCCGGTTCGTAATAAATCCGGCCGTCGGCTTCGATGCGAACCGTACCGTGAGCCGGCGATTCGACGGCAGTGACGCGCAGCGCGTCGTCCGCATCGACATCGCTGTCGTTGGCGAGCACGTTGATGACGATTGCCGTTTCCATGTCGGTGGTCACGGCATCGTTCGCGGCAACCGGCGCGTCATTGGTATTGAGTACGGACAGCGTGAACGTGCTGCTGATCGCGGCACTGCTGCCATCGGTGGCGATCACGCGCACCGTGATCGCGCCGACATCGCCATTGGCCGGCGTACCGGAGAACGTGCGGGTGGCGGCATTGAACGTCAGCCACGCCGGCAGCGGCTCGCCATTGGCGAGCGTCGCCGTATACGTCAGCACATCGCCGGCATCGACATCGGCAAAGGTATTGGCCGGCACCTGGAAGCTGAACGGATGATCTTCGGTGGCGTTCTGATCCGGGATGCTGTTCGCGAGGCTCGGCGCGTCATTGACGTTGGCGACCGTGATCACGAAGTCATCGCTGATCGCGGCACTGCTGCCATCGGTCGCGGTCACGCGCACCGTGATCGCGCCGACATCGCCATTGGCCGGCGTACCGGAGAACGTGCGTGTGGCGGCATTGAACGTCAGCCACGTCGGCAGCGGATCGCCATTGGCGAGGGTCGCGGTGTAACTCAGCGTGTCGCCGGCATCGACATCGGCAAAG